>NZ_JBEIAC010000002.1:0-487854 GCF_040240335.1 Brenneria sp. L4-2C | reverse complement strand
TCGAGATGGACGCGCGGCTGAAGCGGGAGGTGGTGGTGTTCGCCGACGACCAGCAGTTCTACCAGTTTGACGTGCGATTGCCGCTGCGCAGCCCGTCGGGGATGAACGACAACGGGGTGGAGTCGGTATGGGGGCTGAACTCGACGCACCAGGTGCTCGCGATGTAAAGTGCCGTCGAACAGCTTGAACAAGCGCTGTCCCTGGCCAGAAGTCTAAGTCGTGCAGCACAGAACGCGCAGGCTGCATCGGGAGAAAACGACAGCCAGATGACATTGAACGGAGCTCTGTCTGGGTTGAAAGATGCCGGGATATTGGCTCATGCCCCTCATGGCATCGGTATTCTAAGTCCGAAGGCGATTTTTCGTCAGTATTACACTGATATACAATTTTTTGACACTTCTGAAGGTGATTCACCTAAGGGAGAAACCCAACTTTTCATTATAACTAATTCAACGCAATTAATTGTGATATGGCGGGGAACAGAGACGGATAAGTTGGCTGATTTTGTTACCGATGGGACATGCCGACCTATTTCTTGTGATTCTATTATTCCTGGTGGTACCGCACATAAGGGATTTTTGGACGCATTTGAACTGGCAAAAAAAAGATTTAGTAAGGAGTTTGTTAGTGTAAAAGATGATGGTGCTAGTGAAGATTTATTTATTTGCGGCCATAGCCTTGGTGGCGCTTTAGCTTTATTACATGCGGCGGAGTTAAAAAATAACACGCCTCTTCTTTATACATATGGTATGCCTCGGACTTTCACCGCTGAGACAATCCTGAAGTTAGATAACATTACGCATTTTCGTCATGTCAATGATTCGGATACCATTACGAGTGTTCCTCCTGAGTATGAACTTGATAACTATTTATACGATAAGTTAGGGCCTCTTGGGATACTTCTTGGCTTTAGAAAAACTATTAATCAGATCATAATTCAGGCAAGCGGATATAAATATGGTAATCCATTCTGGCATCATGGGAAGGTCGTATTGTTTTTTAAAGTGGAACAATCAGTCGTTAAGACTAGAAAAAGGCCGGTTCCCTGGGTTGGAGCTGGGATTACTATAGGTGACAATATAAATATAATATATAAACAAATTGAGACTTATAAGTTTTATCTTGTACCTTCAATTAATGATTCTATGGCATGTTCTATGGAGAAGGAACAGGAGAGGTTTATTCAGTGCCTTGATAAAGCTGATTTAGAAAAACATTTTCCTAATAATACTAATCCTGACCTGGATTCGTTTACAAACTTCGCTAATCATTCAATGACACATAAATATATGCCATTTATCAATAATCAATTGCTTGAGTTGGTCGATCCTGAACGCTCTTTAGATAGAGTTCGTAAAAGGAAAAATTTTGCGAAAAATTAGATAGTACCTCAACCTTAGGTGATAAAGTGTCAGCTAATGAGGCGACTAGAAATAGGATTTTTTTGGCGCTTCAGGGAAATATGAAGTCCACCTTATTAACATCTGAAAAAGAACAGGTATGGAAAACTGCTATCCTGCGTTTTAAGAAAACGGCGGAGGAAGAAATTGAGTGAATCTAACGGTAACATGCCAAAAAAGAAGATCGTAATCATCACTGTATTAATGATTTTTCTCTTGTTATTCTTTTTCAGAAATAAAATATTTTTACCTATAGGTGAACTGGTGAGTTTTTCAGTCTCTTTACCCAAAGAAATGGCAATTTCGCCACTAAAAGTGATGTATCGCTCTGAAACATGCAAGGTAAGTAAGCCACGCGCAGACGGCGGCAGTTACAAAGTGCCGGGGTATTATTATAAAGAAGTTATTTTCTCAGATAGTGCAAATGGATATAAATATGATATTCCTTTAAATGGTTGGGGTGTTTGTTTATGGGCATTGAGCAATGTGACAGTGGATTTCGAATATCGTGATTTGATTATTGGGGGTGAAAAAATAGGTTCTGGAGCCGTTTTTGTTTTTGACAATAACGCCCCTCAATTTTATAACGGTAAGTATAAAGAGATAACTGGTGATGTCGTTTTGGAAAAAAATTATTTTCCTTGGGTAAGTAAAATATTTAGAGATAAAAATGAAAAATATTTAAGGATGTTTGGTGGAGATGTGAATGTAGTATATAAGACTTTTAAAACAAAGAATATAACAATAATCCCCATATCGAATCCAGACTTAATGGTTTATTCTGAATGGCCAGTGGATAATGAAAGTCGTGAGTTTAGAAAATACATTTATCCTGACGGAAGTATTACTGTTACGGCAGATGGACATCCAGATTATGAGGAATTGATTCGTATTAAAAGTGATTTTTCTAAAGATTAATTATTATTAATAATTTTTTTGTTTTTTGGGGCGAGGGGAGATGGAGGAATGTAATCATACCTAAATAGCTGCACGGAATATTAGACTATATGGACATCCAGTGCTGTATAATTACTGACGAGATCCGGTTTGCTGTCATATATTCGGAGTCTTTTTGGGAAAAACTTACCCGCGTCATGATGTCATTCGACCCTATTTCCTTATCACTTGGCCGGTATTTTCTACCTAGATCTACTTCAGGTTATTGCAAGGTTGGTTTACCGTTTTCTCATCAGTGCCTGCAAATTCAGGAAAATTTTTACTTTGTGCCGAACTAATATCACTACTTCATCGCAATTGCCTTGTTCATATTGAAATCAACCGGTTCAGACAGAAACCGCTAGACAATACGTGTAATGATCCAGAGCTGAAAAGTTATGTAACGGAAGAAAAAGGTCATGGTTGGAAAGAAACAATATTACAATCGTTAGCGATATACCAGATGAGCTAATTGATTATACCTTCTCCTGGAAAGGTTTAAGGAAAGTGTGTGTGGAGGTATTTTTCCGCTCAGAAATGAAAAACATAAAAAAGAGCCAGAAATGCATGTTCGTTATTATATCAGTTCAGCTAATTTAACAACCGCGAAATTTTTTCGTGATGCGGCGGAATTATTATCAGGAATAAGACATATTGCCGTAAATATATTATCGCAAGATAAGGAATTCAAAGCAGGATTGAGGAGGACGATGCGACGTGCGGCAATGGACAGAAAATACCTTGCATCAGTCCTTGCAGGATGCGGATCTTCGTAATCTTTCCTTAAGGTCAAGGATTGGCTAGAGTTAAATTTAACCTTGTCGGATTTCCTTAAAAATACATTTGGAGCTATGGTGTTTGAAAAAATACCATAATAACATATGAAAAGAATAACGATTTTGTGCTTTTCTCTTTTAATCTTGGGATGTGTGTCTAAGGTCGAGTTTTCTCCGGATAAATTACCTGATGGCTATGTTGGTAAACCGTACTATGCCAAAGTAACTATCATTGGAAATGCCGGTCCTGCGGATGGCGCTAGAGCTAATTATTCAATTAGCCCTTCAGATGTTGGATTAAAAATACATCTTTGCGATCCGGATTCGCCAGTGCGGTTTAATTGTGTTGTTATACGCGGCGTGCCAAGTAAAAACGGTGAATTTGTGGTTTCTTTGCAGGGTGCAACGCTGACGACGTCATATTTTTTATCAGGGAAGGTTTTTGATAAAAAATATGTACTTAAAATAAATTAAAATATTGTGTTATTAGCTTGATGTCGGCAGATGTTTTGAAGAAAGGCGGTGGCTCTGGCGAAAATTTGTATGAGAAGTGCAAAAATAGCTTTTTATTTAATCAGGAAGCCACCCGTCTTTAGAATAATTGATAAGGATGCATAGATGTTGCAACAATTAATCATCAGTTGTTTTGGGCAACGAGACCCGCTGGCGGAAACCCGTAAGTGGGTGAATGGATGGCATCACTGGCTGCAACCGATTGATAGCGCGTCGCCGGTGGGTGAGGATCCTGCCTATGACGACGATTTCCAACGGATGCGCGATGAGGTTAACAAGCTTTCCGGGATAGATACCGATTTGGTTTGCAGTCTGGCTGAAACCTTGCTCACCACCCGCTGTAAAGATGTTCGCGTCGCTACTTACTATATCTGGGCTCGATTGCATCGTGACGGGGAAGCGGGGCTGGCGCAGGGGTTGCTACTGTTGGCGGGGCTGGTGGCGACTTTTGGCGAGACCTTATTGCCAACCCGTAAGAATAGTCGCCGCCTGGCGCTGGAGTGGCTGACCGGCGGCAAGTTACAAGACAGCCTCTACCTCTATCCAGAGGTTACGGCGGCGGATTTTGAAAAAATAGTCGGCGCGCTGGCGCTGCTGGATCATCTGTTCGCCGACTGGAAAGAAGAGAACCGACCGGCCTTGCAGGGGCTGGCGGCAACGATGCATGAACGGCTGCTGCGCTCCGGCGGCGCGCCGTCTACGGCGCGGCCCGCAGCGGAGTCCGCGGCATCCGGCGAATCGGCTCTGCAACCCGCAGCCAGCCAGACAATGCACAGTAGTCCGCCGCCGACGCAGCGTATCCAGTCCGGCCGCGATTTGCTGGATCAGGCGCGCGAGCTGTCGCGCTACCTGCGCGATCAGCCTCAAGGATGGCTTTCCAGCGCACGGCTGATGCGAAGCTTACGCTGGGATACCCTGCATCAACTGCCGCCGCAGGATGCTTCCGGACATACCCGCCTGATGCCGCCCCGCAGCGAGTTGCGCGCGCAGCTAAAACGCCTGCACCAACAGCAGCACTGGCTGGAACTGCTTGAACAAACCGAACGAATGTTTGCCGAGGGCGTGAACCATTTCTGGCTGGATTTACAATGGTATACCTGCCAGGCGTTGAGCAAATCGGGTCACCCTTATGAGCAGTGGGGTGATATCATCAAGCGTGACCTCGGGATGTTTCTGGAGCGGTTGCCCGATCTTGAATTGCAAAGCTACAACGACGGCACGCCCTTTGCCGACGAAATTACCCGGCAATGGATTGACCAGCATGTGCAAGGTAATCAGGCGCCTATCGAACCGGATCTCCAGGCTAGCGCAACCCAGGGCGATAACGATATTTTATCGCTGGAAAGCGAAGCGATGGTGCGGGTTGAGACCGAGGGTATTGATGCCGCGCTGGTCTGGCTGTGGCAGCTACCCGAGATCGCGACGCAGCGTCAGCGCTGGTTGCAGCGTTTGCTGATGGCGCGGGTGGCGGAGCAGGGCGGGCGCTCGGATGTCGCGCTGCCCCTGCTCAATGAACTGAATAGCGCTCCGCAGCCGTTGCAACTGCAACACTGGGAACCAGAGCTGATCTTTGAAGTCCGGGCGCGTTTACTGAAGATGCTGCGGGTAAAAATGCAGCGCAGTCAGGGAGATAAAACCGCGTTGGCGCAGCAAATCGATGCTCTCATCGCCGGTCTGGTCGCTATCGACCCAGTCAAGGCGGCGATGGTATGCGCTCAGTAACCGACTGATTCTGTGTTAAAATATTTAATCGGCCGTTATCGGGCCGGTAAAAGTGTGATGAGGAAAGCATGGATGATCTAACCCTGCGCTATTTTGAAGCTGAAATGCGCTACCTGAAAGAAGCGGCGAAGGAGTTTGCGCAGGCCCATCCGGACAGAGCGGCGATGCTTAATCTGGATAAAGTCGGCGATCGCGATCCTTATGTTGAGCGCCTGTTCGAAGGTTTCGCTTTTATGATGGGCCGTTTGCGCGAAAAGCTGGATGACGACCTGCCGGAACTGACTGAAGGGCTGGTCAGTTTACTGTGGCCGCATTATCTGCGCACTATTCCGTCGCTTTCTATTGTGGAACTGGCGCCGAACTGGCGGGATATGAAAAGCAGTGATGAAGTGAAAGCCGGATTTGAGGTTATTTCCCGGCCGATCGGCGCACGCGGCACCCGTTGTCGCTATCGCACAACGCGTCCCTTATTTCTGCGCCCGCTTGATCTGAGTCAGGCCTCGCTGCACAGCGAAGCCGACGGGCGTTCGGTTATCCGCCTGCGCTTTAATTGCAGCGCGCTGGCGGACTGGCAGCGTGAGGATCTGAGTCGGCTACCGCTTTATCTCAACGCGGACAGCCCCGTCAGTTCGGCGCTGCATCTGGCTTTTACCCGTCAGACCGAGACGATCTACCTGCGTCATTCGGGGCAGGGTAATGAGCGCCGTCAGTTGAACGGCTATTTTTCTCCTCAGGGTTTTGGCAGCGAAGATCTGCTGTGGCCGAAAGGCGATGCCGCGTTTAGCGGCTATCAACTGCTGTTGGAATATTTCACCTTTCGCGAAAAGTTCATGTTCATTGAGCTTAACGGGTTGGAGAAGGTTCATTTCCCGGATAATCTCGACTGGTTCGAGTTGGACGTGGTGCTGAATGAATCATGGCCGCATGAACTCTCTTTTAGCGAGCAGAATATTCTGTTGCACTGCGTGCCGGTAATTAACCTGTTTGAACTGGACGCCGATCCGCTAACCATTTCCGGACTGGAAAATGAATATTTGTTGCGCCCGCTGCGGGTGCAGGACGGGCATACGGAAATCTATTCCGTGGACAGCGTACGTTCTTCCAAGCGCGTGAAAGAGCAAGAGTATGTGCCTTTTACCAGTTTCCGCCATCGTGGCGGCATGTTGCGCCATACGGCGCCGGAACGGTATTTCCACACGCGTGTGCGGCGCGGACCGTCCGGTCTGCACGATACCTGGCTGATCCTCGGCGGCGATGCGTTCGAATCGGATAAATTGTTTCCTGACGAAACGCTGTCGCTGCGGATGACCGGCACCAATGGACAACTGCCGCGCAAGGCTTTGCGCAGTACGCTGTTGGACAGCGCGCAGCAGTTGGCGCAGGTGCCGTTGCGCGTACGTAATTTGTGTTCGCCGACGATGCCTTGCTATCCGCCGGCGGAAGACCGTTTTCACTGGCGGGTGCTCAGCCATCTGGGGTCGAACTTTCTTAGCATGATGGATAACGCCGAGGTGCTGCGCGGTACGCTGGCGCTTTATGACTGGACCGACAGTGAAATGAATCGTCGGCGGCTTGAGGCCATTGTCGACGTGAAACATCACCTGGTGCAGCGCTTCGAGAAAGGATTTATGCTGCGCGGGGTGGATATTGAGGTAACGCTGAGCAATGAAGGGTTTAGCGGTAAGGGCGATATCTGTCTTTTCGGCGAACTGCTTAATCGCTTCTTCGCCTTGTATGCCGATATTCATCTTTTCACCCAGCTAACGCTGATTATACAACCGAACGGAGAGTGCCTGCGATGGAAAGAGAATCACAGTCAGCGCATACCCGGCTGATTGAAGCGTTGCAGGCGAATCTGCCGAAAGCGAATTTCTATCGTTTTTGTCAGCTTCTCGAGTTCGCTCAGCCCTCGGCGCCGCCGCTGGGCGCTACGCTGACGCCCAAAGACGATCCGGTGCGTTTTCGGCCCCATCCGGGCATGGGATTTCCGGTAAGCGAACTGAAACGGGTGGAGTGGGACGAACAGCATCCCGAACGGCCGCCGACCATTCGTACGACTTTCCTCGGATTGTACGGCGTCGATTCGCCGCTGCCGACCAGCTATCTTGATGATATCGCCCAGCGGCGCGAGGGACATGAGGCGCTGGAAGCGTTTCTGGATATTTTCAATCATCGTATTTTGACGCAGTTTTATCGCATCTGGCGTAAGTATTCCTACCCGGCATCCTTTGAGGCCGGCGGGCGCGATAATACGTCGCAATGCCTGCTGGGGCTGATAGGGTTGGGTGTGCCGGGCGCGGCCAAACACATCGCCACGCCGATCTCTCGTTTTCTGGCGTTGCTGAGCACCATGCGCATGCCGACGCGCACCGCCGAGGGTATTGTTTCGCTGGTTAAGCTGTTGTCGCCCGAAACGCATGCCGAGGTGCGGGCGCACTACCCGCAGCGGGTCGCCATCCGGCAACGGGTGTCGCTCGGCGGCAAACGCGCGGTGAATTTGTCCCAACGCCAGGTGCTTGGCAAAAGCGCCATTGACGCGAATAGCCAGCTTGAACTGACGCTCTATCCAGCGACTCCTGAGCAGGCCAAAGCCTGGATGGAGAATGGACAGCTTCACAGCGATCTGGTGGTTTTGCTACGGGTCTATCTCGGTTGGCGATGTACGGCAAGATTGCGTCTGAGAGTGCCGCGCAGCGCGTTGCCCTCCGCCACGCTCGGCAGTCGCGAGGTGCTGCTTGGTCGTAACAGTTTGTTGAGTCTTAAAAAATCGCAGGGAGCGATTTTCAACGTCGCTTGCGACGGCCCGAAGGGGGACGAGCAGGACGCCCGTCATAAAAATAATATGTCACAATCCGGGTTCTCGGAGGATGTCACCATCCACCTGGGTATTTATCGAGGTCTGGAGCCCAATACTGTTAAACGCGAGGCCATTGATGGCGGTTATCACTTTTAAATTTGGTGTCGCTCCGGCGGCAATTTCTTTGATCCTGGCTACCACGCTCAGCGGTTGCGGGTTAACGCAAAGCGTCTCTGACGGTACGGTTTCCATGACGAAATCGTTGTTTTACAAAACCATCAAGACGCTGCATCTCGATTTTACCACCCGGAGCACGGTCAATGTCGATGACAATAACGCGCCGTTGGCGACGGTTATCCGGGTTTATCAGCTCAGAGAGCGCCAGGCGTTCGATCGGGCGGATTACCAGACGCTTTTAACCAGCGCGAATGAGACGCTCAAGGGCGACATTCTGGCTGAGCGCGACGTCACGGTAATGCCTGACGGGGTAGCGGGGCTGGACATGCCGATGGAGGCGGGTGCGCGTTATGTCGCGGTGATCGGGCTATTCCGCTCGCCAGATATTCAGGGCGATACCTGGCGAGTGGTGTTGGAACGCAACGATCTGGATCCGGACGAAGCGCGGCGAATCCAACTGGAGAACGGCGGCCTGAAACTGTTGCCGGAGGATTAACGGCGCAATGAATCCCTCATTGTATGAAATGCTGACCTTTAATTTTACCGGCGAGCTGGATATCCATCAGGTTGACGAGCGCCAGCAGGTCATTATGTCGGTGCTGGATAATATGCAGCGTATTCTCAACAGTCGCGCCGGTACGCTGGCGCATTTGCCGGATTATGGCCTGCCGGATATGAATGAGATATTACAAGGGCTGCCGGCGACGTCGCATCTGCTGATGGCGACCATGCGCCTTACGCTGCTGAAATACGAGCCGCGCCTAAAGCAGGTCACCCTGACGCTGTTGCCGGAAATTGCGCCGGGCTATCTGCGCTACACCATTGAAGCGGAATTAAAAGAGGTGGGGTTGGTGCGTTTTGGCACGGAGTTTATTCCCGAAGGACGCGTGCTGGTCAGGCATTTGCGTCAACAGGGGCAGATGGAACCCTAGGTTTGCGCTCGTCGGGGTGAACTGACTTTTTCCAAAGTCGCGTACCTTTTTCAACCGTTGCCGCATAGAAGGGCGGTGACGGTTGCGAGAGGTTTTATGCCGCCATTTATCTTTTGTAATAATAGCCTTGCCCGGTAGTGTTAACGCATCATTTTCTTTATGGCTAATTACCGTGAGCATCACATTATCACAGAGCGAAATGAAGTTATGACAAAGGCTAATAATGCTTATGCCGTGATTCTTGTTATTGAATTATTTGGTATGTTTTTCATCGTCATAATTCCCCGATATCTTTTTTAAGTAAAAAGAAGATGGAATATAACTCTGATGTCCATTGGGCTTATCTACCAGATGCCAATGAAGCGATGAATCATTGGCGACCAAAGTCGCTTTGCCATTTTTTCCGCCAAACCAGCTATCGAAAGTAATAATCGCTTTTGCGCTTCCATCCACTTTCCCTCGAATATTGGTTTCATCATCTCCTGAGCAATCTATTCGGTTTCCACCTTGATAAATCAGACAATAGCGGCCAATAATTTTTCCTGAAGATTCATGCAGCCATATTTTCATTGATACATCATCAGCATCTTGAGAACTCTTGGCTTCTCCTATCCATTGTCCTGTATATAATGAGGAAGCATAAGTGAAACTGGTTACAGTGAATAAACCTAAAGCCAGTATCGTCGTTTTTAATTGTTTCATTTGATCACCACTTTAGTGCATCGATTCGCTCGATTGTTTTATTTAACTTCCATCATAATTAATTATTATGATGGGGAGATTTTCATTTTAAATTATTAATTGATTTAATCAATACTTCATTACGCATGCACGATATCTGTGCGTTGACTGGCCTATGATTAGTCAGCCATTTGCTAGTGCGTTGTGCAGGTAGACTGATCCAGAACGAGTTTCTATACTACATTTAATTTGTTAGTTTTGGCGCTACGCCGGTATCATTAGGTTGTAATTTTTTCTGTTTTACCCATCCCTCTACTTGTTGTCCATTTTTATTTAAGTAAATCACATAATAATATCCATTGTAGTCTAAGTAAGCGTTAACTTTATCCCCAGGAATAATGAATACTTGCTTATGTATGCAATCTTGACTAGGAGCCGTATAAAAATAAGACCTGTCTTTCCCAATAACAGTGTATCCATTATCTGCACTATCAAAATGGGTAGCCTTTTCCTGCGCTTTTTCATCAATAGCCCTGCAATCAGTATTGGCTACAACATAAGATGAAAAAAACAATATCATAATTAACAATTTATTAATCATAGTAAAACCTGCGAAGTTGAAAATCACAGAAGGGGAGTGTGTGCGGCCAACGAATTATCTAAAGTTATCTATGGGATGAAAGCTCCCACCTTCTGTGCCAGCATTTGTATAATTTAATCATACATGAGATTTTTACGGCCTTTAATCAAGTTTTGTTAATTTTTTAGAATTGATTGTTTTTGTATGGTCTTTTATTATTCTCCTTTTCCACCGTCGTATCAAGTTTACCTTTGACGGAGATAATTTCCGTTTCGCCTTTTACCGCCTGCACTAATTTGCTTCCACGAGGTCGCGCGTCTTGCTCATGTAATGGCTGTGTTTGCCGCTGATGGGATGTCAGTGCCGAGGGGGGAGAAAGAGAAAAACTCGGACAGTGCTTCACTGCCGTTTATCCTTCAGAAAGGCTGGCCTTCCACGGGCAACTGAAGGATTATTCAAACTTGACTTCCATATATGTTCCTGCTGTTTTTTTTATTGCTTTATCCATATATTCTTTTTTTATTTCTTCCGTTAGCTCTTCTTTTTCATACGGTGGTTCAAAATTTTTCATCGATTTAACATTGACTATGAATCCACTGATTAGCATTTCTCCTTCCGCCTTAACGCTGACGTCACCGGAAACTCATAGCTATGATCAACGTTCATAAAAACCCCGTAAACTTAGTAAGTTGTGCCAATCCATATGCCGTAAAAAATCAGTGTACTCCCAGCGGAGACAAGACATTTTGCCAATATCAAGAGCGTCGGGCCAAAATTGTTTGAAAGAGATGATAATTTTGCATAATTTTCAACGGTATTATGCTTATGATGGAAGTCCAGCATTCTGCTGAACGCGGTACAAAGCATTACCACGAGGAACTTCATTCCCCACATAGATAGTAAGGAGGCCGGGAGAATGATCGTTGCCGTTTTTGCGGTATGTTCAGAAATAAAAGGCCATACAGTAAGAATGTTTTTTAACGCTAAGCCAAATATAACCATGCCTATAAGTATGAAAATAGGTATTAAAGCAAAACGAATCCAATTCCTTTGATTAAAACTATCTTTCCCATTCCAGATGTAGAGTAATGTAATCACCCAGGAAGTAATAAATCCCAGCCATGCCATGACGTTCAATCTCCACTCAGCTTGGTTAATCAACTGCCAATACACAGTAGTAGCACTTGCCAGTGATAATCGTTCCATCTACGAACCGTTCAGTTAATCAATTGAAACTTATCATGTTCAATATTCAACAAATCTGCATCCGATACTGGTGAAACACATACGTTTTTGGCAAATACAGTTTCCTGGTAAAGATAAAATATCTCACGAATACATTCTTACCCTTTTCTTTAAGTGCTATACCCCGTGAAGGCATTAATTGTCTGTTTTGTCTTTAAAGTTGTTAACAAGATCTCGCAATTCTTTACTGTGATAAAAATCAATACATTTCGCCGTTATCATTGGCTCGCCAGATTGACTGCCATATTGCTTAGCTAAAAACTTCTTAGCCAGGTTTCTTGTCGCAATATGAGCTTCGAGAGAATAATTGCCAAACTCCAGATAGCCGCTGGCAACCGCCGCCGCATCATTCTTGACTTCTTCCGAATGATATCCTTGCGCTAAGCAAGTACTTAATGCGTAATTCTTCAGATATTCTTCTGATGTGTAATCTACCCGGGCAACAACAGGCGTTGAAAATATAGCTAAAAGGGCAAGGCCATAATTTATTTTAGCAGTCATATCAGTGACCCATCGTTTCATTTATCAACATGTCATATTTTCCTTAGTCATTTTCACTATACAGTTTTCTAATCTCTGAAATATTAGTTGCGCCCAATGAACCAATTTTATCTGTCAAAACCGAATCGATTTCCAGATCGTTATTTTTATCTATGGTGAGAATAATAGATTCAATTGCGATGCTGGAGGGTAATTCATAATATCTGAAAGGTAATAATATCAGCATAAAGATTTTTCCCTATCTACACTACTGAACGGGTCATCACTTTCTCCTTTCTTTGCATGAATTGTTTTGTATTAAAGCCTCTTCAATCAGGCGAGAAGCTCTTTCCTGTAATCTTTCAGCAGGTAATTTTTTAAAATATGAAAATACAATTTCTTCTAAAGTGATTGATTTAAAAATATTATAACTACACCAGGATTTTCCTTCTGTGGCATCTAAAACACCTAATAGATACATATCAGCTTGTTGTCTTGCCTGGTTATCATTTTGAGCAGTCCATGCACGTAGAAGATCTGTACCGCTAAGATTCACATCGTTACGAGAAATTTGTCCCTCTATGAGTGCAGGATCGATTCTTTCTTGGTTAGCTGAAGCCAGTGGCAATATCACTAGCATCGAACAGAAAACCGCAGACAGTAAAAAATAATTTTTATTTACCATATAAACATCTCTCGATATAAATGTATTCATTCACGGTAGGGTAGATATAGACGCTTATTTAAAAAATGTAAAACCGGATGCCTATTTATTATTTTCCCCTAATGGTTCAGGAACCGATAGTTCTTCTCATCGCTTCCCTTTTCTTTACATAGCAGTGTTCGATTCAATGTCTTTTGGCTAATGCGAAACTGTACGCCGTCAAAAACTAATCCTTGCCCCTGAGTTCCACATTGTTCACCTGATGGAAGATTCCAGATTTCCCGTTCATCGGCCGACACTGGGTTACCGAGAATAATAAACACCGCCTCTGCGTTTACGTCAGGATAACCATATCGCCGGGGGGAAGAACCGCCATTGCGCAAAAAGTAGCATGGACCAGTCAGGGCAAGATGATGCACTTTTTTCTGCCCCGAAGATGAAACTTCTAACTGACAATTCCGCTGATATTGGATCAGACTTAATTTATGATCTTTGAAGGTAAAACTATCAGAGACGGCATACTCCGCATAGCTTTGCGGGCTGATAAACAGCAGCGAGAAAACGGCGAGGGTATATTTTTTCATCGTTTTCATAGATACTCCAGTCATGACTTCTTTTCCTAAGAACTGCATAAATTTGAAAGCTTTTATTATGGATTATCCTGATACCAGGTATGGTCGGGATCGCCGTCAATAACTTCGCGAGACAACTTGTCAAGATCTGGACTATGGTAGAGACGCAGGCAATTTAACGTCACGCCTTTGGTATCCGGTCCGTTTTCACGGTGTGACGGATTATAGATCGACTTGTATTTATCGATCAGCGCATTCACTTTCTGATCGGCGTTTTCAATATCAAAAGGCATCCATTCTCTCATTGCATTTGCTGTTCTGGCCGCATCCAGAGAAAAGAGCGTGTCTTCTGTTGATACCAGTGCAATACAGCGGGCTAAAGCCAATTCTTTAACCACCTGGTGATATGGCATTTTTTTTATAAAATCAACAGGGTCGAACGATGTTTTATCAGCGGCGTGAACGATGGCGACTAACAGTATTGAACATAACGGAAATAGAATAGATCGTTTCATCACAATTCTCAGAAATTGGTTTTTTTTCGTATAACTGGCATCGGTATTATTGAAATAGCAATGTTATGAACAAAGATTACCTATTCCAGAATGTACTGTCGCCTCTCTTCAGACAGAAATTTAGAATAAAATTAATCCTTTTTTTAATAACTCGATGGGCAATTATTGATCATTAACAATCAAATCTGATTTTCCTACGCTTTATTCAGATAATCAATTCAATCTAATGCATGATAAAAATACTATTTCTCATCTTCGACAGAGACTGTCTTGTTTGTCTGTCTGAGAATAGGATAGTCTGTATAGTTCAGTACGTAGCTCATCCTCGCAGCACAACTATTTTTCCATCTGACCGCGCCCGTAATCTCAAAATTTTGACCAAGACATAGCTACCGCACGGACTCTACGCAGAGTAAAGACGGGTTTGTTATTTTGGATTGCCAAAGATTAATGGCGTAATTCTACATAGAGCGGCCGACAATTCAATAATGTTCTCGTTACTTAAAAAGTGCTAATTATATGAAATGTTCAAAAAATGATTCGATGATCGTTACATATCGTGGAGTGAACGAGTCAATTGAGCGCCATGCAGGTGCTGTTTCCTAAGCGGACATCACGCGCCTAACGGTAATGCCGGAAGCCGTGAAATGCGGCTCTGGAACGTAGTTCAGTCTTTTCCATGAAGGGCGACTGGTTGCGCAGCGACACGCCCGACGATCAACTTTGTACGTCGCTGCGGCCGCTGGCTGCAAACAATTTTTGTACGCTGGCGCATCTGCTGGAAATTACGCCGGACTATTTATCTAATGCCTATTTGCTCGCCCAGATAACCTTGCCTTGGGTGAATTCCCTGATACCTTCCACGCCGAGTTCCCGCCCGATGCCCGACTGCTTGGCGCCGCCGGTGGCGACCAGCGGATGGATCGCCATATGATCGTTGATCCAGACCGTGCCGGTATCGATCTTTCTGGCAATTTCGATGCCGCGTTGCCAATCGCCGGTCCAAATGGTGCCGCCCAGGCCGTATTCGCTGGCGTTGGCGCGGCGGATGACGTCGTCGATGTCGGAGAAGGAGAGTACCGGCAGCACCGGCCCGAACTGTTCTTCGCGCACCAGCCGGGCGCTATCGTCGATGTCGCGCACAATGGTGGGGCGAACGAAATAGCCGGGGCCTTGATGGGGCGTCCCGCCGGCGATAATCGAGCCGACTGGGCGCGTCTCTTCGATCAGCGCCAGCACCCTATCGAACTGCGCCTTATTTTGCAGCGGGCCGTAATCCGTCTCCGGGTTGGCGCCGTCGCCGATCGTCGCCGCGTCGGCCAGCCGCGCCAGCTCGGAACTGACCGAGTCGTAGAGTGAGTCGTGTACGTAGACCCGCTTCACGGCAAAACAGATCTGACCTGATGTGATCATGGCGGCGGCGAAGATCTTGCGCGCCGCCTCGACGGGGTCGGCATCGTCGAGCACGATGGCGGCGTCGTTGCCGCCCAGTTCGAGCGTCACTCGCTTGATCGAGGTGGCCGCCGAGGCCATGACCTTTTTGCCGGTGGCGGTGGAGCCGGTGAAGCTGATTTTAGCGACGAGCGGGTGTCGCGTCAGGGTTTCACCGAGATCGTTGTTGTCGACGATGGCGTTGACCACGCCCGCGGGCAGATGCCCGGAACAGATTTCCGCCAGACGGATACCGGAAAGCGGCGTGGTGGGCGCGGGCTTCAGCACGACGGTACAGCCCACCAGCAGCGCCGGAATGAGCTTCACCGCCAGCAGCAGCAGCGGTTGATTCCAGGGACCGATCGCCGCCACCACGCCAAGCGGCGTGCGATACTGGATAATTCTTTTTTCCTCGTCGTCCAGCTCCGGCTCCTCGGGCAGGTCGATGCTGCTCAGCGCGCGGAACAGTCCCACCGTGTAGGCCACTTCCTGCGCCGCTTCGCGCAACGTTTTTCCCTGCTCGGCGGTTATCAGGCCCGCCAGTTCGTCGGCCTGTGTTTCGATATCGGCGGCGATGGCCAGCAGCGCATTCCGACGCTCGGCGATATCGCGCGCCGCCCAGGCAGGAAAGGCACGCGCCGCCGCCTGGACGGCCTGATCCACCAGTGCCGCATCGGCGCGTGCGACGCTGGCGATGATTTGCTCATTAGCCGGATTGATCACATCAAGCGTCGCTGCGCCGTCCACCGATTTTCCATCAATTATCATTTTGTATGTCGCCATTCGAACTCTCCAGATAATGGGATTGCCGCATGCCGGCGGCAGAACAGGTGGGCAACCTCTGGTCAACAATACGCCGCGAGGTCAGGTTTATTGCCGCTCCTTGGGCGTGGAGCGGCACGCAATAATTTTATCGATTGATAAAATTTAGGCTGAAATGACTTGAACTGTCAAGCGAGCGTTCGGGATCACTCAGTCTTGGGAGTGACGCGGCGAGCGGCGATCAGGCCTTTCAAAGCCGCGGATAGAGAGTAGGCATATTCCTGAATAAAGGCCTCGGAGTGGGTGTCTACCGAGGACATCTCGGCAATCAGCGAGCGTTTCGCGAAAATGATCGAGGCGCCGGACATGAGCGCAGTAAGACTCACCGCCCAGATTTGCTCGCTATCCGTTTCAGGCCAGGGACTATTGGTCACGCAGCGGAAGAGGCGTTCGGCGACAGGTTTCAGACAGGTCTCCGCCAGCCAGCGGGATCGATCGTTAGACTGTCCGGCGGCGCCGACGATGAACATGGACCATTCCGGATGTTCCGCGACGAAACGGACGAACAGGTACGATACCTCAGCTAAGCGACGATCGCCGTCCTGAATTTGTTCGATGGTTTCGTTCAGGAAATGGAGCTGTTTGTCGGTAATGGCGCTTGCCGCAGATTTCCACAACGTTTCCTTGTTGTCGAAATGATAGGCGATGGCCGGTTGATGGACTTTGGCGCGACGGGCGATTTCCCGCAAGGATGCGCCGTCGAAGCCGGACTCGGCGAAAACGCCAAGCGCGGCGCGGAGAATACGTTGTCGGCTGTTTTGCTCCTGCTGCTTCAGCGGGATCGTCTTTCGTTCTGTCATCGGATTCAGGACCTGTTCTTGGGAAAAACGCTGCTTGGCGCGTGTTTGCGTGACACGCTAACGAATTAGTCTATAACAGAACATCTGTATCGTTGAAGCACAGCCCTACACCGATACAACTTTTTCACGCAGACTCCGGCACCAAGACAGAAGGGCGATAGAACCGCCATGATATTAAAAAAGGGAGAGGTGCAAAAAGTTCGGGATGCCAACGGTCAGACCGAAAAGCGCCAGTTGCGCTTTACATTAGCGTTGACGGGTAAACAAAAATTTAGGCGGCGGGCGACGGCGTTTATCGGGCTGATATTTATCGGATAAAGAAATGGAGCACATCAATTTTTGATAGGAAAAAACGATGGTTAAGCCGAAAAACGAATAACTATTGCCAATATAGTAATTTTACAATAATTCACAATGCTTTTATTTTTCATGCCCGGTTCGCATTCGTCCAAGGCTGGCGAAGGTGATAAATAAAGGTGTGGAAAAGAAGGTATATCGCTATGACGGCGTTTAAATCTCCGCTGGCGCGTTGCGCCATTAGTCGCCGTTCCTTTCTGGCGGGCGCTGCGGGCCTGGGTGTGGCCGCTCTTTTTCCTGCGCGCGGCTGGGCGCAGAGCGCTTCCACGGTGACGCAGTTTATCTGGACCGGCGCTCAGGAACCGGTTCCCCGTCGCCTTGCCCGCGAGTATGCCGCCGCCAATCCCCATGTGAAAATCGATATCATTGCCGGCACCAACGCCAGTACCTATCCAAAGCTGGCGGTTTCCAGAGATATCGATCCTGATTCGCCGCTGGTCAATTTCGGCTTCTTTAATCTGGATGCCGCTGAGCGCGGCAAACTTGTCGATATGTGGTTGCCGATCGATGAGGCTACCGTACCCAATGTCGCGCACATTTTGCCGGCGTATCGGCAGAAGGACGATCTGGGCGCGATCTTCTGTATGGATGCCGGCGGGCTGGTCTACAACACCGCGAAATTCGGCGCCGCTGCGCCCGATAGCTGGGACGCGATTTTTGATCCGGCGCTCAAGGGCAAAGTCGCTCTGTTTGATGGTTTTTGGGCCGGAAACGGTCTGGTTGCCGTCGCCAAGCTGCATGGCGGCGGAGAAGACGATATCGAACCCGCTATTGCCCTTTACGAAAAGGCGGCGCGTGACGGTCAATTCCATTCGTTGGTTACCTCGAATGCCCAGTTACAGCAGCTTTTAGTCTCCGGAGAAGTCGTTCTGGCGCCGCATTTTCGCGGCGTGGCGTTGCCGTGGGCCAAGGGCGGCGCGCCTATAGGCTATAGCGCGCCGAAAGAAGGGCAGGTGGCTTTCCCGGAAGGTTTTCAACTGGTCAATGGTTCCAGCGAAGCGCAGTTGAAAGCGGCCCGTGAACTGATCAATCTGTCGCTTTCCGCAGAAAACGTGCTTGATTACTGCCTGACGGCGAATGTCATTCCCCTCACCGACAACGTCAAACTTCCGGCGGAAATCGCCGATGATCCGACGATCGGCGCTGACGCGATTAACGCTGCGCTGCAACTCGACTACGCGAAAATCGCGGCTAACGGGCCGAAATGGTCCGCGCTGTGGAATAAACGGGTCAAAGCCAATATTTGATGGGCGAACACGCCTGGCTCGGCGCAACTACCCGCTGCGCCGGTCTGTCTTTTATCCATTAACCGGGAGAAGTGAATGGCCGACGTGGTGCTCAAGGCCGTCGAAAAATTATTCGGTGCGGAGCGGGTGGTCAAGTCGATCGATCTGTCTGTGAAAAATGGCGAGTTTTTTTCGCTGCTGGGGCCATCCGGCTGCGGAAAAACCACCACATTGCGGATCATCGCGGGTCTTGAAACGCCTTCGTCCGGCGACGTGCTGATAGGCGGTCAGCGGATGAACGACATTCCCATTAATCGCCGTCCGACCAATCTGGTGTTCCAGAAACATGCGCTGTTTCCTCATCTTAACGTTTTCGACAATGTCGCTTTCGGGCTCAGGCTGAAACGCATCGGTCAGGCGGAGCTTGTCCGTCGCGTCGAAGAGATGCTGGACGTGGTGAATCTCTCCGGGTTCGAGGGGCGTCGCGTCGCCGGGCTTTCCGGCGGTCAGCAACAGCGGGTGGCCGTTGCCCGCGCATTAGTGAATCAGCCCGATGTCCTGTTGCTCGACGAGCCTCTGGGGGCGCTGGATTTTAAACTGCAACTGCGGCTGCAACGGGAGTTGAAACGTATTCAGCGTTCGACCGGCACCACGTTTATTTACGTCACTCATAATCAGGCCGAAGCGCTGAGTCTCTCCGACCGATTGGCGGTAATGAACGGCGGCGTGGTGGAACAGGTGGGGACGCCGGCGGAAATGTACCTGCGCCCGGCGACAAGTTTTGTGGCCAGCTTTATCGGCCAGACCAACTTGATTGAGGGGACGGTGCTGGCAGCGGAAGACGGGGTGCGGCGTGTTGAAGACGGCGAGTTTTCCATGCTGGTCGATACGGTGCCGTCAGCGCACCTCGGCGAGCGCGTGACGCTATCGTTGCGTCCCGAACGCATCGCCATCTCGCCCGATGCCGGCATGACGAATCAGGCGGAGGGCGTGGTGACGGAAGTCGCATTTCTCGGCGCGACCGTGCTGTATCGCGTTCGTCTGGCCGATGGCCGGCGGCTACAGGTGCAATCGCTGGCCAACGTCGCGCCGCTGGGAGAAGGGCATCCGGTACGGCTGGGCTGGTCCGCCGATTCCGCCGTGCCGATCCGCGCCACCTCGCTGGCCGAGGATTCCGAAGAATGAGCGCGCCGCCGCTTATTTCATTGCCGCCTGCGCTAAAGCGGCGGCGCTATATAAAGTTGGCCTTGCTGTTGGGGCCGGGATTCGTGCTGGTGGTGCTGCCGTTTGTCGCGTCGATGCTGATGCTTGGCGCCTATTCGTTCAATCTGCGGGACATTTCTGGCGCGGGACCGGGCTTTTCGGTCTGGTACGCGTTTCTAAGCGATCCGTTCAACTGGCGGGTTATCTGGCGCAGCATCTGGATCGCCGCATTAGCCAGCATCATCACTTTGCTGATCGCTTATCCGACCGCGGCGGCCTTGTTGCGGGTGCGTAGCCGTTTTTATCTCGCTTTTGCTTATGTGGCGCTGTTTTCGCCATTGCTGGTAAGCGTTATCTCCCGCTCTTACGGATGGCTGCTTCTGCTGTCGGAATCGGGCTTGATTAACCAGCTGTTTTCCCTTTGGGGGATAGGGCCGTTTCAACTGGTGTTCAACGAGACCGGCGTGATTATCGCCCTTGTACATGTGCTGTTGCCCTATGCCGTTCTGCCGCTTCTCAACATCATGGCGCAGGTACCGGCGACATACAGAGAGGCGGCGCGCGATCTCGGCGGGTCGGAATGGACGGTTTTCGTCAAAGTCACTCTGCCATTGACGCTGCCGGGGGCGATTGTTGCGATCAAAATTATCTTTGCACTGTCGATAAGCGCCTTCGTCACCCCCAGTTTGCTGGGCGGCGGGCGGGTGCTGACGCTGTCGCGTCTGCTTTACGACAATATCGGGCTTATCGAATGGGCGATGGCGGCGGTGCAGGCGCTTGTTCTGCTGACGACCACGCTGGCGGTGCTTTTCGTTCTGGAGCGGATCAACCGTTCCACCCATGCGGCAAGGGAGGTTTGATCGATGAATGAATCTGCGCTGAAAACCTGGAGTTTACGTCTCTTTCTTGCGCTCACGCTGCTGTTTATGCTGGCGCCGATCTTGATCGTCATGATCAACTCGTTCAATACCAGCGCGTTCAATGCCTGGCCACCGCAGGGATTCACGCTCGATTGGTATCGTCTGGTGCTGGGTAATCGCGCGTTTCAGACCAGTATGCTGAATTCGCTGATTGTTGGCGTTCTGGCTACGGGCATTGTGCTGTTGCTCGGTCTGCCGATGGCATATGCGCTGGCGCGGTTGCGCCTTGGCGGCCTGAGCGCCATGAAATCCACCGTGTTTGCGCCGCTGGTCGTACCGCGCGTCGCCATCGGCTTCTCGCTGTTCGTGCTGTTCGTCACGCTGGGTACGGCGAGCGGTTTCCGTCTTTACGGCACCTTCTCCGGCATTATTCTCGCCCATTGCATCGTTATGCTTCCCTTTGTGGTGACCATTCTGACCGCCAGCCTGGGCGAGGTGGACCCTATCGTCGAGGAGGCCGCCTGCGATCTCGGCGCGACGCCGTTGCAGGCTTTTCGTCTTGCCGTTTTGCCGCAGATAAAAGGCGCGCTGATCGTCTCCGGCGTTTTGGCCTTCGTGACCTCGTTCGATGAGGTGGAAATGACGCTGTTCATCGTCAAGCCCGCCGTCAACACGCTGCCGGTTGAGATGTATCATTATCTCGAACAGTATCAAGACCCCGCTATCGCGGCGCTGTCAACGCTGCTTATCGCTTTTACCTTCCTGCTCGTTTTAATCGTCCCCTTTATCGTCAAGGGGAACGAGCTGTTTCGCATGATTACATCAGGACGCTCATGAACCATCATCCGCGCTATCGACTTGGGATTGATATCGGCGGCACCTTCACCGATCTCGCCTTAGTCGAGGAAGCCAGCGGCAAAACGCTGACCCTTAAAACCCCATCGGTACCCGCCGATCCGGCGCGCGCCGTTCTCAACGGCATCCGCATTTTGCAACGTGAATACGGTATTTCGCCTGCGGATATCGGCTATTTTGTCCACGGCACGACGCTTGGCCTGAACACCCTGTTGCAACGCAATGGCGCGACCACCGGGCTGCTTGTCACCCGGGGCTTTCGCGATCTGCTGGAGATCGGACGGCTGCGGCTGCCCGATCCCACCAACTATTATGTCGAGCGCATCCGCCTGCTGGTTGCGCGTCGCCACGTGCGTGAAGTCGCGGAGCGAATGCGCGTTGATGGCGCCGTCCTGACGCCGCTGGATCTGGATGCCGCAACCGAAAGCGCGCGCGATCTTGCCAACGCCGGGGTGACATCGCTGGCTATCGTGCTGATGCACGCCTATCGCAACCCGTTACATGAACGGCAACTGGTTGAGCACCTGCGCCGTGAATTGCCGCATCTGTATGTCTGCGCGTCGCATGAGGTTTGGCCGCAGCAACGTGAATACGAGCGCGGGTTGTTGACGACGATGAACGCCTTTATCGGTCAGAAAATGAGCCGCTATTTCGATCGCCTACAGGCCGATATGGATGACGTCGGCATGAAGGCGATGGTTCTGACCACCAAGTCAAACGGCGGGATTATGGCCGCCGCGACGGCGGCGCGTTCGCCGGTGGAGACGCTGCTTTCCGGGCCGGCTTCGGGCGCGATGGGGGCGCTGATGACCGGCGTCGCCAGCGGCAACCGTAAGTTGATCGGTTTCGATATGGGCGGCACCAGCGTCGACGTCGCCATTATCGACGGCGATATGCTTTATTCGACGGAGAGCCAGATCGGCGATTTTCCCTTGATTATGCCTGCCGTCGATATCTCTTCCATCGGTGCCGGCGGCGGCTCCATCGCCTGGCTCGATAGCGCCGGCATTCTGAAGGTCGGGCCGCAAAGCGCGGGCGCCATGCCGGGGCCGGCTGCTTACGGACATGGCGGCGACAGGCCGACCGTGACGGACGCCTATGTGCGCATCGGGCTCTATTCGCCGCAGCGCATTCTGGGCGGCGGTCTCAGGCTGGATCGCGACCGGGCCGACGCCGCGCTGGCGACGCTGGCCGCGCCGCTGGGTCTGACGACGGCGGAGGCGGCGCAGAGTATTCTCGATGTGACCACCGCCAACATGTTTGCCCAGTTTATGCCGCTGATGGCCAGAAAAGGCATCGATCCACGCGACTTTCGGCTGTTGGCTTACGGCGGCGCGGGACCGCAACATGCCTTCCTGCTGGCCAGAGAGGTCGGCGTAGAGGCCGTGGTGATCCCGGCTTCTCCCGGCACGCTTTGCGCGATTGGCAGCCTGGGCGCGGATCTGCGTCAGGATCTGATTCACACTCTGCCGTCCGGGTATCCTGACCCTGAAGCGCTGGCCACCGGCTACGATGCGTTAACGGAGCAAGCCCTGACATGGCTGGAGACGCAGCCCCTGGAAACGTCGGAACGGAGCCTGCGCCTTTCCGCCGATATGCGTTATCACGGCCAGTCGTTCGATTTAACCGTGCCGCTGCCGGCGGACAAGTTTGACGCCGTGCAACTGCCTGCGCTGATTAGCGACTTCCATCGCGCCTATGCGCGCATTTACGGTTTTTCCGACTCTTCGGCGCCGGTCGAGATCACGAATATTCGCGTTACCGTGCGCGGCGTCACGCCCAAAGCCCCTCAGCCAACGCTGTCGGCAAGAGGGGATGCCGGCGCCGCGCCCGAACCGCGCGAAATATTGCCGATTATCGAAAACGGCAACACGGTGCCGGCGCGCTTCTTCGAGCGTGCCGCTCTGCTTCCCGGGCAGGTGCTTGAGGGGCCGGCGGTGATAGAAGCGCCGGATACCACGATTTATCTGCCGGGCGATTTTACCGCCGTCATTGACGACTATGGCAATTTGATCGGCCGGCTACGCGCGCAGGAGGAACGGACATGAAGACCAGTCGGGTCCAGCTTGAAATCTTTCGTAATCGTTTTCAGGCGATTGTCGAGGAGATGGCGTCGGTGACGTTGCGTACCGGTTTTACCGTCTTCGTGAAAGAAACCTCGGATTTCGGCGCCTGTCTCGTTGCGCCGTCCGGGGAGGTGCTGGCTGCGCCGACGGAAACATCGGTCAGCCTGATGGTCGGTCTGCCGGGCTGGGAAGCCATCGGCGCTTTTGATGAATACGAAGAGGGCGACGTTTGTATCGCCAACGATCCCGACACGACGCGCGGTTTGTCCACCCATTTGCCCGATATCTGGGTATGGCGGCCGCTTTTCGTCGACGGCGAAATCATTGCCTTCGCCTTCAATTTTATCCACTCGTCCGACGTCGGCGGTCGCGTACCCGGCTCCATCACGCCGGTCGCCGGCGATATTTGGCAGGAGGGTCTGCGTATACCGCCGCTGAAGCTGATCCGCGCCGGTCGGATGAATGAGGATATCGTCAGAATAATTCTGACCAACTGTCGCATTCCCGACCAGAACTGGGGCGATATCAAAGCCGAGCTTGCATCGCTGGCGACGGCCGACCGGCGCGTAAAAGAGCTGGTGGCGCGTTACGGCGGCGAGGCGGTGAAAAATGGCATCGTCGATTTGCTTGCCAGCGCCGAAACCCGCGCCCGGCAAATTATCTCACGCATACCGGATGGGCGCTATTTTGCCTCGGATTACATGGAGGTTGAAGCAACCGGCGGGCGGCCGATTCGCATCGCCCTAACCATGACCGTCGAGGGCGACGCGCTGACGCTGGACTTCACCGGCTCGGATCTACAGGTTAAGGCGGCTTTCAATCTGCCGACCTACGGTCAACCCGGTCACTATATGCTGAGTCTGGCTATTCTGAACTATTTCCGCACGTTGGATCCGGATATTCCCTACAACTCAGGGCTGACGCGTCCGCTATCGATGATTTTGCCGCAGGGAACCATCGTCAATCCCGATCCGGGAAGGGCTTGCGGCGTTCGCGCCGCCACGTTCATTCGCGTGATGGATTGTATTATGGCTTGTCTGGGGCAGGCTTTGCCGTCCGTGACGCCGGCGAACAGCGCCGGGGCTATCGCTATTGTGCTGGTCGCCGCCATCGATCAAGAAACCGGGCAGCGCAGGATCACCGTCGCTCAGCCGCTATCCGGCGGGTCGGGAGGACGGCCCGCGCAGGACGGCATTGAGGGAACGAGTTTTACCGGCGGATGGCTGCGTAATGTTCCCAATGAAGTGCTTGAGGCGGAAATGCCGGTGCTGGTTGAAGAGTATGGCTATGCCGCCGACAGCGCCGCGGCCGGCGAATGGCGCGGCGGTTCCGCCATTCGTTTCCGCATGCGCAATATGCAGGCGGGTACGATTCTGACCGCGCGCGGACTGGAACGTTTTCGTTTCAACGCCTGGGGCGCGTTGGGCGGCGCCACCGGGGCCAATACGTCCGTGGTGCTCAATCCGCAAGGCGCGGCGCAATCGCTCGGGCAGATCGATCTTGTCGAGCTGGAACGTAACGATGTGATCGAGTTCATTTCCCCAACCGGCGGCGGGTATGGCGATCCCGCCAAGCGTGCGCCATCGCGCGTTCTGCATGATGTGCTGGATGGCTACATCAGCGCGACGACGGCGCGCGCGGACTATGGCGTGGTGATTGAAAATGGCGAGGTGAATCAGGCGGCAACCGAACGCTTGCGACAGCGTTTGCCGCCGTCGGCGGGAACGCGCAAAGGAGACGCGCGCGATGCGTTCGATGCCGCCTGGCCGGAACAGGTTCAGCATGATCTGATCCTGGCGTTGCTTGCCCAGCCTTCGTCGGTACGGGACGCATTGCGCCCGTTGCTTGACGCGCAAGTGGGCAAACGTCTGGCGGCGGGAGAGCCCTGCGATCGCACGACACTCGATCGCTTGATTATTGAAATTCAAAATGGGGAGGGCCGATGAGCGCCAATTTAACCACGAGCCGCAACGCCGTCGATATGCAACGCTTCCGACATTTAATGGCGGCGGCGGAACTGGATGCCGTCATCGCCTGGGGCGGCGCGAATTTTCATTATATGACGGGGTATCAAAATTATTTCGACAACCCCGGCGGTTCGATTGCCCTGCTTCCGGCCGATCCAGCCCAAAAGGGGATGGTTCTGGTCGCCAGTTGGGTTGAAGAGTCGGCGAAAGAAAATATCAGCATCGCCGATGTGCGCACCTATCCTCTTTGGCTGGAGATTGCAGATATTGACGAAATCCGATCCGGGCGTGCCAGTCGCCAGCCGAAACCCAGCCCGCGCTTCGATATCGCCCGTAATATGACGACGCTTGCGGAGGCGGTGAACGCCAGCGGTCTGGGGCATGGGCGCATCGGCATTGAAATGAACCTGGTGTCCGCGGCCGCTTTTGCATTGCTTAGAGCCCGGCTTCCCCACGCCACCTTTGTGGAGTGCGGCGGTTTGTTTACCGACCTGCGGGCGATTAAGTCTCCGTTTGAGATCGCGTGTCTGCAAGAGGCGACTCGCTTCGCGGAGGCGGGGTTGCTGGCGGTGGCGTCGACCCCGCTTCGCGGGTTGGATACGCAAGGCTTGAAGATGATTTACGATAACGCCTGCGCCGAACGTGCGGCCAGGATGCCAGATGCCGGCTTTATGGCCACGCGCGTCACCGCCTCGATCGGCGTCGACATCTCTCCGACTCTCACCGGCGGCGCCCGTATAACAGGCAATGAATCGGTATTTTTCGATTGCGCGGCTTCAATCCGCGGCTATGGATCCGATACCGGTCGAACGCTGATTTTCCATCCGCCGACTGATGAGATGCGTCGCATTATGGATGCGGTGTGCGCCGGCATGGATGCCGGAATTGCGCTTTTGCGCCCGGGTACCGCCATGTGCGAGATTTTCCATGCCGGTCAGAATGCGGTGCGTAAGGCCGGACTTGACTGGTACACCCGCGGCCACATCGGTCATACGATAGGATTAGGCATGGGCGAACAGGCGCCTTATCTTTCGCCCAACGAAACGCGCGCGCTTGAAGCCGGCATGGTCATCGCGCTGGAAACGCCCCTCTATATCAAGGGGCTTGGCGGATTTCAGGTTGAGGAGTGCTTTGTCATCACCGATACCGGACATGAAAAGATCACCAGCCTGCCGCGGGATTTTATTACCGCTGTTTTGTAATCCGGCCAATTCTGCCGCTCGCAACGGCCTGCGCTTTCGCAAACGCGGGCGTCAGGCAGAGGTGTGATGATTTTCCTGTTCGACCAGAACCACCTCCAGCCCGAATGCGGACAGGATCTCTCTGGCTTCTCTGACGCGAGGGCGTTTATTTTCATAAACGTGGTAGGTTTTTCCCAGCGCTTCGTATTTCGAAGAGCCGAATTCGTGATAAGGCAGAATTTCAATGGCGGGCAGGGCGATCTCCTTCATAAAGGCGCCCAGGCGGAAAAGGTTGTCGTCGTCGTCGTTAAAACCGGGGATCAGCGGCAGGCGCACCAGCACCGGAAATCCGCGTTTGCCGAGACGGCGGGCGTTTTCCAGAATATATTTGTTATCGCGTCCGGTCGCCGCTTTATGGCGAGCGGCGTCCATATGTTTTAAATCCAGCAGGATCATATCGGCATGGGGCAATAGCTGCTCCAGCCGCGACCAGGGCGCGTAGCCGCTGGTGTCGAGACAGAGATGAAAGCCCATTTCGTCGTGCAGCTTTTGCAATAGCGCTTGCAGGAATACCGGTTGCGACAGAATTTCCCCGCCGCTACAGGTTACGCCGCCCCCGCTTTGCATGAAAATGCGCCAATGCTGGCGCACCTCGTCCACGACTTCGTCAACGCGCATCTTGCGTCCCGACAGCGTGCGGGCGTCGTTGGGGCAGGCCTCGGCACAGGCGCCGCAGCTGACGCAGTTTGCCGCGAAATAGAGCAATTCCGGCTTTCTGCGTTGCGACTCCGGATTGGCGCACCAAAGGCAGGATAAAGGACAGCCTTTGAAAAATACCGTCGAGCGTACGCCCGGCCCGTCATGCAAACTGAAATGCTGAATGTCGAAAATAACGCCCTGCGGTTCCATTGCGCTAACCCTGATAGAAGAGGCGGCGCTTGTGCGCCGCCTCGGTAGTTTTAAACCGTCCGTTAAAACGAGAGTTCGGTCCGCGCGATAATTTCGTCCTGCACCCCTTTATGGAGGCGGGTGAAATAAGCGGAGAAACCGGCCACGCGCACGGTCAGGCCCTTGTAGTCTTCAGGGCGGGCCTGCGCCTTGCGCAAGGTTTCCGAACTCACCACGTTGAACTGGATATGCGAGCCGTTGCGGTCCATATAGTCCTTGATCAGCGCCAGAAGTTTGCGGGCGCCGCCAATCCCCGCCAGCGCCTGCGGATGGAACTTCATGTTGAAATGATTGGAGCCGTATTTGACCGTATCCAGCGCCTGGGCGGCGGAGGTCAGCAGAGAGAGTGGGCCTTTACGATCCGAGCCGGGGGTAGCCGAGACGCTGGCGTCGGTCAATGGCGTACCTTGCTTGCGGCCGTTGGGCAACGCGCCGGTCAGAATGCCGAAGTAATTGTGGATGGAAAGCGAGAACGCCTCCAGATTGGCGCCGTTGTCGCCGAAAAAATTGTCCTGACCGTCGAGCGAGTGGAAAAGCGTCCACGCATCGTCATATACGCGGCGGATCAGCGCGTCGGTTTCGGCATCGCCATTGCCGTGTTTGGGAGCCTTCAGCAATTTGTTGTGCAACGCGTCGTAGCCCTCGAAATCGGCGGCCAGCGCGGCCAGCAATGCGTCCCATCCGACCTCTTTCTCGTCGTAAATCACCTGTTTGATTGCCGCCAACGAGTTGGCGACATCCACTCCCGCCGTCGAGATGACGAAATAGAGATAATAATCCGCCCCGCCTTTGTAGATGTCCTTGCCGCGCCGGCGGCTGCCTTCGTAAAGCGATGAACGGAACGGCACCGGCACCGTATCGCCCAACGCCTTGTTGGACAGCGATCCCAACGGCCGCACCTGCTGGAAAAGATGCAGAACCTGCTGCGAGTAGGCGGCGTAAAGCTGTTCGAAATCCGCAAAGTTGCGCGGATCGCCGGTTTTCGCGCCGACGGTCAGGCCGGTGGCGGGATCGACGCCGTCGTGCAGCGCCAGCTCCAGCGCCTTGGCCAGATTGAACGAGCCGCCTTCGTGCAGAAACGCCGTTTTGCCGGCGATGCCGGTGGCGACGCAGCTCATGTTGATGCAATTTCTGGCGTCTTCAATGGTGACGCCGACTTTGGCGTAACGGGTCAGCAGGCGTTCGATGACCACGCGGTTGTTCAGCCACTGCGGCTGTCCGAGTCCGGTGCGCTCAAGATCGACCGCCTTGAGCAGAAAATCCTCCGCCAGACCGTCATGGTAAAGGATCGTGATGGTGGGCTGAATGGTCTGCAACTCTATCTGCGTATCGAGCAGAATGTAATCCAGCTCGGTGGTGGCATCCCGGCCGCCGGCGTCCAGCCCGCCCAGATTGATGGTGTGGCCGGTGTGGCCCGATCCCTGTCGGGCGGCGATCACCCCGGAATAGAAACCGTAGGACAAAATCTTGACGAACAGCGCTTTGAGCCAGCTTTTCGCCTGTTCGGCGGTAAGGCCGTTGCGAGCTTTGTCCGCCTGGTAATATTTATCCAGGTACTGTCCCAGCCTGCCGGGGGACGAACCGCAGCCGCTTTGCTCGATCTGGATCCCCAGATGAATAAACCACCAGCTTTGCAGCGCCTCGCGGAAATTTCTGGGCGGATTTTCCGGCACGCGCCGCGCAACCTCGGCGATCTCCAGCAGTTCGGCGCGACGTATGGGATCGTCGGTTTTACCCGCTTCGCGTTCGGCCAGATCGGCGTAGCGGCGCGCCAGGGCGATCACCGCTCTGAAGGTAATCAGGATGGCTTTGTAGTAATCGATTCTGTCCGACTCCGCCGCCGTTCTGGGTACCGCGCGCAGGCGCTCTTCGGTTTCGCGGATGATATCGTTCAGCCCCCGATCGATAAAGCCGGCGTAATCGACGTTGCCGGCGCCGACGGTGTAGCGCGCCGATTCGGTGAACAGACCGGCCGCCACGCCTTCTTTGGGATCAAGTCCCAACAGCTCTCGCGCCAGTTCGCGGGAACGGGCTTCGGCGTTTTTATCTTTGAAATAGTCGGCGGCCGCGGCCAGCAGTTCCCGATCCTTGCTGGAAAGCGAAACCTCGCCGAGATGGGAGACGATCGGCTGGTCGAGCTCTTCGGCGATCCACTCCGAACCGTATTCTGGATAGACATAGACCCCGGCGGGATAAGAGGTAACCGATCCCACCAGCGGGTTGTCGTCGAGAAATAGCGTCTTCTGTTGCAAAACCTGTTCGAACACGCGGGCTCTTAGCAGTATGGCGGGTTCGGTGCCGTATTTCTGATACACATCCAGCAGATGGATCAGGCGTTCGGTATCCACCTTTTGAGGCGAATCCAGTAACTGCTCTTTAATTTTCAGCGCCGCCTGCAAGGCGCGCTCCGCTTTCTCGTCGTAAGTCAGCTTTCCATCCTCCTCGAAAATCGATGGGGAAAGCGCTATATCCTCTTTCAACAACGCGCTGCCGCTTGGTGGCATGATGATCTCCTCCATAATCAGGTAAAGATGTCGCAATATTATTGGCTATTTTGTATACAGATCTTGGATGTAGAGATCCCGACGATAAATATCATTAGGATGGGTTACAAATAAATCATTAACATTAGTATTGTTAATATTAACATTTGTATGCTTTTCAATCAGTTTGGCGTCGGCGCGCTCGGGGATTATGGCGGGAATGTTTAAAAGGTATGGCGCGGTCCGCGGCGGATGGCCATGGTGTTGGGATGAGTTATCCGTCTGAATTCCCCAGGCAGGCTGGGGAATGATTGAATTATTTTTATGCTTTCGCTTGTTATCTGCGCTTGTCGTCGGCTTATAGCGATTTATGCGCCGTTTCTTTGGCGGCCCATACCGCCCAGAGGGTGATAAACAGCGCCAGCGACACATACAGCGATATCGCCAGCGTACCGCCGTAAGCGCTGAACAGCGAGGTGATGATCAACGGCGCAAAACCGCCCCCGACGATCCCCGCCAGCGTATAGGCCAGCGACGACCCCGCATAGCGCACATGGGTGGGAAACTGCTCGGTGACGAATGCCGCCTGCGGCCCGTACATCGCCGCGTGAATCAGCAGCCCGACCACCACCGCGATGCAGATCTGCACCGGCTGCGCGCTGTCCAGCAGCACGAAGAAGACAAACGCCCAGATCACCGCCGCCAGCGCGCCGCCCATATACACCGGCCGACGACCGAAGCGGTCGGAAAGCATGCCGAACAGCGGCACGGCGATGGCGTTGCCGCAGGCCCCCAGCATGGTGGCCGTCAGCGCCAGCGGCCGCGGCAGGTGCAGCACCGTCGTCACGTAGGTCAGGGTAAAGACCACCACCAGCGCGTACAGCACGTCGGAACCGATGCGCGCCCCGCCGGCGATCAGCAGCGAGCGCGGATGCCGGCTGAACACCTCGCGGATCGGCGCCTGAGTAATGTCCTTGTTTTTTTCCAGCTTGAGGAAGGCGGGCGTCTCGCCGACGCCGCGGCGCAGCCACAGGCCGAAGACGACCAGCACCAGGCTCAGCAGGAAGGGAATGCGCCAGCCCCATTGCTGGAAACTGTCCGCCGACATCGACAGCGTAACCAGGGTGATAAAACCGGTGCCGATCAACGTGCCGCAGGACGGCCCGACCTGAGCGAACGAAGCGTTGCGCCCGCGCTGATGCGGCTTGCCGTGTTCCATCGACAACAAGACCGCGCCGGCCCATTCGCCCCCGAGCGCGATGCCTTGTACAAAGCGCAGCGTAACCAGCAGCAACGGACTCCAGATCCCCCAGGTGGCGTAGCCGGGCAGTATCCCCATCAGCGCCGTGGTCACGCCCATGATGATCAGCGTGGCGACCAGCACAAAACGTCGCCCCAGCACATCGCCCAGATGACCGAACACGATGCCGCCGATCGGCCGCGAAACATAGCCGACGGCATAGGTGGAAAACGCCAGAATGGTACCCACCAGCGGGTCGAACGAAGGGAAAAACACATGATTGAAAATCAGCGCCGCCATAATGTTGTAAACGGTAAAGTCGTACCATTCCAGCGCGGTGCCGATGGAACTGGCCGCGGCCAGCTTACCGGTATTCGGCGTCCCGACGTCCTGTTCCTGCGGCGTCACCCCTTGCGCCGTGTCGTTGGTAGCGGTATTCATCATTATCTCAGCTCCTGTTAACTCAAAGAAGACGGCGATGCCGCCGGAAAATTAGGCGTCGGCAAGACAACGCTCAATCGACAGCGCCCACCCCAGCAACGCGTCGTCGTGCAGCGGCAATCCCGCCGCCATCAGCCCGACCGGCGCATCGCCCGGCGGCTGACACGGCAGCGAAAGGGCGCAGCCGTCCAGGAAATTGATTACCGAAGGATTGCGCAGCGCCGCGCCGTTGATGCGGAAATAGGCGTCGTCATCCGCTTCCAGTTCGGCGATGGTCGGGGCGATAAAGGGGACGGTGGGCATCAGCAGCGCATCGTAGTCCTGAACTTCGGCGTTCACCCGCCGTTGCCAGTCGGCGCGCTGCTGCGCCAGCAGCAGCCGATCGTTTTCCCCCAGCGCGGCGCCGCGGCGAATACGCGACAGCACCCGCGGGTCGTACTCGTCCGCATGGCCGGCGATCAGCGGCTGATGCCAGCGCCATGACTCCAGCGCGGTGAAGCCGCCGGCGGCGTTGATGGCGGCCAGTTCGGCGAACGCCGCGCAGGGCAGGGCTTCAATGCGCGCTCCCGCCTGCGCCAGACGCCGCAGAGTCAGCTCGAAGGCCGCGGCGACCGCGTCGTCCAGTTCGTCCAGCACCAGCGTTTGCGGCACGCCAAAGCGCGCCTGCGCCAACGGCCTTGCCTGCGGCGTCAGCGGTTGCGCGGCGATTAGTCCGTCCAGCGCGATACAGTCGGCGACGCCGTGCGCGATAACGCCGATGGAGTCCAGCGACGGCGACAGCGGCAGCAGTCCTGTATCATCAATGCGGCGGGCGGTGGGCTTATAGCCGGTCAGGCCGCAGAATGCCGCCGGAATGCGCACCGAGCCGCCGGTATCGCTGCCGACCGCGCCGAAACACATGCCGTCCGCCACCGCCACCGCGGCGCCGGAAGACGAGCCGCCCGGAATCCGCCGCGCGTCGCGATCCCACGGATTGACCGGCGTGCCGTAGTGTGGATTGATCCCCAGACCGGAATAGGCGAATTCGGTCATATTGGTCTTGCCCACCACTACGGCGCCGGCCTGCAAGAGCCGCGTGACCACGGCGGCGTGATTCGAGGCGGGCGGAGCGGCCGCCAGCGCGCGGGATCCGGCGGCGGTCGGCTCGCCGGCGACATCAAACAGGTCTTTGATGGAAACCGGCACGCCGTCCAACGCCGAGAGCGGACGCCCCGCCGCGCGCCGCCGGTCGGCCGCCTGCGCCTGTTGTCTGGCCGTATCGGCGTATAGCCGGGTAAAGGTGCGCGCCCCTTCGCCCAGTGGGTCGGCGATGCGCGCCAGCGCGGACTCGGTCAGATCCATGCTGGTGAACGCGCCCGTCGCCAGCCCGGCGGCGGCCTGCTCTAAAGTGAGTCTTGCCATCACGCCACCACCGGCAGTTCAATGCTGCGATAGCTGTGGCTGAGGGTGCGGCCCAGTCGTTCGTCCACCAGCGCCATACGGAACTCCGCCGCCGGGCGAATGCCGCCAATCGCCGCCATGGTGCCGCAGGTCATGGCCAGACCGTCAGCCTGCGCCGCGCTGGGCGCGTCCGTCGCCAGATAGCGTTGCAGCAGCGTCATCGGCGGTTGCAGGCTGGCCAGCGTACCCTCCTGATAGAGACGGAAGTCGCCGTCCTCCTTGATCCACGAGCGCAGAATCAGGCTGTCCCAGTGCTCGATGACTTCGCGCAGCGACCAGGCGTCCCGCGCCACCGGCTTGACGCACAGCTGTTTCGACAGCGCGACGCTGTGCGCTTCCAGCCGACGATCGGTATGATCCGACGCCAGCGAAACATAGAGTTCGCCGCCGTGGGAGAAGATTAACGGTTCGGCCTCGCCGGAACTGGCGTCGCCGATCACTTCAACCACCGGGGATTGCGTGAGCTGATTCGCCGCCACGCGATAGAACAGCGGAATTGCACTAGGCTGAGGCACGCCGATCGCTTCCAACTCCCGAATATGGTGCAAAACCGCCTGACGATCGCGCCCGGTCCAGCCGGCGATCACCAGACGATCGATATCAACCTCCAGCGCCGTCGCGCCGCTTTTTTCCGCTAAGTTAAAGGCCAGTTTCATAAAATCCCCGCTCCAACTAAAATTACTGTGAAATTTCACACGACTTTCATTACGGTATTAAGCGATTTTCGTGCCATGTTTTGTGTACTATGTGTCTAAAGATTTTTTCGTTGCAGGAGCTATGGGTGAAGAGCGTGGAGGAGCGGCGTCAGGCATTGCCGACGGTGGAGGAGAGCGGACTGTCGCAAAACGAACTGGCCTACCGGCGATTTAAACAATCGCTGGTGACCTTGAATTACAAGCCCGGAGAGTATTTGAATACCGCGCAGGTGATGAATGACCTGGATATGGGCCGGACGCCGGTCAACCAGGCTATCCATCGTCTGGCGAACGAGGGGTTACTCCAGGTGATCCCGCGTAAGGGCGTGATGGTGTCTCCGCTGTCCATTAACGATGCGCTGGAGCTGATCGACGTGCGCCTCACCAATGAACGGCTGTGCATACGGCTGGCCAGCCAGCGCGTGACGCAGGCGCATATCGCCGAACTGCGCGATCTGAATCAGCAGATTGCCGAGGCCAGTCAGGCCCGCGACCGGATATTGATGATGACGCTGGATCATGAATTCCATCAGATGCTGGCGCAGATCGCCGGCAACAGCACGCTGAGCGATATCCTCAGCGTGCTGCACGCCCGTTCGCAGCGCTTTTGGGCCAGCACGCTCTCCCGGGAAGAACACCGGCAGGAGGTGGTGGAAGAGCATCGCGCCGTGATAGACGCCCTGGCGCAGCAGGATGCCGCCGCCGCGGAGGCCGCGGTGGAAGCCCATATCCTGTCGTTTCGTCACGCGCTGCTGCACGCTTACTGAGAGGCCGGGCGCGCCTTACCCCGTCTGACAAAATTGCAGGATAGCCCGGCCGACCTGCTGCGGGGCTTCCCGTTGCGGAAAATGGCCGATGCCTTCCAGCACCTGCCGCTGGTATCTGCCCTGAAAAAAATGCTCGCGGCCGCGTGAGCTATCGGGATGGTTGCAGGTATCGGCTTCGCCGTGCAGCACCAGGGTCGGCACCGACAGCACGGGCGCCGGATTCAGGCGGGCCTCGTCCTGCTCGTAGGCCCGATCGCCGGCGACAAAACCCCAGCGGTGACGATACGAATGCAGCACGACCTCGGCCCAGTCGTCGCCCTGAAACGCCTGCGCGGCCTCGTCGAAGTCGGCGTCCGTATACCAGCCCGCCGGCGCCCAGGTATCCCACATCTGGCGCGCAAAGGCTTCGCGTTCCTCCCGCACCACGCGCGCGCCGCGCGGCGTGGCCATCAGCCAGTGATACCAGTAGTTGCGCGCTTGCTGAAGACCGATCGTCTGATTCGGATCGTTGGTGCCGTAGCCGACGGACAGCATCACCAGATGCGAAGCGACGCCGTCGCGCAGACCGCAGGCGTTGGCGGCGGCCCGCGCGCCCCAGTCATGACCCACCAGCAGCGGGCGCGTCAGCCCCAACGCGTCGATGAACTCCAGCAGGTCGCGGCCGAGCGCCGACAATTGTCCGCTGCGCGGCGTCGCCGTGTCCCTGAAGCGCGTGGGCGCGAATCCGCGCAGCGCGGGGGCCAGCACGCGGTAGCCCGCGTCGGCCAGTATCGGCGCCACCGTCTTCCAACTGGCCGGGCTATCCGGCCAGCCGTGCAACAGCACTGCCGACCGTTCGCCGTGCGGGTTCAGTTCCAGATAGGCAATATCGAGCCGGGAGGTGGTGGCGATGTGTTGAGTTGGCATAGCGTCGTCTCCTGTGGGTTGCTCTGTCCCCTTGAGTCTGGCTGGATTATTCATCGCGATTGACGAATAATGTCGTTTAATTAGTGATTTTTTACGTTGAATGGAGCCGCCATGGAAATCTTACCCGCCGCCGAAGGCCAGCCGCTGGATATAGCGCTGCTGCGCACCTTCCTTGAAGTGGTGAACAGCGGGAGTTTTGCCGCGGCGGCCGAACGGCTGGCGCTGACGCCTTCGGCGGTCAGCGGACATATCAAGCGCCTGGAACTGATGACGGGGTCGACTTTGCTGGCGCGCACCACCCGCCGTCTGGAACTGACTTTAGCCGGCGAAACCTTGTGTACCTACGGCCGCAATATCCTGGATCTGGAACGCGAGGCGAGGGCGAAACTGCGCGGCGCGCCGCTGCGTGGACGCTTGCGGGTCGGCGCATCGGAGGACTTTGCCGCCGCCTGGCTGCCCCTGGCGTTACAGCGCTTTCGCGTTAGTCACCCGCAGGCGGAAATTGAGCTTCAGGTCGGCATCACCGCCGATCTGCTGCGTCAGCAGGAACATGGCCGCATCGATCTGGTCTTCGGCAAACAGTGCAGCCGCGTGGACGGAGTGGGCGAACTGCTGTGGGAGGAACCGCTGGTCTGGGCCTACGCCGCCGACCAGACGCCGGAGAACGCGGCGGCGCTGCCGCTGGCGCTGTTTCCCGAGCCGTGCATCTACCGGGAGTCGGCCATCGCCGCGCTGGGCAAGGCGGAACGGGCATGGCGCATCGTGTTCGAGAGCGGCAGCATGGCGGGCTGTCTGTCGGCCGCCTTGTCGGGCTTTGCCGTCACCGTTATCGCCCGCAGCCAGCTACGTGAAGGTCTGCGGGAATTGGGGCCGGACGAACAATGGCCGGCGCTGCCCGCGGCGCGCTTCTATGCGTTTGCCCGCGAGGAAACGCCCGCCGTCGCCGCTCTGATCGACGCCGCCCGCCGCATCGGCCGGCAGCGCCAATTTGGTGGGAAACCCTACTTACAGCGCTCATTTTAGCTCGCCGGGAAATTATGAGTGCCACCTGCCACTCCGTGCATATGTCGAGCATATTCCTATACTGAACGCCTCTATGAGGTAAGCCATATGTTTATCTCATAGGACTGGTTTGGCGCGAGGAGTATAACCATGCGAATTGTATCGATATTTAAAAACGGCAATAACCGTGCTACCCGCGTGCCGGGGCTGACGTTGCAAGACTGGATAAAATAAGCCAATTGTTCGGTTTCTATATAAGATATTGACGTCAACGCTTGCCGGCCAACGCCCGATTCATGGCGAACACCGTACCCAGCAGAGCGGCCGCGAGAATGACGATGACAACCCACGCGAAGGACGCCGGGCCGGGCCGTTGCAGCAAGATGCCTCCGGCAACGCCGCCGGCGGCGACGGCCATATTCCAGCCCGTGACGTACATGGATTGCGCCACATCAACCGACTCGCCGGCGAAGCGGGACAGGGCCGTCTGGGTGAGGGTGGCGAAGCCGCCGAAGGCGAGGCCCCAGATCAGCACGGAGGGATAGACCATCTGCGGCAGACGACTCCAAACGCCAAGCAGCAAAGCCGCGCAGGCAAAGACGACAATGCTTGCCGCCGCGAGGGATCGCAGCCGCCGATCGACCGTCGCGCCAACGAACCACAGGCCGATAATCGCACCCAGTCCGAAGACGAACAGCACGATATCCACCTGCGCCGACAGGCCCGAAAGGGCGAGGAAAGGCTCAATATAGATGTAGAAGATGTTGTGGGCGACGATAAAGGAAAACACCACAAACAGCACGGAACGAATGCCCGTCAGCAAAAAGATGCTGATGAGAGACCGGCGCTGTTCTTTGGCCTGACCGGGGAAATCCGGCACGATAGCGATTACCCATAGCATGAGCAGCAGCGCCAGCGCGCTCAACAGGCCGAAAGCGCCCTGCCAGCCGACGGCCCGCCCCAGCAGCGCCCCGAGCGGCACGCCCAGCACCAGTGCGATTGTCGCGCCGGCGCCGGAGATAGCGATGGCTCGTCCGCTGAGATGCGCCGGGGACATGCGCACCGCATAGCCGGCCAGCAGCGACCAGACGATGCCGCCGAACACGCCGGCAAAGAAGCGCGTGACCAGAGAGAGGGTATAGTTGCCGGAAATCGCGGTAATCAGATTGACCAGCGCAAACCCGAAGATCGCCGTCAACAGCAGCGGCCGCCGCCGCATGCCTTGCGTCAGTTTCGTCACGGGAATGGCTGCCGCCAGCGCGCCCGCCGCGTAGGCGGTGATGAACTGTCCCGCCAGACTTTCAGAGACATCCAGTCCTTGCGCGATGGAGGAGAGCATTCCCGCCGGCATAATTTCGGTCAGCAGCGTGAGAAAGGCCGCCATCGCCAGGGCAAGCAGTCCCGCCAGCGGCAGGCGTTCGCTGTTGTTGCGCAGATCCGCGCGCGTCGTTTCGTTCATTAATCGCATTTCTCCGGTTTGACGCTATCCAGCCTGTTGCTGAACGCTATTTCGTTATGCTGCCCATTCATGCACCGAAGAAAAATAGGCTACAGTGAATAACACTTATGACAAATATGTCAGCATTAAGGTGCTTTAGATGGACAGTATTGGCTCACTCCAGCTCTTCGTTCGGGTCGGCGACGCCCGCAGCTTCACCGCGGTTGGCCGGCAATTGGGCATCTCCGCGTCGGCGGTGAGCAAAGCCATTGCGCGGCTGGAAGAACGGTTGGGGGTGCGCCTGTTTCACCGTTCAACCCGCACCGTCAGCCTGACGTCGGAAGGCGCGCTGTTTCTGGAACGCTGTCGGCACATACTGAGCGAGGTGGAATCCGCCGAAGCCGAACTTTTGCAAACCAAAGAAAAGCCGCAGGGCAAGCTGCGCATCAGTCTGCCCTCGGTCGGTACGCTTTTTATGTCGCGGCTGGGGGAGTTCAAGCGGCGCTATCCCGATATTGAACTTGATATCGATTATTCAGATCGCCTGGTGGACGTTATCGAGGAAGGTTTTGATGCCGTCGTCCGCACCGGAACGCCCAGCGATTCCCGGCTTACCGCGCGTCGTCTGGGGGCTTGCCGCAAGCCGATCGTGGGGGCGCCCGCCTACTTCGACAAGGTGGGTATCCCGCTTACGCCGGAAGATTTGGCAAGCCATGCCTGCCTGATCTATCGCTTTCCCAGCACCGGCAAACTGGATGTCTGGCCCTTGCCGCGCCCGGACGGCATGCCCGCCATCGAACTGCCCGCCAGCATGGTGACCAATAGCCTTGACCCACAGGTCTGTTTCGCGGAGCAGGGGCTGGGCATCGCCTGTGTGCCGGAAATCGCGGTGCGCTCGCAGCTGCGGCAGGGCAGCCTGATAACGGTATTGGACGACTACAACCGGCAGGAGATGGTTTTCCATGTGCTTTGGCCGTCGGGCCGTCACTTGTCGCCCAAGATTCGGGTATTCGTTGACTTTATCGCAGCGAAGCTTTTTCCGCTTTAGCGGTGCGGTATGCACCGCTAAAGCGCCGGTTTCCCGGCGACTTAATTACCATTCCAGCGCGCCTTCGTCATTGGCGAATGAACCCGTCGGCCCGCTATCGTCCAGCAACGCAAACCTGATCGCCACTTGCGCCGCCATCTCAGGCGTTCTGTCGCCGTAATGATTGGTTGCGTCGGTCGCGGTCAAACCCGGACAGATCGCGTTTACCTTGATATTGCGATCGGCCAGCTGTCTGGCATAGCTGAGGGTCAGGGAATTCAGCGCCGCTTTGGATGCCTGATAGCTCGGCATGTAAACGTCGGCATAAATCCAGTCGGGCTGAGTGCGTTTGGTGAAAGAGGCCAGAATCGAAGAGACGTTGACGATGCGCGCCCGCTCAGACTTCTCCAGCAACGGGATCATCGCGTCCGTCAATGCGGCGGTGCCTACCACGTTGGTTTCGAAGGTGCGCGACAATTTCTCCCGAATAGGGGGCTCAGGGGAGAAATCCATACTGATGCCCGCGTTGTTGACAAGAATATCCAGACGGCCATATTTCTGCCGAATCAGCGCGGCCAGATTATCGATGGTCGTCTGATCGGTGGTGTCCAATTCGACGGCTTCTACCGATACATGCTGCGTAGCGATGCGCTCGGCAACCTCGCGTCCCGCCTGTAAGTTCCGTGCGCCCAGCAGGACTTTGACTCCCTGTTGAGCCAGTCCCTGCGCTATTGCTTTGCCAATACCTCTGGTCGCGCCGCTAACGAGCGCAATCGGCTGACTATTACTCATGATATCTCCATCTGATTATTGTGTGGCAAACAGTTAGTACATGCTGATGATGCGTAGATCCGTCACTTCCTGTGAAGATAAACGGAGAGAAGCAATAAGATGAGAACGACGCACGGGGCGATCGCATGCGTGTATTCTCCGTGGTAAATCACGGTGGCGACGGCTGAAGACATGATGCCGATGGCGATTACGCTGCCTGCCAGCCGACTGGTTTTTCTTGCAATCAGAAAAGCCGCGATCAACTCGAAACAGCCTGTCACATAGTGAAACCAATGGGGATAGCCCCACCTGGCGTAATCATCCGCAATAGGTTGCGGCGCGATGATGTTGCCGATGCCGCCGACCACGAAAAACGCGACTAATGCATAAGCAAGCCACTGCTTTGCGCTAATCTTACTCATTGTCTATATCCTTACTTGTTGCAGCCAGAAAGAGCGTAATGCTCATGGCGATCGTATTATCGTCCTGTTCCTCGGTTGTTTCCTGTCCGCCGGTCAGCATCTGCATCTGTGTTTCCGCGGTCACCATATGAATGAACGCATATGACAGCGCAGAGGCGTTCAGGCTCTCCCTTAATTTGCCTTGATCCTGTTGGCGCTGAATCCATGTCTCAAGTATCGACTTGGCATTCTGATGACCGGCGAGCCAGATCGCGCGCGACAGATGCGGAAAGCGTTTACCTTCGGCAATCATGAGGCGGTGTAATTCGAGCGTGCGGGGCTGTTTAATAATATGAAGCAGTTCCTTGCCGAATTTCTCCAGGGTTGGCCTGATAGCGGTATCAGACAGCGCCAGCGACTCCAGCGGGGCGGCCAGCTTCTTGCATTCTTCCGTGATAACCGCGGTAAACAGTCCCTCTTTCCCGCCGAAATGCTCATAAATATTGCGTCGCGATCCGCCGGCCTGCTGGATGAGTCTGTCCATGGAAGCCGCTTCATATCCCTGTGCAAGAAAAAGTTCGGTTGCTGAATCGGTGAGGTTTTTGAGTCGTTCCGCGCCTTTGGGTCGAAGTGTTTTGCCTGGCGAACCAGGACGTGTTGTTTCAATATCCATCATAATCAAACAGAACCCTTACATCTGTTACGGTACGGTAACGTACCATACCATAATTTTTTTCAAGGTGTTCACTCCCGGCAAAAAAATAACAGGCGATTTAGTTGCGGATAGCATTCATTGCCCCTTTTGTATTATTTGGTTTTTTCGCTGATTACGGCAGCGGGCGGGGCGGCTATTTTTGGCGCAGGCGCCGTCGGCGGGGGTGAGCACTATTCGGGGTGATTATTCCTTTTCGCTATACAAATAGTATTCAATATTATTATTCAACATTATGCATTTGGTTTAATAGTTGACGCCAGAGAGCCGCCTGATCCGGCGATATCGTCAGGGAGAAATTAGAGTGAAATCTAAAATACGACTGGTTTCGCTGGCGGTGCTGAGCGGCGTCGTCAGCACTCAGGCCGGCGCGACCAATGGCTATTTCATGCACGGCTACGGCATCAAGGCTCAGGGACAGGCGGGGGTCAGCATCGCCCAGCCGCAGGATGCCCTGGCGGCGGCCAATAATCCGGCCGGCACGGTGTGGATCGGCGATCGTCTGGATATCGGGGCAACGTTGTTCGCGCCGGATCGCAGCGCTGAGATCGAAGGGAATGCGGCGGGCGCCAACGGCCGGTACGACGGCAGCGAGCGGAAGTATTTTCTGCTGCCGGAGGTCGGCTATAGCCGGCAACTGAACGATCGCCTGGGCGTCGGCGTCGCCGTGTACGGCAACGGCGGCATGAATACCGACTATAAAGAAAACCCCTACGCCGCCTTTGGCGGCAACGGCAGCGCGGGCGTCAATCTGAGCCAGCTGTTTATCACCCCGTCGCTGGCCTACAAGTTTACCGAACGGCAGTCTTTCGGCGTCGGTCTGAATTTCGTCTATCAGCGCTTCTCCGCCAAGGGATTGAACGCGTTTTCCGGTTTTTCCAGCGATTCCGGCAATTTCAACGATCGCGGCAACGACACCTCCACCGGCTGGGGGCTGCGTCTGGGTTGGCAGGGCCGGTTGACCGACGACCTGACGCTGGGTCTGACCTGGGCGTCGAAGATCAAGGCCGAAGAGTTCGACCGCTATGCCGGGCTGTTTGCCGACGGCGGCAGTTTCGATATTCCGGAAAACTACGGCGTGGGGCTGGCGTACAAGGTGACGCCGGCGCTGACGGTGTCCGCCGACGTGCAGGAGATCAAATACGGCAGCGTGCGTTCCATTTCCAATGCGTTCAACGTGCAGTCGGTATTCGCGGGCGATAATTTCGGCTCGAAGAACGGCCCCGGTTTCGGCTGGCAGGACGTGACGGTGTATAAATTGGCCGTCAGCTATGCGCTGAGTCCGCAACTGACGCTGCGCGGCGGCTTCAGCCATGCCGACCAGCCGGTGCAAAAGAGCCAGACCTTCCTCAATGTGCTTGCCCCGGGGGTGATTCGCAACCACCTGAGCGTCGGCCTGACGTGGGCGCCTTCGCCTGACGGCGAGCTGAGCCTGGCCTATACCCACGGCTTCAGGGAGACCGTCAACGGCAACGGCTCCATTCCGGCGGCCTTTGGCGGCGGCGAAGCCAACGTGAAGATGAGCCAGGATATTCTCGGCATCGCCTACGCCTGGAAGTTCTAGCGGCGGGCGATCGCCATCATTCCTTGTCCGGCGCTTTGACCGCGGAAAGCAGGTTCAGAACCTCGTCGTAGCTGCCGTTGGCTTCGGCGTCACGCAGGAATCTGGCTGATTCCACAATGACTTCTCGCGGTTCCGGGTCGCGATACAGCAGATCCAGGGTTTCGGTAAGGAAATCGTCCAGCGGCATAGAGCGTTCGTTGTTCTGCTGACCGAACAGCGTGGTGCGCACGCCCGGCGGCGCGATCTCTATTACGCTGACCGCGGTGTCGGCAAGCTGAACGCGCAGACTTTCGCTGAACGAGTGCAGCGCCGCCTTGGTGGCGTTATAGGTGGGAACGGCCGGTAGCGGGACGAACGCCAGCGCGGAGGTGACGTTGAGGATCGCGGCGTCGTCTTTACTTACCAACTGCGGCAAAAAGGCATACGTCATACGGATGGCGCCGAGCAGGTTGATGGCGACGGTCTCTTCGGCGATTTTTAGATCGTCCGGATTGCGCAGGTCTTCCCCCAGCATGATACCGGCATTATTGACTAACACGTTCAGTTCAGGGTAGCGGGCCGCCGCCGTTTCGCGTGCGCGATTGACTGATGCGGGGTCGGTCACGTCAAGCTCGATCGCTGCAATGCCCGGATGCGCGGCGACGATCTGGTCGAGCAGCTTTTTACGTCGCCCGGCGACGATCACTTTGTTGCCGGCCTGATGAAAGCGCAATGCCAGCCCAAGCCCGATGCCCGAGGTGCCGCCGGTGATGAGAATCGTGTTGCCTGTCGTTTTCATCGAATATTCCCTATAATTGCCTGTATAGTTAAAACGGACAGCTGTCCGTTTCCCATGAGTCAGCATAGCGGACAGCTGTCCGCTTGACAAGATATCCTTTGCGGAGAGAAAAAACGTGTCGCAGCAGACGGATACACCGTTGCGTTCAGACGCATTACAGAATCGCCAACGCATCGTGGAGGTGGCGGTGGCCGAACTGACGCGTTCGGCGGACGTCCCCTTAAGCGCCATCGCTCGAAAGGCGGGGGTCGGGCAAGCGACGTTCTACCGTAATTTTCCCAACCGGGAAGCGCTGGTGATGGAAGTCTACCGTTATGAAATGGAGCAGGTCGCCGACTTCGCCGACCGCCTGCTTGAGAGCAATCCGCCGGACCGCGCCCTGCGGGCATGGATGGATCGTCTGGCCCGCTATGCCATGACCAAGGCCGGTCTGGCCGACGCCATCCGTCAGGTGGCGCACGCCCGCGACTGCCCGGGCAAAGCGGGATATGCGCCAGTGGCCGCCGCGGCCCAGCGTTTGCTCGACGCCAACCAGGCAGCCGGCGCCATCCGACCGGGCGTGACCGTGGACGACTTCTTTCTGGCCATCGCCGGCATCTGGCAGATCGATGCCGGCGAGGACTGGCAACGTCGTCTCACCCGGCTGATGGATCTGGTGATGGACGGACTGCGCGCCGGCGCGCCGGGCAGCGATTAGTTTCCGCTTTTCAACGGCAGCCGTCGGGGCCGCAGACCGCGCCCGTCGATCCCTGCTCGCGCTGGGAAGGTTGAACCTGCCATGCCTGCTCCAGCGCGGCAAGAAACGTCGGGGCCGACTGCGCGCCGGAGATTGCCTGCTGACCATCGATCAGGAAGAACGGCACGCCGCCGCCGCCGCGGGCTTGTGCGGCGCGCAGGTCTTCATCGACGGCGGACGCATAGGCGTCTGCGTCAAGCACCGCCGCGCAGGCGTCCCGATCGAGGCCGATATCGGCCATCAACCGTAGCTGGGTCTGACGTTCGAACAACGCCGCGTTCTCGGTGAAACCGGCCCGATAGAACCGCTCGACGGCCTGATCCTGCAACCCTTTTTCCGCGGCGAACTTTACCAAACGATGGATATCGCGCGTATCGCCGACAAACGACGCGGCGAGGCGGTACTCCAGGTTTTCGCCGGCCGCTTCATTCTCCACGTGCGCCAGCATGGCGGCAACCCGCTCGGCGGAGCCAAGCCGCTGGATAAGCACGTTCTGCGCGCGTTGCGGCGCGAGGCCGGGCATCAGTCGAAACGCGCGCTGTACCACCTTGACGCGCTCGCGCTGAGGGAAATCGGCCAGCGCGCGCTCGAAGCGGCGTTTGCCGATCCAGCACCAGGGACAGATAAGATCCGACCAGATTTCCACGCTGATAGTCTGGGCCATCGTTATTCCTCCGTTTTCGCCAGCGTCGGATAGTCAATATAGCCGTTTTCGTCTTTTTCCGCGGCGTAGAACGTCGCATAGTCGGGCGTATTGAGCGGGGCGCGGCGGCGGAATCTTTCCGCCAGATCCGGGTTGGTCAGGAAAGGCACGCCGTAGGCCACCAGTTCGGCTTCTCCCGCCGCCAGCGCGTTCTCGCCGGATGCGGCATCGTAGCCGCCGTTGACGATCAGCGTGCCGTCAAAGGCTTTACGCAGGAGCGGAGTGAGCCGTTCGGCGGAAGCCGGTGCCGCCGCCGGGCCGGCGATCGCTTCGCTGACGTGCAGATAGGCGATGCCCAGCGCGCTCAACCGGCCGGCGAGATAGCCGAAGGTCGCCGCCGGATTGCTGTCCGACATGGAGTGCAGCGGCAGGCTCGGCGTAATCTTGTAGCCCACGCGCTGCGCGCCGAACACCTCGACGGCGGCGGCGGCGACTTCCAGCGGGAAGCGGGCGCGGTTCTCGATGCTGCCGCCATAACGGTCGGTGCGGATATTCGAACCGTCGCGCAGGAACTGGTCGAGCAGATAGCCGGTCGCGCCATGGATCTCCACGCCGTCGAAACCGGCGTTTTTGGTGTTGACCGCCGCCTGGCGATACTGCTCGACAATGGCGGGGATTTCATCCGTTTCCAGCGCCCGCGGCGTCACCATCGGCGTCTTGCCGTTGGGCGTAAAGACTTCGCCCTCGGCCAGCAGCGCGGAGGGCGCGACGGGAAGTTCGCCGTCGTGGAAATCAGGATGGGAGACGCGGCCCACATGCCATAGCTGGGCGAAGATCAGGCCGCCCGCATCGTGTACCGCGTCGGTTACGCGCCGCCAGCCGGCGACCTGTTCGGGGGAGTGAATGCCCGGCGTGCGGATATAGCCGACGCCCTGCGGGCTTATCTGCGTGGCTTCGGAGACGATCAGCCCGGCGGTGGCGCGCTGGGCGTAGTAAGTCGCCGCCAGCGGGTTGGGAACGTTATTCCGCACGGCGCGGCTGCGCGTCATCGGCGCCATGACCAGCCGGTTCTTAAGGGTCAGATCGCCGAGGCGATAAGGTGAAAACAGCGTGCTGAAATCGGATTGCGACATATGTAAAGCTCCCTTGAAAGGTTAAGAAAGAACGCAAACATCAGTGGAACGCGGCCGCGTCGGCGAAACCGACTTGGGCCGGACAAGCAAGCTGGCGGAATCGGCGCCCGTACCCGCCGTACTCAGGGATCAAGCGCGTCTCTGGCCGCCAGCAGGGCATCGCGGTTGTCGACCAGGAAGTCATACAGGCTGCGCGGCGGCTCGCCGGTCAGTCGTTGCACGGCATCGCCGACCACATCGACGCCGCCCTGGCGCGTATTGATATCGATCGCCGTCAGCAATTCGACCAGCCCCGCAGGCAATTTGGCCGCCGTCAGTCCATTACGCAAATCCGCGTCGCTGACGGGAATAAGCTCAACGCGGGTATCGAATACGCGGTTAACGATGTCGACGATCTCCGCCGGCGTCAGAGCCTGCGGCCCGGTGACCGCAAGGCGGCGGCTTTCCTGCGTCGCGGAAACCAGCGCCGCGGCGGCGGTTTTCGCCAGATCGTCGCGCCAGACGTGGGCGGTTCGCCCGTCGCCGGCGGCCGAGTACCACTGTCCGGCGGCCAGCACCGGCGGCAGCCACAGGAATACGCTGTCGGCATACCAACTGGGGCGCAGGATGGTGAACGGAATGCCGCTTTTCTCGATGGCCTGCTCGGTGCCGTAATGATCGGGCGCAAAAGGAATCGGCGATCCGGGCTCGGGATTCAACATCGAGGTGTAGACGATGTGCCGCACCCCGGCTTTGAGCGCGGCATCCACCGCGGCCAGATGCTGGCGCAGGCGGCGGGACGGATCGTCCGGCGTATCCGGCGCCGACACGATAAGCAGGCGATCGACGCCGCTAAAGGCCGATTGCAGCGTGGCCGGATCGTCGAAGTCCGCCTTACGCGCTTCGGCGCCGCGTGCCGCCAGGTCGGCGAGGCCGTCGGGGTTGCGGGTCGCGGCGACGACGTTCGCTGCGCCGCCGTCCAGCAGGTATTCAACCACGCGGCGTCCCAAGCGGCCGCTTGCGCCGGTGACCAGCAGGGTAGGTGACGTCAATGAGGGCATTGGCTTTTCCTTTTTGAGGTGTATTATTAGTCCAGGTCTACTTTAGAGACCTGATATGCGACTGTAAAGGAGGCAGGTTTGACAGACCAGGTAACAAAAAAGGAACCTAGTGCGGCGCAGCGCTCGAAGATAGCCGAGGCTTTTCAGGCGCTGGAGTCATGGGGCGAACATAAAGTGGAGTGTCCGGTGCGCGACGTGCTGGACCGCATCGGCGACAAGTGGAGCACGCTGCTGATCGTGGCGCTGGCCGCGGGGCCGCGGCGTTTCAACAATCTGCGGCGGCTGGTGCCCGATATTTCTAAGCGAATGCTGACCCAGACATTGCGCGATCTGGAACGGGACGGCTTGATTACCCGCCACGTTTTCGCCACCAAACCGCCGAGCGTCGAGTATCGCTTATCCGAGTTGGGACGCTCGCTGCTCGATCCGCTGGATGTATTGATCGCCTGGGCGGACGAACGCCATGAGGAGATCCGTCTGGCGCGGCAGCGGTTCGACGCGCTTGCGGCGCAGCCCGGCGGCGAAGTTTAGCTAAGTTGCCGCGGCGATGCCGCCGGCTTGAGCGATTTGCTTTTTGCCGCCGTCCCGTTTTGACGCATCATCGGCGCGCCAGCCACGCCAATGCATCTCTGGCAAACGCTATCCGCTGATCTTCGATGGCGGTGTTGTAAGTCACCTCTTCAGCGGTGCCGTCATTTTCATACGTCGTGCGGGTATTCAGGTTGCGGCGAAAGTCGTCGCTTAATGCATCGCGTATTGACGCAGGCAAGGCGTTAAAAACCCCGCGTGATGTCGTCAGCCGGTAAAAGTCCGCCGGCAGGACATGATCGAATTCCCGTTTGGCCAGACTGTCCGCATCATCGGCGTCATATTCATCATCTTCATCTATTCTTTGATAATTTTGTTGATGCACGCGTTCAATGGCGCGTTCATTATCCGCCATCGCTTTGGCATCGTGCAGCGCAAAAATTTTACAGCCGGACAGCGTTTTCTGCGCGCCGGTGTACAGTACCGTCAGCGCGGCATTATCACCGGTAAGGTGGCCGGCGATATCCGTATCGGTAAACGCTGAAAGCCGGGCATCCACCGCCACCAGCGAAATTTTCCCGTCTCTTTTCTCCGCTTCCAGCGCCACGCTATGGGGCGTTTCGTCGGGTTCATCATCGTTGGCGATATTCACGATCGTCCGCCAACGGGTGCCGTTTTCCATATGTCTTAGCGCATATTTCAACTCATGGCCGTTATTTTCAGAAATGTTGATCAAACCGATTTGCAAATGGTGTTTGTCGTTTTGCGCCCTGATCAAATAGCTCTGTAGCCGCATTTCCTCTTTTTTGACATCAGGCTGAATGGCGCTATTTCTGCTGCTTTCCAGTTTCTGCAAATAGTCGTTCATCTGGCCTTTTACCGCGCGAGGATTATAGCTTTCAGCGGTATTTGGCACTGCGGGATAAACCATTCTGGCAGCCCGCGAGGAAGACTCTCCGGCGCTTTCTGCATAAAAGGATGAATGTTGCGTATAAACGGAAGTTACTGAGGGGATTCGCATGGCGGTGACCTTTCATCTGGACATGGATCATCTGTGTGTATGGAACCGACTTTTTGTTCCGCCGGTCGGGATTGACGCCAGCGTCGCTGCCTGACTCGTCTCTCGCTCTCAGGCGATCGCACCTGGTAACGGTCTCCGTTTCGTATCGCATCGATGACCAGCGCTTGGCGATATGGTTATTCACCGGTAGTTTTCCGCCGTTACTTCTTTACCTTCAAATTTAACAAATAATCTATTTTTAGCTCATATCATTCACTTCGATATGATTATTCCTTTATTTTTAAAATAAAGCAAAAAATATTATCCGTGTCTCATTATTATGATGATGTCTGGTTTATTAATATATATGCCGCTTGGTAACAAGCAGACGCTGAAATTAAACTTCATCTCCGTTAGAGATATAACGTCAGGTAAATAAACGCGTTATGAGTTCAATGAATATTTTGCGTCTGACGTTATATAAACCTGTAACGCGAATTGATTTTTTTAATTACATGAAGCGGTAATGAGAAATGATTTATGTCGTTATATAAACCAGTAATGAAAAGTTATTAATATCGTTATATGTACAAGTTACTGAAACATATTACCTGTATTTTACAGGCCGATTTTTTATTATCCGGAATCCGACCTGCAAAGTTAATGTGTCGCGGTATTGTTTAAACCTATTTTATAAAACGTCTAATTATAATTAAGAGAGGAAAAAATGATCACGCCTGAACGTCAAATCAAGCTCGGCATGCACACCTATACACTTCACCTCAGCGGTCTGGGCGAGAGCTGGGGATTTCAGGATGTCCATGCATTTGAGAAAACGATCAACTTGCTACAGTTGATGGATTTGGCTGTGGATTGGGGACTGGACGGGCTGCATATCACCAATGTGGATCTGGAGACGCTGGATGCCGCGCGTCTGGCGGAAGTAAAAGCCGCCGCCGAAGCGCACGGCCTTTATCTGGAGTACAACGTCTCTTTTAATGCGCCATGCGACCCCCGGGTCAACTCAACCGTTAAGGATGCGCTGATAAACGGTAAGGCCATGGGGGCCGACCTGGTCAAGTTCAGTCTGGATATTGAGCGCCCGCGCCCGCTGTACGGTTCCTGTTTTCACCCCGATGTCATGCGCCAACTGAGCGATCGCTACGACGAATTCAAAGCCAACCTTCATCTGCTGGACGAGCTGGGATTGAGCCTTTCGATTGAAAATCATTGCGACGCTTACGCGGACGAAGTCATCTGGCTGGTCAGACAGTTGAATCATCCAAAGGTCGGGGCGTGTCTCGATACCATGAACTCAATGAATGTTCTTGAAGGGCCGGAGGCTTGCGTTGAGAAGATGGCGCCTTACGCAAACTGCTGCCATTTCTGCGATATCAAACTGGTTGTCGACCCGGACGGCATACACTCCATCGGCGCGCCTATCGGTCAGGGAGATATCGACTGCAAAAAAGTTTTGCGCACTTTGCGGGAAAAGGCTCCGTTGGATCGCATTACCTTTGAAGTTGAATATGAGATCGGCGACGACACGATTGAAGTGGCCCGGCAGAAAGAAATCGAAGCCTGTAAGCAAAGCATCGACTACCTGCGTAATACGCTGAAAGTCGGCGTGCGCAACAGATAATCGTCAAAAACGATCAGAAATAAATGGAGGTTTTTATGTCTGCGAAATATATGAATCGTATCGATGCTTTGAGAGAGCAATATTTGAATACGCGGGTGGATATGGATGTTTATAACGCCAAATATTTAACGGAAGCGTTTAAAGAGACTGAGGGACAGCCCTGGATTATCCAAAAGGCCACCGGTTTCCGGCATCAGTGCCGCAATAAAAATATCTATATTCTGGACAATGAGCTGCTGGTAGGCGGTGCGGGATTTAAACCGCGTTGCGGCATTTTATGCGCGGACAGTTCCTGTTCCATTCTGGATCGTGAACTGGATACCATCAGTACGCGTAAATTTGATCCTTTCTTCCTGAGTGAAGAGGGCAAAAAGGTATTTAAAGAAGAAGTTTCCGATTACTGGAAGAATAAATGCATGCTGGACCGCTGGCGGGCCATGGCGCCGAAGGATATGGAGACGCTGCGCGACAACGGCATGATCTATATCGACCGCAAGGCGGTGCGCGGATACGGCGAAACGACGCCCGCCTGGGATTATCTGCTGTCCGTCGGCATCGCCGGCATCCGCAAAAAAGCGCAAGACGCTTTGGCGAAGCTGGATGACGCCCATGTCGGCGACCTGGAAAAAATGCATTTCCTGCAATCGGAACTGCTGGTTTGCGACGGCATCATTACGCTGGCCAACCGGCATGCGGATTTGGCGGAAGAAAAGGCGGCAAAATGCGCTGACCCCGTGCGTAAGGCCGAGTTGGAAAAGATCGCCGCCGTGTGCCGTCGTGTTCCCGAGCATCCCGCCACTTCCTACCATGAAGCCTTACAGAGCGTGCTGTTCTACGAATACGCCATCTACATGGAACAGAATGCCTCATCCTACAACCTCGGCCGCATCGATCAGTACCTGTATCCCTTCTATAAAGCTGATATCGAAAACGGCGTCATCACCAAAGATGAAGCGCAGGAACTGCTGGATTGCCTGTGGATCAAGATCGCCGAACTCAGTTTGTTCCAGGACGAGGTCACCGCCCAGTTCGCCGCCGGTTACTGCATTACGGTGCAGGTGACGGCGGGCGGCATCGATCGGTACGGCAACGACGCCGTCAACGATCTCTCCTATATGGTTATCCAGGCGACCATGGATGTCAGGCTCAAAGAGCCGAACATGACCGTGCGCTACAGTATGGCCAAAAACCCCGACGCCTTTTTGCAAAAGGCCTGCGAAGCCAACAGATTGGGGCTCACCATGCCGGCGATTTACCATGACGACGCCGGTATCCGCATGATGCTCAACAAAGGCGTGCCGCTGAGCGAAGCCTGGGACTGGAATCCCTGCGGCTGCGTCGAAACCAACCTGTCCGGCCGCATGAAGCAGTACACCGATATGGCCGACGTCAATATGGGCGGCATTATCGATATGGCGTTGAACGACGGCGTCAGCCGCAAGACGGGGCAAAGGGTATCCGTTTCCACCGGCGATCCGCGCGACTTTAAAACCTTCGATGATTTCTTTGCCGCCGTCAAAACCCACATCCGCTATTTTGTCGACGTCATCGTGTCGGGCAATCAGCTGCTGGATTATCTGAGCATGAACTGTCGTCCGGTGCCTTGTCTGTCTCTCGGTTTTCCGGATTGCATCGAATCCGGCACCGACTACAGCATGGGGGGCGCAAAATACAATTGCGGCGGCGGGGTGATCACCGTTGGTCAGGCGGATATCATCAACTCCCTGGCCGCTGTCCGCCATCTGGTCTTTGACGAGAAAAAAGTCTCCATGGACAGTCTGTGCAAGGCGCTGGACGCAAACTTCGACGGTTATGAGCACATCCAGAAGCAGTGTCTGGAGGCGCCCAAATACGGCAACGATGACGAGCGCGCGGACTGGATCGTCGGCGAACTGTTTACCTATGTTGTTGATCAGTTTGAAAAATACAACACGAAATTCGGTAAAATGACCACCGGTATGCTGCCGGTTTCCGGCAACACGCCTATCGGCAAATGGGTCGGCGCGCTGCCTTCAGGCCGTAAAGCGTGGACGCCGTTGACCGATGGCATCGGCGCCACCGGCGGCACCGACATGAACGGCCCGACCGCTTTGCTCAAATCGGTCAGCCACATCCCGCATGCCCGCTATACCCAGGGTACCCAGCTCAATATGAAACTTGAGCCGTCCATCCTTGAGGGGCGGCAAGGCATCGCCCATATGATGAACCTGCTCAAGACGCTGTGCGCGCTGGATGTTTATCACGTGCAGTTCAACGTGGTGGATCGCAATGTGCTTATCGACGCGCAACAACATCCTGAGCGGCACAGAGGTCTGCTTATTCGCGTTGCCGGTTACACCGCGTTTTTCTCGGAGCTTGGCAAAGAGGTACAGGACGAAATCATCGGCCGTACTTCCATCTGCGAATGGGCGGCCTAGATTCTGCGACGTGGGGCAAAAGACAACCGCCTGTTTATTGAGTTGAGGCGGCGGCGAGCCATGACGACCGAATAAGCAAAAATTTATTTCTTTTGCTGCCGTAATTCAGGCGGGTGATGGCTCGTCGGTCAGTCGTTTTGACAAAATAATTGCTGATGGAAAGGTAAAAGCGACCATGTGCGAGCAGTACGACCCGAAGGCCGAAATGAAACAAAGCGAAACCCGCGGCATGGTGTTGCGGGTTGAACACGGTTCCGTTTATGACGGCGAAGGTTTTCGCACCGTTATTTTTTTAAAGGGATGCCCGCTGCGCTGTCTATGGTGCTCTACTCCTGAAAGTCAGTCTTTTGAAGTCGAGCGCGCCGAGGATAAAACCTATGGCGAGGTCATGACCGTCGCAGACGTCATGAAAATAATCAGGAAGGATTCCTGCTGCTATTTTGTCTCGGGCGGGGGCGTAACATTATCCGGCGGTGAAATTTTGGCTCAGCCGAAATTTACCCTGGCCTTGTTAAAAGCAATCTGGAACGAATGCTTTGATGTGGCGATTGAAACCTCCTTCTTTGCGCCGTGGAAGGTTGTCAATTCCATTCTCCCCTATGTGAATACCGCGTTTGTGGATATTAAATTTTTCAACGCAGAGTTGCACGGTAAATATGCCGGCCGCGATAACAGACTCATCCTTGAAAATTTATTGAACACCAATGAGCTGGAAAAAGCGCCTCGGTTGATTATCCGAATTCCCGTTATTCCGGGAATTAATGATGCGCAGCAAGAGCTGGAAAGCATTGGGGCGTTTTGTTCAACGCTGCGCCATCTTCATCAGGTGCAGTTGCTTCCTTACCACCGTTTAGGCACCGAAACATATAAAAGACTGGGCCGGGAATACCCGCTAGCCGATGTCATGTCACCCTCCCCGGAGCAGATGTCGCGCTATCGAGCGATTCTCCGGAAATACATCGAACAGGTAATATAAATATCCAGTGAAGGTGAAATATGAGCGCCAATGAAATAACAATAAATAAAATAACAATAGATGAAGCACCGTTTAATAAATATCATTTAAAACTGGTGGCTTATTGCGCTGGGTGTCCGTTTGTCGCGGGCTACGTGCTTGGAACGGTTGCGATATCGCTTTCGGTCATGAATACCCGGATACCGATGTCTCCGGCTCTGTCCGGACTTATTGGCATGGGAACGCTGCTGGGGATGATGTTCGGCAGCTTGTTTGGGGGCTACGCAACCGACCTGCTGGGTCGCAAGAAAATGTATATTCTGGATTTTCTCTTTCTCGGCATCGTGAGCGTCTTGCAATATTTCATAACGGATCCGCTGGTTGTTTTTCTTCTGCGGATGCTTCTAGGCGTTGGTTTGGGCGCGACATTCACCATTTCCGGCCCGTATATCGCGGAGTTCTCTCCGCAAAAGAACCGGGGCGCAATGCTCGGCATTCTCAACGCGCTCTGGTTTATCGGCTACGCGGCCTCCAATGTGGTCTGCTATCTTTTGCTGAATTTTGGCGACGACAGTTGGAAATGGATGGTCGTCAGCGGCGCGGTCCCGTGTTTTCTATGGCTTATCAGCATACGTAATATGCCGGAATCCCCCCGTTGGCTGATCGGCAAAGGCCGGGGAAACGAAGTCGCGGCAATACTCAAAAAGATTGGCGATAATATCGTCCTGTCCCGGGAGACCGAACCCGAACCGGAGGGGAAAGCATCCTTTCATGAGCTTTTCAACAGCGGCTATGGAAAATGGCTCTTTTTCGTGGCGTTTTTCTGGACCATGCAAATTATACCGGTCTTTGCCCTGGGAACCTACCTTCCCACAATTATGGAACAGTTCGGTTTCGCCGACGGGAATAGGCAATATCTGGGATCGGCGATTATCAACTCTCTTTATCTCATCGGATTAATTTTCATTTTCTTTTTCATGGATAAATCAGGCAGACGGCCTACGCTGCTGATATCGTTTTTTATATGCTTTATTGCATTATTTATATTAGCGTTTACCGCCGATATGAATCTGCCGTTTATTCTGGTTTTAGCGTTATTTGTCCTGTTCGGCGCCAGCAACACCGCCGGCGGCTCCCACCAATTTGTTTATCCGAACGAGCTTTTCCCCACGCATATCCGGGCGACGGCAGTGGGCGTCATGACGTCAATTACCCGCATTATCGCAGCGATTGCCACTTTTTTTACGCCGATTATCTTATCCCGTTTCGGACTGGAGGCCACATTGTATATCTGTGCGGGATTAACGTTGGCCGGATTGGTGGTTTCCATCATCATGGCGCCGGAAACAAAAGATATGAGCCTGACGGAGGCTTCCAGTCTGCGTACTCCCCGTAAAGCCGAGAATACCGGCAGTTCAGTGATACGCAACAGATAACAACACGATAAAGAGGATTTGTAACTATGAGCACAAGCATTGGATGTATCGGTGGCGGTAATATCATCAGGGCGATTTTATCCGGCGTGGATATCAGCAAGGGATATGACAGGAAGGAGATCGGCGTCTATGACATCTCCCCCGCGGTGCGTGAAGAGTATGCGGCGAAAGGCTACGTTGTTTACCCCTCTATCGAGGAACTGGTGAAAAATAGCAGGATTGTCGTCGTTGCGGTGCTTCCTCAGATTGTCCGCTCCATTATTCCTCAGATTAAAAGCGTTTTTTCTGATAACAACATCTTTATTTCCCTTCCCGCAGGCATAAGCAATCAATGGTTTTACGATAACCTGGGGAAAAACGCCAGGGTGGTTCAGTGTGTGCCGACGCTGCCCGCACAGGTGGGGATGGGCGCTTATTCCGTCGCCCGGGCCGAGAGCGTTTCCGACGAGGAGTACAACGAGGTCCACCGTTTCCTGACGCACAGCGGAATTGTCGTGGAAATTCCGGAAACTTCGATGGATGACGTGGTGCCTTTCGCCGGCGCGGCGCCGGCTTACTTTTACCATATGGCGGATGTGGTGGTGAAAGAAGCCGTTGCGATGGGTCTTGAGGACAAGGCGGCGTTGCGGCTGTTCGCGCAAACGATGAAAGGCAGCGCGGAAATGCTGTTAACTGCGGACGAAACCCCGAAAGAACTGGAAAAGAAACTTCTTTTGCCAGGCGCCGCAACTCTGGCCGCAATCACCAAAATGGAAGCGCTGGGTTTTGACGAATGCCTGACGGAAGGCATTAAGGCGTGCGTGGCGCAGTGCAAAAATCTCGGGAAAATGTAAATCGGCCGCCATGCAGTCCGTTTGGCGGTTGGACTGCATGGCATCGGGTCGGCGCCGCTCAGGCCGTTCGCATGGCGTTTTCGCCAGGTCATGGCAAAAGGACGCGCCGGCAGTCGTCTTCCATCGCGAGCCAATCCGTTGCGAGGGCGGAAACATTGCCCGCCGGGGATGATCAATGTTCAGCTCGCGCCGTCTGTGATCAACCTTGCCCGCAAAGACTTTCTGTCATGAGCCTGCCGCCGCAGACAGCCGGAAGGCGGGAAAGCCGGGCCGTCTCCGTCATCTGCATATCGCGGAAAAAATCGTGCGGGAGCATGGGGAATGCCGCGTCGGGGCATCCTCACGGAGCCGTTCCTGTCGTTCGGCGTCAGGCGGCGCGCTGACGGGGACAGCGCCTGAGCGGCAGGAAAAGCTGGTGAAAACAGGGGACGTTCAGCGGCCTGTTCGATATTTCTTTCGCAAGGAAATCGATAATGACAACAACAAATGATTTGTCCATTGAGGATGTTCCCCTTAATGGATTTCACCGCTTGTTAAGCATACGTTCCGGCGGCGGCTGGCTAATGGACGGCTACATATTAAGCATCATCGGCGTGGCGCTGGTACAGCTTTCGGCCGAACTGAACCTTGACGATTTTTGGCAAGGCATGGTCGCGGCTTCAGCCCTGATCGGTATCTTCGTCGGCGGATTTCTGGGCGGTTGTCTGACCGGGCAACTGGGTCGCCAAAAGCTGTATTTCTTCGGCCCGATCATCTTTATCTTATGTTCTCTGGGCGCGTATTGGACGGAATCGGGCCTGTCGCTGTTTATCTACCGGTTCCTAATCGGGATTGGCGTGGGGTTCGAGTATCCCGTCGCCGGGGCGTTGCTCGTAGAGTTTTTGCCCAGAAAACACCGCGGCCCTCGCCTGGCGGCGATGACGATCCTGTGGTTTGTCGGCGCGGCGCTGGCGTACATCGTCGGCAACCTGATCCTGATGCGCTATGGGGATGACGCATGGCGTTGGGTTATCGCCAGTCCGGTGGCGATCGGCGCGTTTCTGGCGATCATCCGGCTGGGTACGCCGGAGTCGCCGCGCTGGCTGGTGAGCAAAGGGCGCATGGCTGAAGCCGAGCGCGTCATCAGGAAGGTGTATGGCCCCTCGTTCTCGCTACGCAACCTGCCCGAATCGCCGCCGGACACGCAAGGATCGTTGAGCAGTCTGCTGCACTCGGGTTATGGCGCGCGTATGTTGTTCGTCGCCGTATTCTGGACGTGCTCCGTGATCCCGGTTTTTGCCGTGTATGCGTTTGCGCCCAAAGTGCTTCAGGCGCTGAATCTGACCGGGAATTGGGCGGCCTACGGTTCCGTCGCCATCACAATGTTGTTCGCGGTGGGCTGCGTTATCGCCACGCGTCTGATCGATGTCATCGGCCGACGTTCGCTGGTGATCCACAGTTTTCTGTGGTCAGGACTGGCGCTCCTGGGACTGGGTTTTTTCTCCGATGGCGCGGAATGGCTGGTATTGGCGTTGTTTGGCGCTTATGCGGTGTTCATCGGTGGCGCTCAGGTGCTGCAATTAGTGTATCCGAACGAAATTTTTCCGACCGGGATTCGTTCGGTTGCGGTCGGCACGGGCGCTTCACTGTCGCGCATCGGCGCGGCGGTCGGAACCTGGTTGGTGCCTGTTTCGCTGCAAACCATCGGCATCGGCAACACCATGTATGCGGCCGCGGGCGTGACGCTGCTGGGCTTGTTGGTATCGTTGGCCCTCGCGCCCGAGACTCGTTCGCTGAGTTTGCAGGAAGCGGCCTCCCTCGATCATTGAAGATACGACCGCGGCGCTAAGTCGCGGGGGCGGGCGGGGTGAGTGCGGAGTCGGGGGCATCGGCGGCGCAGGGAGGCGTTATCGGCTAACTCAGCATTTATAGGGCGCGCCTAGCGAAACATTGCATGGCGCGCCGTGACCCTGAGGGCTGGGAAAGCTGTTATCGCAGGTCTTGTCGAACAGTTTACGCCAGTCGGACCCGCCGTCTCGTCCGCCCTTTGACGGTCGTAACCTGGATATTGTCCGTCTGGCGCCGCTGCTTAAAATCAATCCCGCGCACAGTAAATTTATTCTTTCACAATACTGAATTTATCCACCAGAAATACCCGTCTGGCTTCGCCCTTCGATAAATCGCCGGAGACCTGGTAGACCGCTCCCGTCAGCTTATTTCCCTCGATGGTGTAGGTGGCGAAATTCTGCTCGGAGCTGTCACGATAATTCTCATGTTTATTTTTGAATCTGGCGGAGCGTTGCGGCTGATAGCCGATTTCAAACAGATTGTTGTAATGCTCTACCTGTTGTTGCGTCAGCCAATTAAGTTTGGGACGCACTTTGTGGATATGCTCCAGGGATTCGTTGAATAACGAATCATACGCTTTGGTTCCGCCGGTATTGGGAATGACGAAAGTGGTTCCCTTAGGCGATCGCAATATTTTGTGATTGTTTTCATCATAGCTGAAATCAGCGTGATCGATTTTGGCGTTCACAAAACTGTCCGTTTTGGACGCATACTGCAACGATTTGGTTCTGGAGAAAACATGATCGTGTCCCTGCAAGGCAAGATCGATATCCAGGTCATCGATGGCCTTCATAAAGTCATCGCGCACATTTTGCACGTCTTCATCTTCCAGGGAGTGATAAGACTTGGAGAAAAGCGGCTTGTGGTAACTGAGAATAATCCATTTAGCGCCGTTCTTTCTGGCTTTTTGTACATCTTCTCTCAACCAGGTTAGCTGCTGCTCGCCTAATGCTTTTTTGTCTTTATTTTTGTAATCATTGGTGTTCAGTACAATAAAGTGCGCATTGTTGTAGTCGAAGGAATAATACGATCCCCCGTCGATTTTTCCGGCGCTATCCAGATTGAAATGCTCGTTGAATTTTTTGGGGAACAGCTCTTTCTTGTTCAGGCCGTATTCGTCATGATTGCCGGGAACCACGGCCAGGCTCATTTGTAAAAAGCCCTTTTGCGAGCGGTTCATGAGATCAAGCCACTCATCTTCCGCTTCGGCAATTTCAACGAAATCCCCCGTATGCAGGACGAAATCGGCATGCGGCGCGACTTTTTGCGCCTGAAAGAGCGTATCGGCGCCGAATTGCGCTTCATTTCTCTTGTGCTCATTCCAGTAGGCATTCTGCGTGTCGGTATACTGAATAAATGTTACCGCTTTATCGGCGCCGCCGGCGGTTTTAAATTTTCCGATATCGCTTAATGCGCCATTTTTCGCCCCGACCTGATAATAATAAAGCGTACCGGGTTGTAAACCGGCGGCATCGGCGTCATAAATCGTTTCCTTTACCGCGGTAATATCGATGCCTACGCTTTCATCCGGGTTTTTTGCTTCGTCTTCCGGCTCCCATTTTACGTCCGTTTTGTTTTTATCGGTGAAGTAACCGATGACTGCATTGTTATTATTTATCTTTTTTGTCTTCTTATAAATAAAATAGCCTTCCGCGTCTCTTTGCAGATAATGGCTGTTGACCTCTCGCGCGGTGGCCTGAAACGTCAGCGGCTGGCTCATATCGGCCTTTGTTGATACCAGAACCAGCGGATTATCCACGGGATCTGAAGTGAACCAATGAAACGCTCTGCCGGTTTGCGTATTATTTTTTAATGTCGATGTAATGCGGTTGGGCTGATTGTTTTTTTTGATTTCAGCTACTTTAGGTTTGGTAATATTGCCGTTGTCGGATTCCACCTTCTGTATGGCGTCTGTTCTGTGCAAGACGGTATTTTCTACCAGCGTATTTTTCACCACATCGCCTGACGCGTCGGCGGCCTGAGCTATATTGACGTTTATCCCGCTCAATAATATTGCAAAGATAAATGCCTTTGGTAAGGCGTTTGCTGATTTATGCCTATTTTCCATAAGAGTTAACCTTATATTATCGCTAATTCCCAGACTATGGCTTGTGCCGTTTTCCAGCCGACCAGATAAATGGTTGGCGCCATCCCACGGCTATTCCTTAGCCATTTGTGTGATGTTATAACAGTCGTTTGTGACATAATCATGACCGTCTATTTGGGCGCTGATTCCGCCGCTTGCGTAATTTACTGGGTGCTTTGGGTTTGCAATGTCCGTGCATGCAGTCGGCGGAAAGCCGCAGGGTGGGACGATAGCAGCGTGGCGTGGTTTCAGATCGGCGCGGGGAGTAGGGAGGCCGGCGGCCTCCCTGGGGATGTTATCGTTAACTCAGAATTTATAAGACGCGCTTAGCGAGAAATTGCGTGGTTCGCCGTAAACATAGGTACTGGAAAGGCTGTCATCGTAGGTCTTGTCGAGCAGATTGTGAATGTTCGCCTGTACCGACAGGTTTTTGGTTACCTGGTAGCGGCTGAACAGGTCAACCACGGCATAACTGCCCTGTTCCGCACGCCAGGTGCCATTGGCGGTAGTGACATCCGTATATACGCGATTCTGCCAGCTTACTCCGCCGCCGACGGTCAATTCCGGTATCACCGGCAGACGATAGCTGGTGAACAATTTCACCGTCGTGCGCGGCAGTTGCGGGTTTACGGCTTTGTCGTCGCTATCCCTGGCGACATAACGGGTGGCGCCGAAAGTCATTTGCCAATTATCCGTCAATGCGCCGTTGACCTCGAATTCCACGCCTTTGCTCACGGTGCCGTCGACGCCCCGGTAGGCGGTATCTGTGCTGCCGGGGATGGGGATGCCGGTGCTCTGCGCAACGTTATCCTGTTCAATGCGGAATACGCTAAACGTGGTGGTCAGACGGCTGTTCATCCAGTCGGACTTCACTCCCGCCTCATAGTTGTTGCCGGTGATCGGCGCGAGGTATTTGCCCGAGATATCGCGGTAATTCTGCGGCTGGAAGATAGAGGTATAGCTGGCGTATGCCGACCAGTTTTCATCAATGTCGTACACCAGGCCGGCGTAAGGCGTGGTGTGGTTTTTCTCCATGCTGTACGTCATGGTATCGGTACGCCAGTTAGTGTACCGGGCGCCGATAATCAGGTTCAGAGGATCGGCCAGTGAAATGCGGGTCGCTGCGTAGAGCGATTTCATGACCGTTTTATCATCCTGGGCGACGGTCTGTTGACCCCAGTCTGTTTCCGGGAAATTACCGTTGTAGTCGGGGAAATTCGCCAATTCGTCAGGGTAAATGTTCGCCCAGTTGCTCAGGTAACGGTTGGTTTGCCGACTGTAACTGCCTCCCAGCATCAGGGTGTGCTGGCGGCCGAACAGCGCGTAATTTCCGTCAGTGAAAAGATCTATCGCATCCACCTTACGCTTGCCGCTATTCCACCCCGTACCGCCGACATAATCATAGCCGGCGCCATAACTGGCATACGGCCCCACCAATGCTCCGGTATCCTGGTCGACTATCGCATCCAGATACATCATCTTGCTGTCGAATTTGGCTTCAGAGTGGGTGGCGTTCAGGGTTGTTTGCCAGTTATCGGCAAATTGATGTTTCAGGGTGACGAAGACTTTATTGAATTCTTTATCGTTGTAAGCCCAATCCGGCGCAGTGCTGCGCGCCCGGTCATAATGTCGCAGGCTGCCATCGGTATTCCAGCGCGGCAGACCGCCCCAGGTCGGGCTATTCACATCAATACGCTGATATTCGTATCCCGCCGAGAGACTGGTGGCGTCGCCCAGGTCGGCATCAATAATGCCGGAGAAGAAGGTTTTGTTGCTGTTGTAGCGGTCAAGCCAGGAGTCGTTATCCTGATACCCGGCCACGATACGGGCGCGGACATTGCCGTCTTCCGTGAGCGGACTTTGCAGATCGGCCACATAGCGCTGTTTGTTCCAGCGACCGTATTCCGCGGTGAGATCGCCTTTAAACTCACGACTGGTGGCATGTTTTCGCACCATGTTGATGGCCGCGGAGGGGTTGCCGGTTCCCGTCATCAAGCCATTAGCGCCTCGCACCACTTCTACCCGATCATACAATGCGGTATCCGAGAGGGCGTCGCCCAGATTCCAGCGCGATTCAAAATAGGTAGGAATGCCATCAATCATGTAGTTATCAATTTGAAAACCACGCGAATAATAGAGACTGCGTTCGGAGTCAGAGGTGTTTTTGCTAACCCCGGTGGTGTATTCCATCACCTCTCCCAGCGTCTGGAGTTGCTGATCGTCTATGCGCTGCTGGCTGATGATGCTGACCGACTGGGGAATATCGCGCTGAACCAACGTCATCTTGGCGCCGGCGGATGTGGTTTTAACGCTGTAATCCTGCTCCGGACTATCAACGGCATCATCCGTCGTCCCTTCAACAATCAGGGTGTCATCGGCGTTATTGGTTGCGGCGAAGCCGGCGGAAGGCAGCAGTGCCAGAAGAATGCAGGAGGCCAGCAATGACGGCGCAGCGGCAGGCTGGCGTTGCCTGACCTTAAGACGTTTGGTGGAAGACATCATTTACCCTTTATCAAAAGCTTGAGGAGATTTCAGTGTCGATGCGATGCCGGTACTGAAATGATGAGATTTGGTTATCTGGCTTATAATTGCGTTTGCAAGTGCAAATGAGAAATATACGTATTAACTTTACGTATGTAAACCGATGTTTCGGATGCCGTTGAAATCGTGTTTTAGATTGGGAGAACCGCTGGGAGGGAGGTAAATCGCCATACCTTTGAGCATGCGGCGGCCGCTCAGCGAGCCGGTCTGGGCAAAACGCCGCTCACGAGACAGTCGCGGGCCGTTTAGCCTGCGCAGAGCCGGCGAGGGCGGTTTTGTTTCAAAGGCGCACGATGGGGATTCGCTTGCTATTGCGCAGCAATCAATCTCTTCAATTGGCGACTGTGAATTTGGGCTTTATCTCTGATTTCTGATTCGCTATGACCGGTCACGGTAGAGATATCATATAAAATAACGGGATCGAGATAGTTCATTTTCGCATATTCCGCTGATTTTTTTATCGGCATCAATAAGCTGTCTATCAATGGAATGCCGCCTTGATGTTTAAAGTTATGCTCAGGTTGACCAACAGTAAGGCTTGGCAGTAATTGTTTATTTTTGAGCTTGTCTCCTGTCGAACCCTTCAGCTAAAGAAACTTGAAAAGGACGGCCTCATCACGCGGGAGGTTTTTGGCGAAAAGCCACCCCTTAAAGTTGTTTATGCGCTTTCGGATTTTGGGCAATCGTTTAAACCGGTATTGGACGCGCTTTCTTTGTGGGCGAATAATGCAATAACGGAAGTTTAATATAGCCGTACAATTTGTCATATTATCGTCCGTTCCGTGTTAGCTATTGTTTTTATGTCAAGGAGTCTGTTTAAAAATTTTTAATCCGCTGAAGTGCCAGCAGGTTCTTGCGGGTGAGAGCGTGAATGCATTAATGGCAAATGCAGAGCTTTCTGCTTTTTAAGTCTGATACTACGCTGTATTTTTTCCCGTATATCGGTCAAATAGAGAGTAAGAGTGTGATGAAATCAATCAGAAGCGAAGTGAGCGCCGTTGGCTTGGCCATGTTTATGGCGGCCGGCTATGTTAATGCGGCAAGCTTGCAGGATTCGCTTTCCAGCGCGGTTAGTCAATTAGGTCAGAATCGTTCCTCATCCGAAGGCGCGGGTGGGTTGACGGGCTTGCTCAATAGCGGCAATCAGACGCTGAGCGCCGGCAATATGAACAACGCCGCCGGGATTCTGCAATACTGTGTGAAACAAAAGCTGGTTTCAGCCACCAACACAGAAAACGTCAAAAACCAACTGCTGGACAAACTTGGCCTTGCTTCCCAGCAGGAGCAACAACAACAGACCGACTATACGCAAGGGTTGGCCGGCCTTCTGAACACCAGCGACGGGAAACAGCTGAACCTGAATAATATCGGCAATACGCCATTGGCTGAAAAGGTTAAAACCAAGGCCTGCGATCTGGTGTTAGAACAGGGAAAGAACTTTATTTCCTGATGATGAACTTATGTATAAGGGCCGATAATTGGCCCTTATATTTTGGTTTTCTCTCGTGCTATTACGAAGATTAGATTTCAAAATCTTCCAGCGTCTTACCGCTTTCAAGGGCGGCTGTTATGGCTTTAGGCGTCCGGCCCTGGCCGGTCCAGGTTTTCTCATCGCCATTTTCATCAATATATTTGTATTTGGCCGGACGAGGTTCACGTTTCGCTTTGGCGGATTTTGGTGATATCCCTGCAAGAAGTTCGGCAGGATCGATGCCATCTTCCAGTAGTTTGGCGCGTAAGGCTTCGATTTTTGCCTGACGTTCAGCCTGCTCTTTTTGGATTGTGGCTTCTTCTTCACGGCGATCTTCAACAATGGCGGTCAGCTTTTCCAGCATCTCTTCCAGAGTTTCCAGATCGATTTCACGCGCCTGAGCGCGTAGTGTACGAATGTTATTTAATACTTTGAGGGCTTCACTCATTTGTTTCCATCCTAATGGTTAAGAAGACGGGGATAGCATACAAGATATTTTTTTGTAAAACGAGATTAAATTATCCGTCTGTACAAAAATTTTACGATTAATGTAATCGTAAGGGGCGATCAGGCCGATTTTAATTATCCCTTGCGCTATCTTGCGCCGTTTTTTATTTTTGCCAATTGGTTAATCTGTGAAATAACAAGCATGAGAAGTGATTAAAGATAAAAGGTTTTCTTTATCGTCGATTATTGGGGGAAATGTATCGGTACGGCATTCGGGTTTGTGATATTTCAGGATATGAAAAAACCATCTGGAAACAATTATAGTCAATATCATGCGAGAATCAATGCGGCGGGGCGGTTGACTTATCATATAGGCTATGATGGCGCGGTGTTTTCGGCCTATCCACATCGGGATGAACTATGGGATAACATCGAGAGCATTCTGGCCGACCGCTTTAAACTCACCTTGCCGATGTCAGGTATATGTTGCGTTACGCGGTTCGGCATACCCGTTTCCAGTTAGCGAACTGCCTACCGTTTGGTAATAGTGACGATCGAAAATATTATTGACGTCCAGGGCAACCGACCCGTTTTTTATCATCATGCTTTCTTTAAAATGAAAGGATTCAGATTCAGCGTCCCGCCGAGGCCGGCGACGAGGATCATCACGCCTCCCGCGATTTGTAAGGTAGAGAAAACGTGATCAAAAGCGACGTAATCAATAATGACTGCGGCGACGGGGTAGATATAGGAGAGAATGGCGATGGCGGCTGTCTGTAATTTTCTATACGCAGCATAAATCAGGATGTACATGAAAGCGCTATGGACGATGCCGAGTATAATAAGGCAATTCCAGCGCCATAACGTGTCAGGCAATTGGCTGAAATCCGTTAATGGCAATAAGAACGCGACGCCAATCAACATCTGAGATAGCGCGATAATATGCGGCGGTATGTTATTGATAAATTTACTGGCGAGAGTGGCTATTGCATATAATACTGCGGCAATAAGAGCCAGCCCGCAGCCAAGAAGGTATGAATTGCCGACGGCGATAGTTTGATTGTCCGGGGCGCCAATCAGCACGACGCCCAGAAAAGCGATGAGCAGCCATACGAGCCTGGATTTACTCACGCCTTCTTTGAAAAGAAACGCGCCGGCGAAAAAAACAATGAATGGAGCCATATGGTATAGGGTCGTCGTGACGCCTATAGACGCATATTGATATGAACTGAATAGCGCGAGCCAGTTAAGGACGACCGATAATCCCACGATAATCATCAACCCTATATTCCTGATAGTAAGATAGGTCGTAGTAAATAACCTGGCATAAAGGCAATAAATAACCAGACACAGACTACCTACCAGACATCGGGCGAAGACCACGTTAATAGGGGACTGACCGGACTCGATGACGAAATACCCGATGGTGCCGGATAGAACCATGGCGATGGTCAACTGAATTGTACCGGATTGTTTTTCTGTCGTGTTCACGAGAATATTTCCTTAGCATGGCTTGCGTATCCCAGGCTAACCTTGCCTGGAAAATCGTCGCTTTCGTATTGTCTTTAATCATCGCCTCTTCTCCCTCTTGGATATTTATCTGTGATAAGAAGGAGCCGGATTGAGCTGTCAGGTGTAGTGTTGAAGATATTTCGGCATCTGTGAATAGACATATTCGAACAGGAGTTTTGCACCGTGCGCATAAATAACATCGAGGGACTCCTGCCGAATCTGGTGACCTTTACCCAGGTAGTGGCGGGCGGCAGTTTTTCTGCGGCGGGAAGAGCCATGTCGTTGAGCCCTTCGTCCGTCGCCAGACAGATCGATCGTCTGGAGAAAGATCTGAATGTTGTGCTGTTGCAAAGGTCGACAAGATATTTGCAGGTGACGGAAGCCGGGCGGGAAATTTACCAGATGGCCTGTGCGATTATTGAGCAGGCGAATGAATTGCTGGCAAGAGCGCAAACTTACAGTGAAGTCCCGCAGGGATTACTTCGCATTACGGCGCCCGTTACGCTCGGCAAAATGGTTCTTTCACCGCTGCTGCCGCACTTTCTGGCGCAGTATCCGGATATACGGGTGGATATGGATCTGTCGGACAATCTTGCTGACCTGCTCCGGGAGCGTTATGACCTTGCGATTAGAATTACCCATCGCCCGCCCGAAGATTGGGTCGCCAGGGTGCTGATTCCGGTGAATTATGTTCTGGTCTGCGCCCAAAAATATGACCGGGAACGACCGGACACGCTGGATGAGCTTAAACAGCATGCTGTCTTTATGCCTAAAGACCGAGGGTTTGGATCAATCTGTCGCTTCGCCAGGGGCGATCAGGAATACCCGCTTTTAATACAGCCCCGGTTGCTCACCAATAACGGCGATGCGATGCTGGACGCTTTGCTGCAAGGCCGCGGTATCGGTATCTTGCCCAACTTTGTGGCGCAGAAACTGATTGAGTCCGGCGAACTGGTCGTCGTTCTGCCTGAATATGAAATTATACCGCCACAACAAGATGTCGCTTATATCATATCGCCGGCCAATTATCTTACCCCGCCTAAAGCCAGAGTATTTATTGATTTCTTAATCAAGAATGTGAGGTTGATGGTTCCTCATGCCTGACGGGCGAGAATAACGTGGTTAAGTCAATAAACGCGCGATTGCGATAAGTTCTGATGTAGATAACCTCTTCTGGAGTCGGCATATTATTCGACGCCAAAGATAAATAACTAATAAGAGAATAAATTATAGTCATTTGACCGTTGTCGACCGAGCTGCTGTAGTAGATGTCTTCCTATTGCCGGGCTCATTGGCTTTGGTCGGCGACGAGCGAAAATCATAAGGCAATCGTTTATGTCCACACCGGGTATTATTGATTTTCACTGCCACCATGTCGGTGCGCAATGGTCCGCCCTGCGCCCGAATTTTGCTGCGTCCCAGCAGGCGCGCTGGGAAGAGAATTATCGCTATCTGCATAGTATCGACGCCTTGTTGGAACAGGTGGATAAGGGCGATCTGGAGGCGAGGGTGATTAATACGCCTCTGGCGTTCGCGGGCGGCGAGGAACGGCGTGTTCCGACGAAAATCATTCAGGACATTAACGATTATCTCGCCGAACTGACCCTACGCCACCACGGTAAACTTTACGCCTTGGCCAGCGTCGACGCCTTTAATGGCGAAGCGGGCGCGCGCGAAGCTGAACGGGCGATCCGGGAACTGGGGTTATCGGGATTATTCATTGAGAGCGCCAGCGGGGATCTTTTACTGGATGCGGCGGAGGCTCGGCCTACTTTACAATTGGCCTCCGAGCTGAAAATACCTGTTTTTATCCATCCGGTGAATCCGCCGGTATTGACCGAACGCCTGGCCGATTATGACCATCAAGGCATTCTATTGGCGCGGGGAACCATCAATGCGGCCGCGCTCATCTCGTTATTGCATAACGACTTGCTGGCGACGTTGCCGGGCTTACAGATCGTTATCGCCACTATCGGCATTGCCGGTCTGACCCTAAGCGCCGCTTTTGATCATACCGCGCGCTTTCTGGCGGGAACCCCGGCAGAATTACGCCAGCATATCTATATCGACACCATGGGGTTTAGCCCGCAAACCATTGCCCATGCCATCGATCTGCTAGGCAGCGATCATGTTATTACCGGCAGCGACTGGCCAATCATCAACCGGGGAGCGATCCGCGAGCCGTTGAACCGGGTATTCGATAGTCTGGGTCTGGATGACGATGCGCGCCGCAACATCGCCAGCGGAAACCTAAAACGTTTATTGAAATTGCCCGTGGCCCGGGATACTGGCGTTGCCCAGACCCAGCGACGCCGACAGTGATAAGCCTCAAATGTATCAGCCCAAGTCTGAGATTTTTACATCCAAACGGCGAACGGTTTAAAATCTATTTTTAATGTCGAGCCAGTCCAGATGAACGCGATAGTCGGTTTCATGCTCAGTCCTATAATATTACAGGCAGGAATGAAGATGAGTTTTTGTCAAAAGCAAAGCCGCGAGATTGTATTTTTATGAAAATGTTGCTGTATTTTAATGACTACTCGTACAAATAAGAGACATTTCATACAGCAACATGAAAAACAGGCGTTAATTAGTTAAATCTGGAAATCGTCCAATTTCTTACCGTTATCCAGCGCCGTTTTGATGGCTTTAGGCGTCCGGCCCTGACCGGTCCAGGTTTGCTCATCGCCATTTTCATCAATATATTTGTATTTGGCTGGACGAGGCGCACGTTTAGCCTTGGCTGCTTTTGGCGGTATCCCGGCAAGGAGTTCGGTAGGATCAATGCCATCTTCCAGCAGTTTGGCGCGTAAGGCTTCGATTTTGGCCTGACGTTCAGCCTGTTCTTTTTGGATTGCAGATTCTTCTTCACGGCGATCTTCAACAATGGCGGTCAACTTTTCCAGCATCTCTTCCAGTGTTTCCAGATCGATTTCACGCGCCTGCGCACGCAGTATACGAATGTTATTTAATATTTTGAGGGCTTCACTCATTTGTTTCCGTCCTGATGGTTAAGAAGATATAGATAGCATACAATATATTTTATAGTAAAACGAGAAAGTGACATTACTATATGCATGAAAATATACGATGACAAGTAAATACTATTACATCAGAAAACCATTTTCAAATGCTAGTCAACCTATTTACCGACAGTGATATTTATATTGGCGTGATAAGGTTTTTTTAGTTTTATAAATCTTAATAAAGGGCAACGGCATGATCCTTTACTTTTTATACGGACGCTATATATCAAACATCCATTGGCGGAAGAATGTAAATATTTTTTACAATTAATTATTCACGATTAGTTGATTATCATTTAATCACGCGAGTGATAATTGTATCCAGTGCCTTATCAGAGTAATGGCGCCGTATCATGGGAGGCAGTGCATACTGCGCAGGTTTGACGACGCATGTGTATTGCTTGAGCTGAATTCATTTAAAACCTGATGTCCTGACGTGGCAATCAAGATTTGATGCGGGTTTCTCCTGCGCGGCTGTCGTTCTAAAACTCGCTTGCGTTTATGGCAATGTTGTCGCCGATTAGCGGGATTATTTATTAACTAGGCTTATCATTCAATTATTAATAATTATTTTATTAGGTAATTATTCTGTTTTTTTATGCGTTTATATATCTGAGTGATTTTAAATGAAATTTTCCATTGGATAAATTAATCGAGCCGGAAATCTGTTTTTTTATGAATGAAAATGGGATTTTCGGGTTGCAGAGGAACTATATCCATGTTTTACTCTGGCCTGATTTTCAGGGATGGGAGTAATCAACTTTATGGCGTATTGAAGTTAATTTTCTATATTCAATTTATATTAATGCACTGTTGTTTCACTTGTGAGAAGTGAATATTTTTTCTTTATGTTTTCTATTATTTCGTTGCTACCAATATAGTCAGTTGTCACTCTTTTCAGGTTAAGGTGGTATTATGTCTCTATCACATGGAATTAACTCTCCTCAGTTTTATTTCGATTCATTGATGTCCTCTGTTGATTCTTGCTATCAATGCAGTGACGATAAACAGGTGATCTATCTGGAAGCAGGTCATTTTAACAGTCGATTCGGCGTAGACGACTTCGCGTTAAATTCGCTTAAAGATGCGGTTGATTTTGGTTCTCGGCTGATCAAAGCCTACCAGAAAAACGTCAAGCTGGTTTATGGCATTCTGGTTGATGATTTGGGGATGGCCTGTTCTGAAGAAAGCTGTACATTAACCCCGCCTCCCGAGCCTGACAGACTGGACTCAGTGGGATTACCCGATGAACTGGAAGCGTTCATTGCCGCCAGTCCGCATATCAAACGCGATAAATTAATGATTTTCTCTGAACGCACCTGCAAAAACCGTGCGATTAGAAATATTAAGAAAAAAATTAAGCAGGGCGCCGAAGGATTGGTGATTACTGAAGATGGAGAATACAGCGAAATTAAAATAGCGCCGGCCGGGGAGACGCCTTTCCTGCTCGCTCGGCGTCAAGGTAGTGTATATACGGCGAAATGTCCGGCTATTATCGCACAGCATTACGACGATGTATTGATGAAATTAAAACAGCAGTTCTTTGGCGTGAACAAGTTTATGATCATTGACTGGTGCGAAATGTCAGACCGCATCAAAGTGATTCAGGGTAAATCCGCGTTTTCCATTCTTCAGGATGAGGATTGCCTTAATGCCGCGATTGTGAATATTTTCTTTGGCGATGAAGAAGGGAGAATTGCCGAGGTCAAACACAGTATAGCGCTGAATCATACCCGCGCAGAAATTTGCCGGGATAGCGATATAACCGCAGGGACACAGGGTTAACGAACATGATTTATCTGGACAATAATGCAACCACGGTTATGGCGCCGGAAGTCCGTGAGGCCGTTATCTATTGCGTTGATGAATATTACGCCAATACTGCTTCCATCAGCCATTATGAAGGCATACGAGCCAACTGCTATCTGGAGGAGTGTCGCGCCATCGTCGCACAGTTGATCGATGCCGAACCGAGACATCTCTCTTTCAATTCCGGCGCTTCCGAAGCTAACAATACCGTGATCAGAGCGGTCGCCGATTATTACCTGCCTCATGGCAGGGTGCATATCATCACCAGCGCCATTGAGCATAAGTGCCTGCTGAATATTTGCCAGCATCTCGATCGCTACGGCGTCGAGGTCACTTATCTGCCGGTCGATAGCCAGGGAAGGGTGTGCCTGACCTCGCTACAGGCCGCGATACGTCCCGATACCCGCCTGATCTCCATTATGGCGGCCAATAATGAAACCGGCGTTTTGCAGCCGCTGGACGAGATTGGCGCCATCGCTCGCCGGCACAATATCCTGTTTCACACCGATGCGGCGCAGTGGGTGGGGAAACTGCCGTTTTCGGTGGCGCAGTTCAGGCCGGATTTTGTCAGCCTGTCGGCGCATAAATTTTATGGTCCCAAGGGCATCGGCGCACTCTATTGTTCACGACCGGAGGTTCTGCTTAACTCGCCGCTGATCCACGGCGGCGGCCAGGAGTCGGGGCTGCGCAGCGGTACGGTCAACCTTCCCGGGGCGGCAGGCATGGCCAAGGCCGCGGAACTGTTTATTGCGTCGCATCAGCAGCGCGTAAGTCGCCAGCAAAAGATGAAGCAGCATTTTATCGATCGTCTGCTGGCGCATATTCCTGATGCCGTGATTAACGGTTGCCGCCGGCAAAGCCTACCGAATACGGTGAACTTTTCTGTGCCGGGAGTTAAGGCCGGCACTTTATTGAAGAAGTTAAAAATGAAGGTGGCATTGAGCAGCGCTTCGGCCTGCCACTCCGCCGAGCAAAAACCGAGCCATGTGCTGAGTGCGATGGGGCTGGATGACGCCGTTATCCAGAGTGCTATTCGATTAAGTTTCGGCTATGCCACTGAGATTGAGGAACTGGACTCCGCTCTGGATCTATTGGTTTTCGCAGCACAGAGGCTGAGAGGAATAGCATGAGCGGAATTACGCCCAAACGCTGGGTCGCCGAGCTGTTGCTGGCGTGCGTGGCGGCAGGGTGGGGCATCGGTTTTCCAGTGATGAAGCAGGCGGTTAGCGCACATCCGGTGTTGATGGTGTTGGGATTGCGCTTTATGTTATCCGCGCTGTTGTTGTTGCCGTTCAGCGCCGGGGGGCTGCGAGCGATGTCGTTGAAAACGCTGTCGGCGGGTCTCCTGTTGGGCCTGCTGCTTGGGGCGGGGTTCGTCTTTCTTATCTTCGGCCTGCAAATGACTACAGCGTCAAACACCGGATTCCTTGCCGGGCTCAGCGTTATCTGGGTGCTGCTGCTCTCCGGGCCGCTGTCGGGCAATTTGCCGTCATTTGAAGCGGCGCTGGCGACGCTGTTTGGCGTCGCCGGCCTGTATCTGATGTCGGATATTCGCGGCTGGCAGCTACAGTGGGGCGATACGCTGGTGGTCATTGGCTCGTTGTTCACCGCCCTACATATTATGGCGCTCGACAGACTTAGCGCCCGTCACGACAATATGACGCTGACGTTTTTACAGATCGTCTCAATGGCGGCGGCGATCATGCTGATTCAGCATTTCCGAGGAGATGCGGTGTTACCGACGGTATGGGACAGCGGGCTGGTGCTGGCTCTGCTGGTGACGGCGATCTTCTCCACGGTGATCGCCTTCTGGGTTCAGACCCGCTATCAGCGTTACACCACGCCGACCCGCGCCATCCTGATTTACAATCTTGAACCGGTATTCTCTGCGCTGTTCGCCGTCTGGCTACTGCACGAAACCCTGTCGGGCAATGTGCTGCTGGGCGGCGGCCTGATCCTGCTGGGGATGTGCCTGCCGGGTATTATCGCCACGTTCGTCCGGCATTATCGCAAGGCGAATGACGCGGTGAATCCGTCGTGACGCTTATCCTTCATGCGCCTGTGTTGCAGGCGCGTATTGAACACGCGCGGACTGGTTCAATCGTTTCCCTCGCCAATGTTTTTCGTGCGGTTATTGTTTATGAAAAACAAGTTTGGGCGGATAACCGAAAAACTTATTAAATGCCACGCTAAAATTATTAGGGTGGCTATACCCTACGCTCCAGGCGGTTTGAGCGACCTGATACCCTGACTCCAACAATAGATAGGCTTTGCGCATGCGCATTTCTAATAGCATTTTATAGGGCGTGGAATTAAACAGATAACGAAACCCTTCTCTGAGCTTACACTTGCTCATACCGAGAGTCGCACACAGGTACTCCTCGGTTATGGACTCTCCCATTCGCTGTTGCATAATATTCTGCGCCTGTTCTAACTTTTGAATTTCATCGGGAGAGAATTTTTTTCTACTTTCTTTAGTTTGTGGCAGTAAACGTTCGAGTTGTTCAGACAATAAACAGAGACTGTGAGTATGTAATATTAACTTATTTTCGCTGACTGAATCATGATTAATGTGGCGCGTGAGTATCGAAGCATGAGAGAGACTGGTGAGTGGTGTTTTATGATAAGATAATTGGCTTAATTTTCCATTTCCTAATAATAAGTCGGCGCGTTCTTTGCCAATATATTGGCGCAATAAATTCCCCCCAATAACCAGACGTAATTGTGATGTTGTTTCACCGGATTTATAGCGACGCTGGCCGGTACAGTGGTGAAATGCATTAATCGTAGTGTATCCCGCAGTGAAATTAACCGTCGGAACGGATTGTGTTGCCTGGTAACAAGACTTTCCATGTAGCCCGAAGGTAATGACTAAAACATGATTTTTATGTGGATTATCTGATGCTTTGATGACCAGATCGCATATTGGGCTGTAGTGTAAATGGACTAATGTTAAATCAGGGGCAAGTTCAAAGTGGTCTGAATAGCATTTTCCATAATTTTCAACTGGTTGAAGATGAGTGGCGCCGGACTTTTCATCGTTGCGCAGGAGGAAATGTTCATGGCTAAGCCGATATTCCTTTTTTAATAGCATACTGATTACCTTCCATTTTCCTGGCGCAGACGCAATGCCGGATTTTTCATACGAATATCGAGTCAAATGATAATGGATGTCATTTAGGCTTTATAACATAACTGTTTTTGACGCGCAAGAAACGTACAAAGCTGGTGATGAGCCGCGGCGCGGTGAATATGATGATCATCACCTGCTGTCAATGGGTCGTCGCTGGCAGATGCTTTATTTTATCGAAATAAAAAATAATCCATACGGAATAGATCTTATCTCATAGTAATCAAAACTGTATTGATAATTTTTATCAAATAAAATTAGGGGGCTCTGCTTTCGTACATCAGTCGTTAGCTCATGAAATAACTTATTTACTTGACGTTGTTAACTCTATGAATTTTTAGTGCCAGAGAATAATGCTATGAATAAACTTAAAATAAAAAAACATCTCTTTTATCAAGCGATCTGTATTGGTTTTTCCGGGGCGGCGTGTTCACTCAGTTATGGTGAGGAGTCCGTTATTATGGTTACTGCCGATAAAACGGAACAGCAGGCAGAGGAGGTACCCATCAGCCTTTCTACTTTTTTTGACGATGATCTGCATCGTCAGGGGATAGAAGATTTAGAAACGCTGGCGCGTAAAACGCCCAGCTTTAGCTTTCAGAGCACGGGTCAGTCCGGTTTTAATCCTCCGGTGGTTCGCGGTCTGACCTCCTATGCAACCACATTTTCTTCTTCAATGTTAATGATGGTGGATGGGGTACCCACCATCGCCAATCAGGGGTTTGAAAATAGTTTAGTGGGCGTTGAGCGGGTTGAGGTTCTACGCGGTCCGCAATCTGCGTTGTACGGTAAAAATGCGGAAGGCGGGGTATTGAATATTTATACGCGTCAGCCTGATGATACCCCCTATGCCCGAGTCGACGGCGAGTTGGGCAGCCGTGATAAGCATGTTTTACGGTTGGATATTGCGCATCCCCTTATTGAGGATACGCTTTATGTCGGTATCGCCGGTCAGCTTCGCGAACAGGATGGATTTATCCACAATCGTTACAGCGGTGGCTGGGCCGATGATCGTAAAAGCTACGATGGGCGGGCCGTTATTCGCTGGACGCCTGATGAAAACAGCGACATCTCATTACGTTATAGCCATCTGAACTATCGTGATGGCGGATCATTATGGGGGAGCGTGACCGCACCGCGCTATGAGGTTCGTTCTGGAACTTCGAGTTGGAATCATTCAGAGGGAGAGACCTTCTCTTTGGATGTCGCACACCAGTTTGATTCCGGCGTATCGCTCCGTTCAATCACGGCCAAAACCGACTATTATGACAAACTCAGGCAAGACACCGACTTTATGCCCGCCGAGCGTTTTTTTATGCAACGGGATTTTCATCTTAGCAATTTATCCCAGGAGCTGAGGTTATCAGGCGAGCATAAGGGGGCAAAGTGGCTGGTTGGCGCCTATGCCGATAAAACTGACAACGATTTATCTTTTACTAATAAAACGCCGCTGAGGTTCCAGACGATCGACCCAACGCTGGAGGGGCGTTCAGTCTCATTGTTTGGTCAATGGTTACAGCCGATAACCTCTCAGTGGTCTTTCACATTAGGGGGGCGTATTGAGCAGGATCGGGCTGAAATTAAACCGGAAAACGCCTCGACACAGAGTCGGCATTGGCAGCAATTCTCCCCAAAAGCCTCGCTTCAGTACCAATGGCGCCCGGAACAAAATCTGTATCTGAGCTATTCGGAAGGCGTTAGAGCCGGGGGATTCAATCCGTTTTTACCCTCGGTTAACTATCCTGCTTATTCACCAGAAAAAGTACGTTCTTACGAGGCGGGTGTTAAAGGATCTGTCAAAAATCTGCGATATTCGGTCGCGGCTTATTACATGCAGATTAATGATATGCAGGTTCAGCAATATATCGGGCCGGGCGTGACCTCCATTACGAATGCCGCAACGGCATATTCCAGCGGCCTTGAAGCCTCCTTTGATTATTGGCTGAATGAACAGTGGAGCGTTGATGGCGCAGTTGGCCTGAATAGAACTCGCTTTAAACACTATCAGGACGGCGATAATAATTACGATGGTAATAAAAATCCTTATGCGCCGGACCTGACCTGGCATATTGGCGTTCGCTATGACGCGGATAGCTGGTATGCCGATGCCTCTCTGGATGGCGTAGGGGATATCTATCTGGACCCTGCTAATCAGTATCGCCGCGCAAGCTATCAACTCCTGAATCTTTCAGCAAGCTATCCGGTTAACCAACACCTCACATTGAGCGCTTATGGCCAAAATGTGACCGACAAGCATTACGACGCGGTTGGATATATGAATGGCAATGTAACGGTCTACAACCCGCCTCGAGAATTGGGAATGAGGGTAAGCTATGAATTCTGAACATAGGACGGCACTACAACCTTATTGGGATTTAGTCCTGGCGAATGTCAGTGCTGACGCAATGCGTGTGGCAATCGAATGGGATTTATTTCGTCATCTTGATAGGCCAAGGGACGCTGCCGATATCGCAATGCAGCTTCAATTAGATCCGGTTAATACGGGTTATCTCTTGGATATGCTCTGGAGTATGGCGTTATTGTCCCGCGAAGCAGGCAATCCCCCCCGTTATGCTAATCAAGAGATCGCGCGTAGATATTTTTGCTCCGACGCGGCTCAGTATCTGGGGGATGCTTTCCTTTTTCGACTGAAGGGGTTACGCCGCGTTGGCAACCAGCTTGGGGAGCAGGTTCGATCCGGCATGATTCACAGCCCGGCGGTGGATGCGCGCACGATGCAAGAAAATTGGGCGAAAGCGGCCGGTTTACAAATTGCGCAGGAGCAACGGGCCGTCACGGCGGATGTCGTGACGGCGTTAATGCCGAATATTCCAGAATTTGAGTCCGGTGGCCGGTTGCTGGATTTAGGTTGCGGGCCGGGATTGATCGCAATTGCCATGCTTCAGGCCTGCCCGGCGCTTTCTGGAGAATTGTTTGATTTTCCTGAGACGGTAAAGGTGGCGCAAGGCAACATTAGTCAGGCAGGGTTGAGCGATCGTTTAAAGGTCAAAGGTGGCGATCTGGTTATTGACCCGATTGGTAAAAACTTTGATTTAATTTGGTGCTCTTCCGTATTGCACTTTGTACCGGATATCAATGCCATTTTAGCCAAAATATGGACAGCGTTAAAACCTGGCGGCGTGCTCATTAGCGCACATGCGGAGGTGCCTTTAACCGCCGCAGAGGCAAGAAAAGTCCTTCCCTATTACCTCTCAATACAGATGAAACAGTGCCATGTCACACAGAAGGGCGAGCTGTCTTTGGCTATGGCCGCATCCGGCTTTGTTCATATCGAACAATATGACGATATCGCATTTCCCGTTGCGCCGGTTTCCGTTATCGTTGGCAGAAAAGAGGCCGTATGAATCAGATCCCTTCCCAACGATTTGGTCTATATCAAGTGATTTTCGGCTGGATGAATTTTGTTTTAGTTGTTCCTGGTATTTATTTGTTACTCGGACTGCCATTGACTATGCGCGAATACGGTTGGTCTGGCACTGACATCGGCTTTTTCCAGTTGGCGGGATTACCGGCCGTATTTAAATTATTGCTCGCTCTGCCGGTTCAACGTTTTCGTCTCGGAACTCGTCATTATAGCTATTGGGTATCACTGCTGGTGCTGGCATTAGCAGGATTACTCTATCTGATTAGCGATCCGGGTATGCTGGCGCGCCGAATGCCGTTATTCCTGCTCGCGTTGGCTATCAGCTTGCTCTCGACCTGGGCGGATATTCCGCTTAATGCGCTTACGATTAAACTGCTTCCTCGTTCAGAACAGATGCGAGCCGGTAGTATCCGGGCAATGGCGTTGTTCCTGGGCGCGATTGTCGGCAGTGGTTTTATGTTGGTTCTTCAGGGACTGTGGGGCTGGCAGGCTCCATTCTATATTATGTTGGTCAGCTTATTGATTGGTCTGCTACTCATGAGGATGCTTCAGGAAGAGAGTCAGAATAGTAAATCTGCGCTTCAACCCAGTAAACAGCCAATAATGGATTTGTCCGGTTATTTTCGCCAACCAGCCGCTAAACTTTGGACTTGCTTGCTGATGACCAGTTTTCCTTTTATTGGCGCTGCATGGCTATATCTCAAACCAATGCTACTCGATTTAGGTGTAGCGGCTCAGCACGTCGCCTGGATTGTCGGCGTCGGAGGGGGGATGGTTGGCGCAGTTTCCAGTCTGTTGAGTGGTCGACTTGTCCAATATCTGGGCGTGGCTAAAGCCATTCCCTGCTATTTATTTTGCGCATTGCTGACGCTTATTGCTTTGACGCTATCTGTTTCACTTAAGCTGGACCAGACATGGGTTATTATCAGCATCTTATTAGTGGCGATTTCGATGGGGGCCATCTCCTCTCTGATGTTTGGTTTAATGATGTTTTTTACCCGCCATCAGCGCAGAGCCTCGGATTACGGTTTGCAGGCAAGCCTTTTTGTCATCACTCGCCTGACGTTTCCCCTCGGGGCTGGATTATTGTTAGATACAGGAGGGTACTCTTTGATGTTAAGCGGGCTTACTTGTGGAGTATTGGCCGTCTTTGTGTTTGCTTTATTGGCCGGGCGTCACATTCACCGTATGGTTGAGTATTTATCGCAATTGTCCCAGGAAGAAGATTAGCTCATCCGGTTTTTTCTCAAAAGATTATGTAATTGAGAAACTCCGTCTGGTCCACCTGCGCCAGCGTAGCCAGTTCCACCGCTGACCGGATTTTCCGCTTTTACGGTGTATCACCTCCGCTTTGTAAAGCCCGTTGATGCTTTTCCGCCATTGCGTTGTCGTATGAGTCGAAAAAATCTACGTATTATCTCTGTGCGCGACGTTTTTCCACTATTGTTTCGTCCAACGATAACGGTAGTCTGTTTTTCTAATATGAGTTCTATATCAGCGAATCGGAAACGTTGAAGGGATTAGCGGATGATTTTAACTTGCGGATTTTTGAGTCGTTAAGAGACATTTGGGGGTCACTTCATTATCGAACCAACCTGACCCCAAATCTGACCACCATTTTTTCCCGATGCGGAGGGAAAACTAGAAACGCATCGGGAAGGATTTTCACGCTAACCTGTTGAATCAATGTACAAATTGGGGTTCGCAAGGATGCATGAAAACAAGTAAATGGCTCCTCTGACTGGATGCGGTATTTCATGTATATTGTTGAGTTTAAATAAATTTAATTTTTAAAATTAAAATGAGGCCCTCATTAAGGCCCCAAATACCACGATACATTAAAAATGTGATCTATCGTTTGTTTTATAGGGATAACACGACTAGATAGGCTGGATTTTCGTTTCATGTAAAGCATAATCATGCTGGGAGTGACAAAGCTTGTCAGAGCTATATTTGTCGGATACTAAAAACACATTTAAGACCTTTCTGTAGGCAGAGTAATTTTAAGGGGTTATATTGAATCTAATAAGCAAACTGTATGCTTGCTTATTAGATTTGTAGTTAAAAAACTAGGGAACTATAGATTGGATGATTTTTTTCATACAAACACGTTAACAATTCGTGAAGTTTTTCTGTAAAAATATTACTATCTTTACTAAGATCGTCGTACAGAACAGAATCTAATCTATTTGCTTTCATTTTTATACCTTCAAGTTCCTTTCTTTTCTCATGGTCGCATATTGATGAAAGAAAAATTTCATATTTCGAAAATATCTCGCTCACTAAGTCTAAACATTGATGAGGTGATTTTTTTTTCGTTATTTCAAATATGCGTTCTAAAGCAGGTTTGTTAAAATGGTTTGATATGCTTTTCAATCTTTCAGAGTGAATCTCATCTGAAATAACTTCAGCAACGGTAAGTATTCCTGCAAAATATAGAAGTTTCCTTGAGAATCTTAATTTTATATTTCTTAATCCCCATGACTTACCATCTTCCTCAACCTTGTATTGAAAGTCAGTTGTAATTGTTCTGTAATATCGAATTATATCATTAAGAAGAAATTTATCGATTCTATTGCTACCCTCTGAGGTTGAATCAATATATTTATTTATCAACATATTTCTATATTTTTCAAATACAGTTTCATCATAAAGTGGATACCCCTCTAAGAGAAGGAGCATTCTTCTAGTTAAGCTTTCATTCTTATCCTGAGTTCCACCAATGTTTTTTAGAACATTGTCAAATATTTCAATGGCATCAGAGCCAAATGTTCCTGTGCTACCACTTTCTTTTGTTACATGTTTATTTATCAACTGTGTTAAATTATCTTTTTTTGACTCAATAAACTCTTTTGATGCCTGAGTACTGCAAAAAATAAAAAGGTCTAAATCAGACTCATCTGATGCCTCTCTTCTTCCAAACGATCCAGTTGTTATAATGGTGAATTCAAATTCATTAAAACCTTCAAATAATGACATAATATCTTGTTTTATAGAAGATATTTTATTATTGCTGTAATCAATGCAGTTTTTTATAGACGTGTAATCTTTTAAGAAATCAAGATATTCCATATTAAAATTCCTGTATTTTTAACTGAATATAATAGTTATTATCTAAAAATTTATTTATATCTACTGTCTTAATGTTTTTAGTATTTCTATATCTTTTATTTAAATCTAATTCATTATCCATGATGTAGTATGTCCTAGATACCATCTCAAGGTCGTATTCTTTCATGCATTCAGGGATTGAATTATGCTTAAGATCCTTTAACCAAGAAAATAAGGTGGAGTATTTCTTTTCCCAATCATCTTCTTTTAAAAATAGATCTTGCTCGCATATGGATTTTTCTTCCATAAAAAATAACTGACTTACTTTATCAGAAATAAATGCATAATCTTTGTTTATAAAATGATGATAAACAAAATGTTTTGACTGCCAGAAATGATCTAGATTTCTATATTTTTCTTCTTCACACGCAGTCGTTAAGAAAGCACTCTTTGCTATTTCAAGCCTATTTAATCTATTTGTTTTGTTTTTTCCTTTGTATTCAAGGCTTCTAATTATACCATCGATAGTATCTATGTTTATTTGACTGCTAAATAAATCCCCGCCATTTTCACTCATTTTATTATTGAGTAATGACTTTATAAATACAGAATCAAAATTATTTCTTAAAATTCTATTAAGTTCGAGCCCAATATTACCCTCACCGTCGATGATTTGTTCACCTATCTCATGATGTCCATATCCGAGTTTACTTTTTATATATGGTTCGGCACTATGCGATAATGGCATGTGACCTATATCATGAATCAAAGCCGCTGCTATGAGATTATTTTTTAAATCTTCATTATAACCTCTACATGTTGATATATAATTTGCTAAGGCTGCAACATATAATGAGTGTGTTGCTCTACTTCTATTTTCTTTTGATAAATTATTATTTTCACTATAATCAATTGCGCCAAGAAATGAAATGTGTTTTAGCCTTTGGAAAGCCTTACTCTGAATTATGCTTCTTAATTTCTGATTTCTCTTTATACTATCAATCCAAAAAGATATATCATCAGCACGGCTTTCGCAATCAATCAGTAAATTAAGTGTGTATTTATCTTTCATTATCTCTTTGCCTGATTTGATTAGTTCTTACTCACATCTTAGCATCAACTGCGTTGATAAGAAAAACATACTGAAATTATCTTATCGTCAGTTTGTCCTCACGTAAGGCTCAGCAAACTAGCAAGTTGCTTAGCCAAGGTAACAGACCTGAGAATCGCAGTCACCAAAACCTATTTTATCAGTGTAGCGTTGTTATGCACATTCTTTCAAGATTCTGTTCCCTGATCGGCTATCAGTGACCACTGCTAGTGGTTATAGATTGGTTTTCTCAGTGCAATAAGGTAAAGAAGATAGAGCCCATTTAAGGATCTTATTACGCTATTCCTTCACTTGTCCATAAACCTGCGCCACATACCGCCCACGCCCGTCGCCATGCCCCAGATCCATCGCCACCATTGCCAGCGTCTCTTTCCTACTAAACCCCTGCGCCAGATAATGACGAATGGCATCCTGCGCCCATGCGTAGCGTAGAGAATGCGGGGAATATGCGCCGGTCAAGCCGATACGCGACGCCTGACCGTGCCAGTAGTTCATCGCGCTTTTCAGATCTGGTTTGTCAATCAGCCTGTTGTTACGGCTTTCTACCACCGCTAACGCATTATCAAGCGCCTTTCTGACTGCGCCAACATCCAGAATCACTGTTTCGCGGGGCCGTCCGCCTTTGGTACCGAAAACCACGGTTAAGCGTGTGTCGCCACGTTCAACGGCCTGTTTCCACGTTTTCAGCGACTGAACGCTTTGCACCGCTTCCTGTGAACGCAGGCCCATTACTCGCGCCAGTTCCAGAACTGCCGCCAGCCCCGGATCTTTCATTCGGGCAGTTTCCAGCACATGCCGGTAATGATCCGGCGTAATCGCCTGTCGCGTGCCGTTGCGTGATGCGCCGGACAGTCCCAATGCGTTGTTGGTTAGCCGCTCATGCTCTGCCAGTTGCCTGCGCCTGGCCTGTTGCAGCACGGCACGCAGCGAGGCCATTTCATTCTGTAGCGTGCGTTTGCCGATCCCCTGCGCCAGCCTTTCATGAATATAGCTTTCAATGTGGCGAACCTTAATCTGCGCCACCCGCTGGATCTGGATATTTAGCGCCCGTAAATGGTAGCTGAAACGCTGCACGATATGAATGCGATCGTTCACCGTTTTATGGCGACCGCCGCCGTTTCTCGCCAATGCCTTCATCTCTCCGCCTAATTTGCTCATACATCCCCCATGATTAAAAAACAAACGGTCTCCGGCGTATGCTTTTTGGCTGCGCCAGAACGATACCTTCACGCCGGAGTGAGAGCTTGTTGAGGTATAGGGAGTTTCAGCCAGTACGCGGTACGGGCTGCCTGCCGAAGTAGGAATTCTCCGGGGCGTCATGCCCCCTCGGTATCGATCTTTTTCTCCTCTTTTCTTGCCGACAGCGGCCCCAAAAAGGCATGTCGGATTGGGGAATAGGTGCAGAAGCCGCGAAAATAAGGGCATGGCGCGGTGTGGTGGTGGTGCGGCACATTGTCGCGTTGCGCGCCCAAAGTGACGCCCCCACAGGTTGCGGGGTGGCAGATATGGCAGATTCTGGCGCAGTTTTGCGGTCACGCGGCAGCAAAGCCTGGCGTCAATGCAGGCCGCAGTCCGTAAAAGTTAAAGGCGCTGATCGTCAGCAGGAGTGAGTTAGCCGGATATTTTCGGCAATGTTGAGGCATCAGCCAGTAAAGGCCGGCGCGTGAGGTGGTGGCTGTGAATTTGTCTCGTGTATATCTTTCAGCCTCAGACGCAGAGGATTTTGCGTCCCGGTATTGCAGAGGTACGTACCGCTAAAAGGGCTGGTCATCCTGTTAACAGGCGCTTCTTTCAGACCGTGAAGCATGGGCGTTGTCTACGACAACAAGTTGCAGGAAGGAGATTACGCCGTTATTTATGGCGCAGAAAGGGGAAACTCGTTTTTTTGGAAAAAGAGTTTCCCCTTGAATTTATCGTGAATTTGTGAATGAGAGACTGCCGCATTAGCCAGCTATTCTTCGCTTTGCATGTTATCCCGACGGTGGCGCAGTGGATGGATAGCAGGACGGGGCTGCTGCAAAGCCTGCCAGAGGGCATATTCAGACTGCATATCCGCCCACATTTCAGCACTGGTATTCACCAGCGCGCCCAGACGCAGCGCCATATCTGCCGTAATGGGGGCATGACCGTTGAGGATACGGGATAACCGTGAACGTGATATTTGCAGCGCGAAAGCTGCCTGTGTGATGCTCACGCCTTCAAGATAATCGCGGAGTACTTCACCCGGATGGGGTGGATTAAATATTTGCATAAAACGTCTCAGAAAGTAACATCACGCTGCCGCGCTGCGCTTGTCGTCTCCCGATCTTCCGCCAGCAAAGCTGACGGAAGATCGGGAGAGCCGGTTTAGCTTTAGCGATGTTCCGGCTTACGGTAACGGGATGGCCAGATTTGCTCGGGCGTAACGCCCAACTCTTCGGCAATCAGCTTTTCCCCTTTGGGCCAGTGTCTTGTTAATGCATTTGCCAATGTAGATGACGCCAGCCCCGCCTGACGGGAAACAGCGGCAAGCGTTGTGCCTTTCTTTCTTAACCCGGCGATGATATCTGCCGGGTGCCAGTCCAGACCCTTTTCTTTCAGTTGCATAATATCCCTCTCCATATTTAACCGCGAAAAATTCTGTAATTCCTTAATATTGATTATTTATAGAACAAAATTCAAGCATTACATGATTAATTAAGGTAAAGCATGAAGAGAGCCTTCGCCCATAAGAGCGATAATTCGCATATCTAAGGAAAACGGCGGGTGTCCAATCATGATTGGGAAAAGGCTAAAAATTGCCAGAGTCAATGCCGGTCTGACTCAAACAGAATTGGGCGTTCGCGCAGGTCTTGATGAAGAATCGGCAAGCTCTCGAATCAGTTCCTATGAAAACGAGGTTCATGCACCAGATTTTGGGTTAGTGTGTAAATTTGCGGCAGTGCTCGATATACCAGAGGCGTACTTTTACGCTGTGGATGATGATCTGGCGACAATGATCCTTCAATATCACCAGTACAGAAAGAATCATTCCGGCTCAATTGTATTTGTGAAACCACAGTGATATGAGTCATGTAATTAACTTTGCCCCTGTGCAGGGGCAAAGGGCAGGTTTCCCATTTATTATCAGGAAAACAAAGGACTCTATTTTTATTACGATGCATTTTTCAGGGGCGCGGCGTACTGATAGGGTGAAATATACCCGTCGAGATTCGCATCCAGATAATCCGCCCACCACTGCACCATCTTGATCCGCTCTTCCAGATACTCAGCTTTGTGAACATAGGCTGCTCGGACGCTGTTTCTTTCCTGATGGCTCATTTGCTTCTCAATGGCTTCTTTGCTCAACAAGCCCGACTCACTCAGCGCAGCACACGCCATCGCCCGGAAACCGTGGCCGCAGACGTCTTTTTGGATGTCGTAGCCCATTACGCGCAACGCCTTGTTAACGGTATTGTCGCTCATGCATTTATCCTGATCGTATTCGCCGGGGAAAATAAACGCCAGATGACCGGAAAGCGGTTCAATTTGCTTTAAGATCGCGATGGCCTGTTCGGATAAAGGAACGATGTGCTGCGTTTTCATTTTTGTGCCACGATGAGAAAAACGCACGTTTTCGATCGGTTCCCGCGTTTCCGGGATTATCCATAATTTCTGCTGCCAGTCGATTTCACTCCAGCGTGCAAAGCGCAATTCGCTGGATCGTACAAAAAACAACAGTGATAGTTTAAGAGCATATTTGGTCAGCAACCTGCCGGAGTAACTGTCCGTCCGGGATAACAATTCAGGCAGCTTCTCAAGCGGCAGGGCAGGGTAATGGTTGGTTTCCGGCGGCGTAAACTCACCATCCAGATCCAGCGCCGGGTTCGACTTGATTAACTGCTTTTTCACCGCATAGCGCATGATCTCATTTACGTAGTTTTTTAGCCGTGCTGTGATTTCCAGAAAGCCTTTACTCTCCACCTTACGCAACGTGAATAACAGATCCGCTGTTGTGATCTGATCGATAAGGCTGTCTCCGATATCCGGGAAAACATACATTTCCAGCCTGCGCTGGATGGTTTTTGCGTAATGCGCAGACCAGCGACGGTGATCGGCGTGCCAGTTCATGGCGATCTGGCGAAATGTCTGCCCGTTTTTCCTTTTCTGCTGCGCGATTTTCTTATCAACAGCAGGATCGGCACCTTCACGCACTTTAGCGCGTGCGGCATCGCGTAGCTGACGCGCCTTAAACAGGGAAACATCCGGGTAGGGACCAAAGGCCAGCTTTTTTTCTTTGCCATAGATGCGGTACTTCATGTACCAGAGTTTTGAGCCGTTGGGTTTGATCAGCAGGTACAGTCCTGAACTGTCTGCCAGCTTGAAGGATTTATCGGAGGGTTTGATCTTGCGGATAGAGGTATCGGTTAATGCCATAGCGGGGGCTCCATTTTCTCAACGAACCGTGAGGCCCCCGATTAAGCCCCCAAAAACTATGGATGTCAAGAAACCCGGTAGTCCTTCTCAGGATAACCGGGTAAAGATAACTTCTTGTTTTTTAAACGCTTCAGGACTTATAGGAACGTCATGAAACTAAAATCTGGCTCCTCTGACTGGACTCGAACCAGTGACATACGGATTAACAGTCCGCCGTTCTACCGACTGAACTACAGAGGAATCGTGTGAACGGGGCGCATGATATCCGGCGTCAGATGTACTGTCAATGGCAAAGTCGAGAGTAATTGTCTGACTGTTTAGGCTGTGTACAGTTCTTTCTTCACGCGGGCTAATAAGTAACAGGCGCCTGATAGTCCGTGCTGTTTTGCCACGCTTTCAGTCTGGTTAACGGGTCCTGACGATAGAATCCTGTAAAGCACTGATATAGAAGTGGGAATCGCTCCTGTAATAGGGCCGGCGCGCTGAAGAAATACTCGGAAAGTACGGCAAAGCATTCAACAGGATCCTGGGCCGCGTAGGGATCCATACTGGCTGCGTCTTCTCCGACTAAATCGATTTCTTCCTGTAAGGACTCCATGGCGGCATGGAGGCGCTGCTCCCACAGGGCGACATCGCGCAGGGCAATCAGCGGAACCCCGGTCGACATGCCCCCGCCGCGGAGATCCAGCTTATGCGCGACTTCATGAATAACGAGGTTGAATCCGGATAGATCGAACGAGTCCTGGATCTCCTGCCAGTTCAGTATGATAGGCCCCTGATCCCAACTTTGTCCGGATTGCACCACTTTGCCGGTGTGAACCAGTCCGTACTCATCCTGCCATTCGTCATCTACCGTGAAAGGCGCGGGATAAATCAGCACGTCGTGAAAACCATCCAGGTTCTCAATGCCCAGTTCCAGGATCGGCAAAGCAAACAGTAGTGCGATGCGCTGCTGCATAATGTCGGTCAGCGCCAGTCCTTGTAATGGAAGGACGCGTTTTAGCTTCAGGAACTGATCCGCAATATTCACCAGCCGCGTCCGTTCCCGATCGCTTAACGGCGCGAGCAGGGGGATTGCCATCGCAGACTGCCAGCGATCCTGCACATCAACCTGAGGTTCATTTGTTTTCCACGGCCACTTTATCATCGCTGTTGCTCGCTAAGTCATCACTTGAATTCAAAGACGATAGCTAAGGCTGTTAAAATGCCTCAAAAGAGGGCATTATAGCAACCGCTTAAACGGAGAGATGCCGGAGCGGCTGAACGGACCGGTCTCGAAAACCGGAGTGGGGGCAACTCCACCGGGGGTTCAAATCCCCCTCTCTCCGCCACTATTCAATCACTTACAGTGATTCTATTCTGTGACGATTAGCTCGTCGGGGAAAATCATCACAAGATCGCAGTATCGCTTCCTTATCCAGTGGAATGCGTTGCTTTTAGCCGCCGCGATGGCGCGATTTGCATAGCGTCAGCCTTTTTCTCATAACATCATCGCGTACTTTGTTATCCGCGTTTATAGATCGCGGCGCGCCAGTAGCCATGACCTTGTTTGCGTTCCTCACACCATCCCTGTCGTTGAAGCTGCTTCGCAATCAGATGATTCATCATTCCATGTCCCAGCAGCAGTACGGATCCGGATTCCGCCAGGGCTATGAGCTGATTTGCCGCCAGGTATGCCCGTTGTCTGGCCTGGTGTTTGGATTCAACATGTCGTCTGTAGCCGCATAGCCAGGCCAGACGAAAAATAAAGCCCCAGTAAAACGGAGAAAGCCGCGGCCAACGCCAATGCGTAACCGGTAGTTCGGCTTCGCAAAACAGGGCGTCGATGACGTCAGGTCGATATCCCAGGGCTTGCAAAGAAGCAAGCGCCCGGGGAGACGAGCTTGCGACGATGCGGGTCGCGCGCGCCGCCAGTTCTCTGCCGGCATCGGGCGGCGAATCATCGCCAATTTCGGCCTGATTGTACCGCTCGATCCAGGATATCATTTCATATGGCGAGACTTTCCGGCTTACGCCCAGACTGGGTTTGCCGTGCCGCATCAGTATGATCTCCATGGTCTGGATTTTCCTTGTCAGCGTGAATAAAGTCGCAACGAATGGCCGGATGACGACCGGGCGCGGCGGTTTCTTTTATCGGTAGGCCTCAAACTTTTGCACATAGCAAAAATGTGATTTTCCCGACAGAAACACACTTGAATTTTTCACCAATGCTACCATCTTATTAAGCGGACAAGCGATGCTTGCCTCATAGGTTGAGCTTTTGAATGTATCAAGATATTCAGGAGGTTAATTATGGCACTGAGAACCTTGTCATTGTTCCCCGATATTTCCGGTTCGCTGTTTTCCGATCGTTTTAACCGTATTGACCGGCTATTTAGCCAACTGACCGGCGACACGCCGCTGTCGGCGACGCCGTCGTACGATATCCGTTTATTAGGCGACAACCGCTATGGGATCACGCTGAGCGTACCCGGCTGGAAAGAAGATGAATTGGAAATAAAAACCACCGGCGGTCGACTAAGCGTAACCGGTAAACGCGAAGAGAAAAGCGAAGCTGAAGATGAAGGTTGGCTGCATCAGGGGATTAGCCGCGCCGACTTTAGCATCAGCTATGCGTTGCCCGAGCATGTGAAAGTTCAGGGGGCGGCGCTGGAAAACGGGCTGTTGACCATTGAGTTGTATCAGGAAATCCCTGAAAGCGAAAAACCGCAAAAGATCGCGATCGAAAATCGCGGCAAGGCGATAGAACATCAGGCCTGATTATGGGGACAGGCGGCTATGCCGTTGTGTCCAATGAATAATATTTTACGTTAAGTCATGCTCAGGATGAATGCCGGTCGGCAAGGCTGATCGGCATTTTTTATGGCGGATGTTCCGTGCCGCCGCAAGCCAGGTTAAAGATCGCTCACGGCGTGTTTTGCTGTCCTGCTAGACGCGCGATAGTCGGCGATAAATTTGTCGGATTGCTCCGCGTGAGCTAGGTTGATAGTTAATCATTACGTTACGGAGATAAATATGGGTTTTTGGCGCATCGTTTTTACCATTATTTTACCCCCACTGGGCGTGTTGCTTGGGAAAGGGATTGGTTGGGCGTTTATCCTGAATATCATTCTGACGCTGTTGGGGTATTTCCCCGGCCTGATTCACGCATTTTGGGTACAGACGAAAAACGACGGTATCTGAGCCGGATGATATCGACGCCGCTTCTTCAGCGCAGTTGTATTTAGTTAAACGGGCGACGCCGGCGGCGTCACCCGTACACCCTGCATCTTTCTGCCGGATATAACACGTTTGCGACTGTTCAGTCTGCAAGCAAAAATGTTATTCTGATCACACGTTTTTTCTATCTTCCATGCCGTAAAACTACCTGTTGCATCATCGATTTTCATCTTTTGCCGTTGGTGGTGGCCAGCAGTTGCTCTTTTATACGTTAAATTATATAACCGCATAATCTATAAGGCGATTATCTCTTGCCGTCTGGTCGTTCAAAATGCGGATGTAGCAGTTATCTTTGTCGTATCGGGGAATCAAGATGGTTGATGTGCTTATCAAAGCCTTCTCATTTATTTTTGTCATCATTATCGGATATCTGCTGAAACAGTATGGCGTATTACAACGATCCGACAGCCTGGCGCTGTCCAGGATCATGATGAATATTACCCTGCCTGCGGCGGTCATCACCGGGTTTGCCAGCTTTAAAGTCGATCACTCTTTATTGATTCTGGTGGTACTGGGGTTGGGGTGTAATCTTTTACTGATGGGGGCGGGGTATTTGATTGCCCGCAAAGGCCCGGATGAAATGAAAGCCTTTTATATCATCAATTCGCCGGGCTATAACATCGGTTGCTTTACCTTGCCTTATGTGCAGAGTTTTCTTGGTCCGGCCGGCATCGTTGCGACCTGTCTGTTTGATGCCGGAAACTCCATTATCTGTACCGGCGGCAGCTACGTTGCCGCATCACACGCCACCGGCCGCAGCGCCGGTCTGAAAAGCACGATTCGGCGGCTGTTCTCCTCTGTGCCGTTTGATGTCTATATGTTGTTGCTGATTGCCGCGCTATTCGGTCTGCATCTTCCCAGTCAGGTCACTTTGGTGACATCGACCATCGGCAACGCCAACCCGTTTCTCGCCATGATGATTATCGGCATGATGCTGGAAATCAATATCAACCGGGCGGCGCTGGCGAATGTATTAAAGGTACTGGCGCTTCGCTACGGCGTAGCCTGCGCATTCGCCGTGTTGTTTTATTATTACACGCCGTTGCCGCTGGAAATCCGTCAGGTACTGGCCGTGGTGGTGTTTTCGCCGGTATCGTCGCTGGCGCCTTTGTTCACTTCAAGGTTCAGCGGGATGTTCGCCTCGGTTTCCAGCTTTACCAATTCGCTATCGGTCATCATCAGTATTACCATCATGACGACGCTGCTGACGCTGATGCAATCATAAAAGAGCGCGATATAGCAGTGATGTTATTAATAATATTTTTATGGAGCGCTGAATGAGTCATGCCGGTTTTGCCCGACTGCCTGAACCGCCGTATTTCGCCGTGGTTTTTTCATCACAACGTACGCCAGGGGATCGCGGATATGATGAGATGTCATCCAGAATGGCTGAGCTGGCCATGACGCAACCCGGATACCTTGGCGCGGAAAGCGCGCGCGACCAGCAGGGGTTCGGGATAACCGTTTCTTACTGGGATTCTCTTGACGCGATCAAACAGTGGAAGCGTCATTCAGAACATCGTATCGCGCAGGAGTTCGGTATTGCCGAGTGGTACCAGCATTATGAGTTGCGAATTGCGGAAGTGAAATACGCTTATGGTAAACGCCAGGGCTGATGCCGTCGGACAGCGCCATTAAAGCGGCGCTGTCCGGCTGGCTAGTCGTCCGATTTGATGACCCGATTACGCCCTTGCTGCTTGGCCTGGTATAGCGCGATATCCGCCCGGTTGATTAGCGCATCCAGCGTTTCCTTTGCCCGATATTCCGCCACGCCGCAGCTGATGGTGACCTGAATCGTCTCGTTACGGAACGGCACGACCATCGCTTCAACGTCATGACGCAGCGTTTCGGCGCGCGTCAGCGCATTGTCGATATCGCAGTTGTCCAGTAGCACCACGAACTCTTCTCCTCCCCAACGGCAAATTCGATCGCTGTTGCGGATGGACTGTTGCAATATCTGCGCGATTTTCTGCAACACCAAATCACCGGCGCCGTGTCCGTAGCGATCGTTGACTATTTTGAAGTGGTCGATATCCAGCAGCACGATGGCGATAGGTTGATGTTTTGCCTGTCGTTTGCCGCTCAGCCGTTCAAAGGCATAATCGAACGCCTGCCGGTTCATAATCCCGGTCAGCTTGTCGGTTGTCGCCATCAGCTCCAGGCGGCGCTGATAGCCGCCGATGGTCAGCCAAAGCAGGAACAGAAACAGCGTGCTGACGGCGATGCTGACCCCCAGATTTTTCATCAGCGTAGCGAACAGCCGCCGTTCGCTGGGATGGCTGGTTTGCTCGACCATTAAATACCAGCCAAACTCGGGGATCAGGCGGGTATTGAGAAAGATTTGCGTATCCTGAGCGTGGTATTCATAGGCGCCGCCCGGCACCGTCAGAATCGAGGTGGCGAGGGTTGCCAGTCCGGGTTGCTGTTGAATTTTCAGAGCACGATCGTAGGTTTTTCCGTGCAATGCGACGTTGCCGGTTTTATCAATGAAGTAAATCGTGCGGTTGTAGCGCTGCTCATATTTTTCAATCAGCAGTTTGACCCGCTCGATGGGAATGCCAATACCGGTGACGCCGATGAAGTCGCCGTCATAATCCAGGACTTTATGGTTAATAAAAATATCCAGATGGGTACGGTCTTCGGGATCGACGCGGACATCAATGAAGTAAGGGGTGTCATCCGACAGATTTCGGGCTTGAAAAAACCATCGATCGTCGAGGGATTGCGCCGAGATAGTGTGGTGAACGCGTTGAGGATCGTAAAAACGTTTCGTTTTGTCCGAGGCAAAAAAGGAAAACAGGGTATCGAAGCGGCGGTCAATCTCTTTCAGATAGCGAATCATGGCCTGCGAATCGCGTTCATCAGCAAGAACCCAGTCGCGAACAAAGGTGTCGTGCGCCATTAGCGATGAGATAAAGATCGGTTTCAGCAAGTCCTGCTGAATTTCGGAGTACACGTTATCGCTGGTCAACGGCAGCGTATGTTCTTTTATTTCTTCCTCCAGCGATTTTTTGGCTACTTCATAGCTGGTCCAACTGATAATCAGAAATGCGGTGAGCAACATGACGGCGAATATTATAATTGCGCGCGTTTTATTCAGCCAACGTGAGTTTGTTATCAATCCAGTCAGCAAAACGGTACTCCCGGTGTCATCAATGAGGTAGCAGACGGAAAATCATTTCTGAGCATCACGGCTGCCGGTCAACTTCCTTATTGAAGTTAAGCAGGCGTAGCCGGAAACAGCAACATAACGTCAGCCTGAATGCGTTCGAATCAACCTTGCAGGCGAGGGAGAAAGAAGGCGGCGGATCAAAGGATAGGACGCGTTTACTTTTGGACGGGTTATTGACGGTAACGGAAAATAAAATAATGCCCCGGCGGACGATATTTTAATGGACTATCGTGAATAAGCGCTATCGCCGGCAATAATGTAATGATTTGTATTTTATTGTGGTCTTACTCAATGTAACTTGTGAAAACCGATGAAATAGTGGTATCAATTAACGTTGGTCACGGTAATGAAGTCGGATAGACAATGGCGGCAGAAAGACGAGAAGATAAACAGGGGCGCTCGACGGCGCTGTTATTTATTAATCAAAACGCGAGAAATGGCGATTCATCGAAGTCATCTGTGGTTCAATTATTACAATCGCATAATATTAAGGTTATTGATCCCGGCGAACAGCATTCCGATTCCTGCGGCGATATTATCCGCGCCCATGCGCATGATGTGGACTTTGTTATTATCGGCGGCGGCGATGGCACGTTGAACTCGGCGGCTCAAGCGCTGGTTGATACCGGCTTGCCGCTGGGCGTCCTGCCGTTAGGCACGGCGAATGATTTTGCCCGTACGCTGGGGATACCAAAAGATTTGAAGCTGGCGATACAAATTATCGCGGCTGGAAATTTAAGGACCATCGATCTGGGGGAAGTGAACGGTCATCTGTTCTTTAATGTCTCCAGTATCGGATTTTCGGCTGCGCTGGCGCGCGGGCTATCGGCCAAGTCGAAAAAACGTTGGGGAACGCTGGGCTACGCGCTTGCCGCGTTTAAATTGCTTAAGCAGAGTCGTCCGTTCAGGGTCGAAATCGAGCACGACGGCATCAAGGAAAGCGTCAGAACCGTTCAGGTTTCCGTGGGCAATGGCCGTTTTTACGGCGGCGGCATGACGGTGGAACAGACGGCCGCGCCTGACGATGGCCGACTGGATGTTTATAGTCTGGAGATCTCCCATTGGTGGGAAATGCTGGCGCTGCTGCCTTTTCTGCGCCGGGGAACGCACGGGCGATGGCGCAAAGTACGCGCTTTCTCCGCGACCGGTTTAACGGTGCATACGGCAAAGCCGCATGATATTAATGCCGACGGCGAACTGATTGGAAAAACGCCGGCGACATTTACGTTGAGGGAAAAAGTCATTCAGGTCTTTTCCCCAAAAATCGAGATGGTTAATTAAACTAATATAAGTGCTGACGATGCAAACTATTATTTCTGCGATACTGGCTTTCTTTTTGTTTGAGCCACTTGAAAATGAATTAAATCGCTATGCGGAATCTATCAATATGTCGAAAGAAACCGCGCAGCAGGTATTTTCATGTTTAAAATCAGAGACGCCGAAAATTATTGACAAGGTTCAATCCGATCTTTGGTGGACCACGACGACCGTGCTTTCAATTTGGACCGGCGTGTCTGATGTTGAACAGATAATTACCGAGGCCGCGCCGCATTGCGCCGCGCCATTTAATAAAGTTAATAAACTAACCTGATTGCTTATTTTTTATTGTATCGCGTGGATATACCCTGAATACTTCGCGTCGCGGGAAGGCCAACGCTCAGGCAACCTGAGGTATTCAGGGGATATTATTACTCAAGCGCCGCAGACTTCGCAGCCTGGATTTTTAGGTAATTTTATTTCCCGGAACTGCATGGCGCCGGCGTCGAATATCAGCAAACGGCTGGTGATAACCTTGCCGAATCCCGTCACTAACTTGATGGCTTCCATCGCCTGCAAACTGCCGATGGTACCCACCAGCGGCGCCATCACGCCGGCTTCCACGCAGGTTAGCGCGTTTTCGCCGAACAGCCGGCTGAGGCAACGATAGCAAGGCTCATCTTGCTGGTAGGTGAATACGCTGAGCTGACCTTCCATACGGATGGCGGCGCCGGAAATCAGCGGTTTTTTCAGATGAAAGCCGATGCGATTCAGGCGATCGCGGATGGATACGTTATCGGTGCAATCGAGCACCGCATCGTGTTTCTCCACCAGTTTGCTCAACGCCTCATCATCCAGATCGGCGTTAATGGCATCAAGGGACAGGTGAGGGTTAATTTCCGCGAGCGCAATCCGCGCTGATGCAACCTTGGTCATGCCGATACGGGCATCATGATGCAGTATCTGTCGCTGAAGATTGGAGAGCGAAACGGTATCGAAGTCCAGCAGCGTCAGGTGGCCGACGCCGGCCGCCGCCAGATACTGTGAAGACGCGCAACCCAGCCCGCCGAGTCCGACAACCAGGATGCGTGCGGCTTTCAATTTTTCCTGCCCGTCAAAATCAAAGCCGCGCAGCACGATCTGGCGATTATAGCGCAGCGCTTCTTCATCACTGAGTTCCGGCAGCATGGCTAATTCCCCAACAGCGCATTGAAAGGTTCAATCTCGACCCATTCGCCGGCGGCGACGCGGCCGCGTTCGGCTTCCAGCACGATAAAGCAGTTAGCCTGACTAAAAGAACTGAATACGTGAGAACCCTGATGACCGGTGGTTTTAACTTCCCATTCGCCCAGGGCGTTGCGGCTAACAATACCCCGCTGAAAATCGATGCGGCCCGGCGTTTTTTTCAGCGCGCTGGTGGTTTTCACCCGCAGGCGCGTTGGCGGGCGCCATTGAGAATGACCCGAAAGACGGGCCAGCAACGGCTGCACCAGTTGATAAAATGTGACGACGGAAGAAACCGGGTTTCCCGGCAGGCCGCAGAACCAGGCGTTTTGCAGTTTGCCGAAGGCGAACGGTTTGCCGGGCTTGATGGCGAGCTGCCAAAAATCGATATTGCCCAGATCTTCCAATATCTGTTTGGTGTAATCCGCCTCGCCGACGGAGACGCCGCCGCTGCTGATCACCAAATCGGCGCCGCTGTCGGCTTGCCGGAACGCGTCGCGCAGCGCGCGCGGATCGTCGCGGACGATGCCCAGATCGTCGACATCGCAACCAAGCTGTTCCAGCATTAAACGCACGGCGAAGCGGTTGGTGTCGTATATTTGTCCGGCTTGCAGCGGTTGGCCGACGGGCTGAAGCTCATCGCCGGTTGAGAAAATGGCGACCTTCAGGCGACGGAACACATCAACCTGCGCGATCCCCAGCGATGCCAGCAAGGGCAACTCCGCCACGCTCAGCCTGGTTCCGGCGGGCAGCACGCAGGCGCCTTCACGGATATCTTCGCTAGGCAGACGGATATTCTGCCCGGCGCTTACTGGGTGAAGAAAACGGACGCCTGCTGCGCTGACCTCCGTCTGCTCCTGCATGACAACCGCATCCGCGCCTGCGGGAACCGGGGCGCCGGTCATAATCCGAATACAGGTTCCTGACGGCCACACGCCGTCAAAGGGCGCGCCGGCGAAGGCCTTACCGGCGATCGGGAGCGGGGCGGCGGACAAATCGGCGCGGCGAATGGCGTAACCGTCCATCGCGGCATTGGCAAAGGGGGGAACATTTATGGGCGAGGTTATCGCGCTGGCGGTGATGCGGCCCGTGGCATCATACAGTGAGACGGTTTCCGTTTCCGCTATCGCTTCAAGCCGGGAAAACAGTTTTTCCTGTGCTTGTTCGAGAGTCAATAAACCTGGGCTAACGCTTTCCATCAGAACTCCATCATGTTATTCATTGCGTCGTTGCCGACGGCCGGCAGGCAAAAATGCGCATCGTATGCCAATATTATGTCAGAGAACCACACTCCCTTCATCTTTCAGGGATGATGTCGGCGCGTTGAAACCCATCGGGTGTATATATCGTTTGGTTTAGGTCAACTAACTTAATGTTATAAAAGATATTTCCTCAGGATTATGCTGCATTTTCTGCTTTACATACTGCATGGCGCTAAATATAGTCAAAAAAAAGAGTTTGATGACAAGCGGTTATACGAGCGGCGGCCAGCTTGCTTTGCTGTTCCGACTCCCCCGTTTTATATGGAGATTCTCTGTTCATGACACAAACACGGCATCATCATGCGCTGCTTTCCGCCCCTGAGCCGGTTTTTTTTCTGCCGGATGACCGGGTGCTGTCAGTTCGCGATCTGGGCGTTTATTTTGAACAACAGGGCCAGCGGACGGATGCGGTGCGTGATTTAACCTTTTCGGTGGATCGAGGGGAGACGCTGGCGATAGTGGGGGAGTCCGGGTCGGGCAAATCGGTGACGTCGCTGGCGCTGATGCGGCTGGTCGAACAGGCCGGCGGTGTGATTCATCAGGGCGAAATGCTGTTTCGCAAGCGTGACGGCCAGGTGCTGGATTTAAGCGCCGCCGGGCCGTCGCTGATGCGTAAGCTGCGCGGCGCCGATTTGGCGATGATTTTTCAAGAGCCGATGACGTCGCTGAATCCGGTCTTTTCCGTCGGCGAGCAGATCGCCGAATCCATTCGACTGCATCAGGGAATGGATCATCGCGCCGCCAGGCGTGAAGCGTTGCGCATGCTGGATTTGGTGCGCATCCCGGAGGCGCGCAATGTGCTGGATCGTTATCCGCATCAACTCTCCGGCGGCATGCGTCAGCGGGTAATGATCGCGATGGCGCTCTCCTGTAAGCCGTCGCTGTTGATTGCCGATGAGCCGACAACGGCGCTGGACGTCACCATTCAGGCGCAAATCCTGCAACTTATCCGCGTATTGCAGCAGGAAATGGACATGGCGGTGATCTTCATTACCCATGATATGGGGGTGGTGGCGGAGGTCGCCGACCGGGTGCTGGTGATGTATCACGGGGAAAGCGTTGAGGCGGCGGCGGCCGAGGACATTTTCAAGGCGCCGCAGTGTCCCTACACCAAAGCGCTGTTGGCGGCGGTACCCAAATTGGGATCGATGCGCGGACAGCCTTATCCGGCTAAATTCCCCTTGCTGAATCAGGAAACCTCATCGGCCGCCGACAGCGAACCGCAAAATACCATTCCTCCGCGTGCTGAACCGATTCTTCAAGTGAAAGATCTGGTCACCCGCTTCCCGATTCGCAGCGGCATTCTGAACCGGGTGACGCGACAGGTGCATGCGGTGGAAAACGTCAGTTTCGATCTCTATCCGGGGGAAACGCTGGCGCTGGTGGGGGAGTCGGGCTGCGGCAAATCCACCACCGGACGCGCGTTACTGCGATTGGTGGAAAGCCAAAGCGGGACGATCATCTTTAACGGACGACGGATTGACCATATGGCGGGCGCGGCATTGCAGCATCTGCGGCGGGATATTCAGTTTATCTTTCAGGACCCTTACGCTTCGCTGGATCCCCGCATGACGGTCGGTTTTTCCATTATGGAGCCGTTGCTGGTCCACCGCGCGGCGAGTCGCCAGGACGCGGAAAAACGGGTCGCGTGGCTGCTGGCCCGCGTCGGACTGGAACCGGAACATGCCCGCCGCTATCCCCATGAGTTTTCCGGCGGTCAGCGTCAGCGTATCTGTATCGCCAGGGCGCTGGCGCTGAATCCCAAAGTGGTGATTGCCGACGAATCGGTTTCCGCGCTGGATGTCTCCATTCAGGCGCAAATCGTTAATTTGATGCTGGAATTGCAGCGCGAATTCGGCATCGCTTTTCTGTTTATTTCCCATGATATGGCGGTTGTTGAGCGGATCAGCCATCGGGTGGCGGTAATGTATATGGGGCAAATTGTGGAGATCGGGCCGCGCAGCGCGGTATTTGAACATCCGCAACATCCCTATACCCGCAAACTGATGGCGGCGGTGCCGGTTGCCGATCCCGCGCGGCGCCATCGCGAACAGGTTTTACTGGTTGATGAAGTACCCAGCCCGATCCGGGCAATAGGCGATGAACCTACCACCGCGCCTTTAGTGCAGGTTGGCGAACGACATTTCGTCGCTCATCATCCGATTGCCGGCGCTTATTGACAGGGCATGACAAGGAGAACGTAATACGATGAATGTTATCCATTTGAAACGCAACTGGCTACTTGCCGCCGGTATCGCCGCCGCCATGGCAACGGCGCCGGCCTGGGCGGCCAAGGATGCGGTGATCGCCGTCGGATCCAACTTCACCACGCTGGATCCCTACGACGCCAATGACTCATTATCCCAAAGCGTGGCCAAATCGTTCTATCAGGGACTGTTCGGCTTCGACAAGAATATGAAGCTGGTCAATGTGCTGGCGGAGAGCTATACCGCAAGCCCGGACGGTTTGGTTTATACGATTAAACTGCATCCGGGCGTGAAGTTTCACGACGGCACCGATTTTAATGCCGAAGCGGTAAAAGTGAATCTGGATCGCGCCAGCAATCCGCAGAATCGTCTGAAGCGCTACAACCTGTTCAAAATGATCGATAAAACGGAAGTGGTCGACGCGCAGACGGTGAAAATCACGCTGAAAACGCCGTTCTCCGCTTTTATCAATAATCTGGCGCATCCGGCCGCGGTGATCATCTCGCCGGCGGCGTTGCAGCAGTACGGCAAAGAGATCGGTTTCCATCCGGTGGGTACCGGACCATACCGTTTTGTCACCTGGAATCAGACCGACTACGTCAAGGTCGAGAAGTTTGCCGGCTACTGGAAATCCGGGCTGCCCAAACTGGACAGCATCACCTGGCGTCCGGTGGTGGATAACAACACCCGCGCGGCGCTGCTGCAAACCGGCGAAGCGCAGTTCGCGTATCCGATCCCGTTCGAACAGGCCAAAGTGCTGGAGAAAAACGCAGAGCTGGCGTTGGTTTCCTCGCCCTCCATTCTGCATCGCTATATCAGCCTCAACGTCACCCAGAAACCATTTGATAATCCCAAGGTGCGGCAGGCGCTTAACTACGCCATTAACAAAGAGGCGTTGATCAAAGTGGCGTTTTCCGGCTATGCGACGCCGGCGGAAGGCCCGTTGCCGCCGAGCATCGATTATGCGGTGAAATATCAGCCGTGGCCTTACGATCCGGCAAAAGCCCGCGAATTGCTGAAAGAGGCCGGCTATCCGGATGGTTTTACCACCACGCTCTGGTCGTCGCATAACCACAGCACGGCGCAGAAAGTGTTGCAGTTTACCCAGCAGCAACTGGCGCAGGTGGGCGTCAAGGTTCAGGTTACCGCCATGGATGCGGGCCAGCGCGCCGCCGAGGTCGAAGGCAAGGGCGTGAAAGAGACGGGCGTGCGGCTGTTCTATACCGGCTGGTCGGCCTCGACCGGGGAAGCGGACTGGGCGCTGTCGCCGCTGTTCGCCACCGCATCCTGGCCGCCGGCGCTATTTAACACCGCGTTCTACAGCAATCCGCAAGTGGATGCCGATCTGAGCGGCGCATTGAAAACCACCGACCGGGCGGAAAAGCAGAAACTGTATAAAGACGCGCAGGACAAAATCTGGGCCGACGCGCCCTGGATTTTCCTGGCGACTGAAAAGCTGGTTTCCGCCAACAACAAGAAATTGACGGGATTTTATGTCATGCCGGATACCGCCTTCAGCTTCGATGAAGCGGATCTGAAAGAGTAAATCGGTCGTCAGTGAATTCGGGGCGGCGATGACGGGTCGCCCCGTATTTTCAGCAATTCCACTCACAGGAGAGCGAGTCGCATGTACGTGGAAACTTATCCATGCTGAATTATTTTATTAAACGGTTGCTGGGATTAATTCCCACCTTATTGATCGTCATGGTGTTGGTTTTTCTGTTCGTACATATGCTGCCGGGCGACCCGGCGCGTTTGGCCGCCGGACGGGAAGCCGATGCCGTGGTGATAGAGATGGTTCGCCAGGATTTAGGGCTGGACAAACCGCTGCCGCAGCAATTCTGGCATTTTTTTACCAACGTCCTCCAGGGCGATCTGGGGACATCGATAGTATCCAAACGACCGGTGACGGAAGAAATCGCCACCCGTTTTATGCCGACGCTGTGGTTGACCATCAGCAGTATGGCGTGGTCGGTGGTGTTCGGCATGGCGATCGGCGTAGTTTCCGCCGTGTGGCGTAATGGCTGGCCCGACAGAATCGGTATGACGCTGGCGGTTTCCGGCATCTCCTTTCCGGCCTTCGCGCTCGGTATGCTGTTGATGCAGGTTTTTTCCGTGGAGCTGGGCTGGCTGCCCACCGTCGGCGCCGACACCTGGCGGCACTATATTTTACCCTCGATCACCCTGGGCGCGGCCGTCGCCGCCGTGATGGCCCGTTTTACCCGCGCCTCTTTTGTCGAGGTGATGCAGGAAGATTACATGCGCACCGCGCGGGCAAAAGGCGTGCGCGAGTCGTTGGTGGTGGTGAAGCATGGGTTACGCAATGCGTTGATCCCGGTCATCACCATGATGGGGTTGCAGTTTGGTTTTTTGCTCGGCGGCTCGATTGTGGTTGAGAAGGTTTTTAACTGGCCGGGGCTGGGGCGATTATTGGTCGACGCGGTGGAGATGCGTGATTATCCGGTGATTCAGGCGGAAGTCTTGCTGTTCTCGCTGGAGTTCATCCTTATCAATCTGTTGGTCGATATGCTGTATGCCGCGATTAACCCAGCGATTCGTTATAAATAAGGAAAGATAATGAGAAACTGGCGACGTAAAGCGGTGTTGTCGGCTATGCCGGTGATTAAGGAGAATCGAATTCGCACGCCGTGGCATGAGTTCTGGCGACGTTTCCGGCAGCAGCATGTGGCGATGTTGGCCGGTTTGTTTGTGGCGCTGCTGATTATCATTGCCCTGTTGGCGCCTTATCTGGTGCCTTACGATGCGGAAAATTACTTTGATTATGAGCGCCTGAACGAGGGGCCGTCGATCGAGCACTGGCTCGGGGTCGATGCGCTGGGACGGGATATTTTCAGCCGCATCTTGCTGGGGGCGAGAATTTCTCTGGCCGCCGGCATCCTTTCGGTCACCATCGGTATGCTGATCGGCACCGCGTTTGGACTATTGGCCGGTTACTATGAAGGCTGGTGGGATCGGCTGATCATGCGCGTTTGCGACGTGTTGTTCGCTTTTCCCGGTATTCTGTTGGCGATTGCCGTGGTGGCGATTATGGGCAGCGGGATGGCGAATGTGATTGTCGCGGTGGCTATCTTCAGCGTTCCCGCGTTTGCCCGGCTGGTGAGAGGCAATACGCTGGTGTTAAAGCAGCAGACCTACATCGAGTCGGCGCGCAGCATCGGCGCGTCCGACTGGACGATTGTTTCTCGCCATATCCTGCCTGGCACGGTGTCTTCCATCGTCGTGTACTTTTCTATGCGTATCGGCATGTCGATCATTACGGCGGCCAGCCTCTCCTTTCTGGGATTAGGCGCGCAGCCGCCTACGCCGGAGTGGGGCGCCATGCTCAATGAAGCCCGCTCGGATATGGTGATCGCGCCGCATGTGGCGATTTTCCCCAGTATGGCGATTTTCCTGACGGTGCTGGCCTTCAATCTGTTGGGGGATGGATTGCGTGATGCATTGGATCCGAAGCTGAAAGGCTGAACATCCCGCCATATCCCTGTCGATAACACGCAACCCGCGATATCTCGCGGGTTTTTTTATGGCGGGCTGTCCCTGCCCGCCACCCTTCGGGCCGTCGCGGGCGACGTTGAAAAACGCTCCCGGCGTTTTTTTATGGCGGGCTATCCCTGCCGCCACCTTTCAGGCCGTCGCGGGCGACGTTGAAAAACGCTCCCGGCGTTTTTTTATGGCGGGCTGTCCCTGCCCGCCACCTTGCAGGCCGTCGCGGGCGACGTTGAAAAACGCTCCCGGCGTTTTTTTATTTAATAAACGGACTGGCTGATTGCGCGGCGGCGCGGCGTAACACGCAATGAGAGTGAGGAAATATCCGTGATATCCGTCAGTTGGCTACCTGACGGCGACGCGCGGCCAACTATTGCTGATGAATGGGTAACCATATAAATATTTGTTGGTTGATAAAAATAGTTGCGACTTTAAATATGTGCTTGCGATTTGTTAAAAAAATTCACCTTTGGTAGCTAAAGACAACATTGCATTAATAAAGGAGCACTATGTCAAGGAGTACTGTAAGCAGAAAAAAGGCGCTCGCTGTGCTATGCGGCTTGAGCGCGATACTGGGCGGATGGCAAGCGGCGCAGGCGGCAACGGAGCCGCAGCGGGAACCGCCGCCGCAGGAAAAACCGTCTTCGTCAACGTTCGTCGAGGGTTCCAATCGAATCCCGGCTTGTCATTGATGGGCCGTTGCGGCGCATCGTGAGCGCATTCGCGGCAATGTCCGGCAGGCGTATCCCGCGATAATCCCTGTCGCCGCCATCCTACAGTTATTCGACGTATTTAATGCGAGGTATCTTTCCATGTCTAATCTGTCAGTAAACAACAAGCGGCATGCCGCCGCGCTGCTGGCGCTGAGCGCGACGCTTATGCTGTGGTTTCAGTCGGCGATTGCCGAAACCGGCGCCGTGAAACCGCTTAAAAGCATTACGCTGCAACTCGATCCCGCCACGGCGGTAGCGCAGGAAAAAGGTTTCTTTAAGGAAGAGTTCGACAAGATCGGCATCGAACAGGTCAACCTGATCGCTTCCGGCAGCGCCGAACTGCTGGGCGCGGAGGCGGCGCACCTCAACCACGGCGGCATCGCGGTGGCGCAGCGCATGATTTATCCGGCGGTGGTGCATCATGCCAACGGGCTGGATGCCGTTATCGTCTGGGAATCTGAGCCTTCCGACAAATACCGTACGCCGATCATCGCGCGGGCGGACAACAAGGAGATTAATCAGATTCAGGATCTGGACGGACGCAAATTCGCCAGCAGCCGGGTGAGCTGCTACTGGACGGCGCCGACCGAAATCCTGACCAAGGCGGGCTTGCCGCTCGACTCCCGCAAGCAGCAGGGGCGGGTGCGTTACCAGTCGATGGATAACAGCGCCGCGGTCGCCGCCGCCCTGTTAAGCGGCTCCATTGATGCGACGGCGGTGCATCTCGGCACTTCCGGCGCGGCCGCGCTCTATACCTCCGGGCAGGTGAAAGTGATCGGCCGTACGCCGGATGACGGCGTCTACGTCAACGGCGCCGGTCGGGTTTCCTACTTCGCGATGCGTTCGTTTGCCGAAAACTATCCGCAGGCCATTCAGGCGTTTCTGCTGGCGGTCGACCGCGCCAAAGAATGGGCGCGCACGAATCCCGATGAGGCGGCGGCGATCGTCGCCAAAGCCACGCGCGTGCCGGAACATATCGCCAAGTTCCAAATTACCGATCCGTCGCAGTTCTACTTTATGCGCGGCGAGGCAGACGCCGACAGCGTGCGCGACAATATCAAAACCTTCCAGGCCTGGTATATCGCGCAGGGGGACGACATCCTGAGCGAGCGCAATCTGAGCGATACCCAGGTTGATAAGCTGGTCGACGCGCGTTTTTTCAAAGGTGGCGCTTATTCGGCCTATAACTGATCTCGCTTAAAGGACGATAACGATGAGTGATAGCATTCTTAGCGGCGTGGCGACGGCAAAGATCGTTCGCCGCCGACGATCGGGGAACTGGCTCGGCTTTATTCTGCCGCTGGCGATCCTGTCCGGCTGGCAGGCCGCGTCCTATTATCAGTGGGTTCCGCCGGTCTTTCTGCCGTCGCCGGCGCGTACGCTCGCCTCGTTCTGGGACCTGGTGACCAAACAGTCGTTCGAGCAGGATTTTTTTATCAGTATCATGCTGGTTTCACAGTCATTCCTGCTCGGCGCATTGGCCGCGCTGCTGCTGGGGATCGCCGCCGGCATGTCCCGCAAGGTGGAAAACTTCTTCGGCCCGACGTTCGACACGATCCGTCATATCCCCGGCATCGCCTGGCTGCCGCTGATCATTCTGTGGTTGGGCGTGGGCGCGCCGGCCAAGACGCTGGTGATCGCCAAATCGGTGTTTTTCCCGGTGTTTCTCAATACGCTGCAAGGGATCCGCAACGTCGATCGCAACTACATTGAACTGGGAGAGGTGCTGCGCCTGACGCGCTGGCAAACCCTGCGGCGCATCGTGATCCCCGCGGCCTTGCCCAACGTGATGGTCAGCCTGCGTTACAGCGCCGGGCTGGCCTGGGCGCTGGTGGTGGTGGCCGAGGGCATCGCGGGGCAGGTGGGCATTGGTTTTCTGATCTTTCGCGCCCAGTCGCTGCTGCTGACCGACCAACTGCTGGTCTGCATGGCGACCATCGGCATCGTCGGTTTTCTAATCGACCGGTTAATGCTGGCGTTGCAAAAGCGCGCGCTGGTGTGGAAGCAGGGCTATGAGGGATAACCCATGACCGAGACATTGCATGTGCGCGGCGTGACCAAACGTTATTCGCACGACGGCGCCGCATCGCACGAGGTGTTGCGCGGCATCGATTTAACGGTGGAGCCCGGCGAGTTCGTCAGTATCGTCGGGCCGAGCGGCTGCGGAAAAAGTACCCTGTTGCGGCTGATTGTCGGGCTGGATCAGGATTATCAGGGCGAGATTACGCTGGGAAGCCGGCGCATTAGCGGCCCTGGCCCGGAGCGCGGCATTGTGTTTCAGGACCATCGCCTGCTGCCGTGGCTGACGCTGGAAGAGAACATCGCGCTGGCGGTGGAGAATGTCTCCTGGCCGGCGGCCCGTAAACGCGACACGGTGCGTGAACATATTGAACTGGTCGGGCTGGCGGGCTACGAACAGGCTTTTCCCCACCAGCTTTCCGGCGGTATGGCGCAGCGCGCCGCCATCGCCCGCGGGCTGGTGGCGCGTCCGGAAGTGCTGTTGCTCGACGAACCGCTGGGCGCGCTGGATGCGCTGACGCGAACCCGATTGCAGGATGAACTGCTGCATATCTGGCGGCATGAGCGCACCAGCATGATTCTGGTGACCCACGATATCGAGGAAGCGCTTTATTTGAGTCACCGCGTGGTGGTGCTGCAATCGCATCCGGGGCAGATCGCCAAAGTGGTGGAGGTAACGCTGCCGACGCCACGCGATCGCGCCAGCTATGCCTTTACCGACCTGCGCCGTGAAGTGCTGGCGGCGATGACGCCGGATGCCGTGCGGCATGAAGCGGCGGTAGCAGGGTAGGCGAGAGCCCCCTCGGCCCTCCGCAGAAGAGTGTGTGAGCGCCTCCCCTTGACAACTGTCTCTTAGTCACATTTTTATGCGGACTCAGAGGCAGTTTCGTGCGCCACAATGCTGGCATTTCCATGCTACGTCGCAGCACGCGCCCGACATAGGGGGATCAACGCCAGCCCCCTATGAAGGGCTTGCGGCTAAATTATGTCGCTGCGCGGTGCCTTCGTCGGTATCAGGCTTAACGGACCGCTTGCGACACAGCCACCTCCGCCCAGTCATTCCCGCAGTTGTTGGCGGGAATCTCCTACTGAAACCGTAAACCGCCGTTGGCTGATTCCCGGTTACTCGCCCCATCCCTAGGGCTCGCCCTTCGGGCCGCCGCAAGCGGCGTTCAAAAACATTCCCGATGTTTTTGTGCGCGGGAATGACGGGTTTGGGAAGGTGTGTCATCAACGCATTAGAGCGCGGCCAGGGCCGCGCTCTTGGGTTAAAACAGCGATGGGATCAGAACGAGGTGCGTTTGTAGCTGCGGTATTGCGGCTGCCAGAAGTTGTGCGAGATGGCTTTTGCCAGCGCATCGGCGGAGGTCACCACCGCAACGCCCTGCAACTGCGCGGCCTTGCCGACTTCCAGCGCAATGTATTTCGATACTTCCTGAATATCTGCGATATCCGGCAGCAATGCGCCTTGCCCGTCTTTTGCCAGCGGCGAACAGTCCGCCAACGCGCGGCTTGCCGCCATCAGCATGCCGTCGGTAATGCGTTTCGCGCCCGATGCCAGCACGCCTAAACCAATACCGGGGAAGATAAAGGAGTTATTGCACTGGGCGATCGGATAAACCTTATCCTGGAACTGCACCGGCTCGAACGGGCTGCCGGTGGCCACCAGCGCCGCGCCTTCCGTCCAGCGGATGATATCTTCCGGGCGGGCTTCGACGCGAGACGTCGGATTGGATAGCGGCATCACGATGGGACGCGCGCAGTGGCTGTGCATCTCACGAATGATTTCTTCAGTAAACAGGCCCGGCTGGCCGGAAACGCCGATCATAATGGTCGGCTTGGCGTTACGCACCACTTCCAGCAGAGAGATCGCGTCGCTGGTCACGTCCCAGCGGGTCAAGGATTCGCTTTTCTGCACCAGCTTACTTTGGAAGTCGAGCAGGTTCGGCAGTTTGTCGGTCAACAGGCCGAAACGATCAACCATAAAGACGCGGGCGCGAGCTTCTTCCTCGCTCAGGCCTTCGGATTTCATCTGGGCGATGATTTGTTCCGCGATACCGCACCCGGCCGAGCCCGCGCCGAGGAACACCACGGTTTGGTCGCGCAACTGGCTGCCGGCGGCGCGGCTGGCGGCAATCAGACTGCCCAGCGTCACGGCGGCGGTACCCTGAATATCGTCGTTGAAGCTACAGATTTCATCACGGTAGCGATTCAGCAGCGGGGTGGCGTTTTTCTGGGCGAAATCTTCAAACTGCAACAGGACATTCGGCCAGCGGCGTTTTACCGCCTGAATAAACTCATCGACGAATTCGTAATATTCGTCGCCGGTGATGCGAGGATGGCGCCAGCCCATATACAGCGGATCGTTCAGGCGCTGCGGATTGTTGGTGCCGACGTCCAACACCACCGGCAGGGTATATGCCGGGCTGATGCCGCCGCAGGCGGTATACAACGAGAGCTTGCCGATGGGAATGCCCATGCCGCCGATGCCCTGATCGCCCAGACCCAGAATACGCTCGCCGTCGGTAACCACGATGACTTTGACATTCTGTTTGGTGGCGTTTTGCAGCATATCGTCGATATTGGCACGGTTCGGATATGCGATAAACAAGCCGCGCGCCCGACGGTAGATATCGGAGAAGTGCTCGCAGGCTTCACCCACGGTCGGGGTGTAGATAATCGGCATCAGCTCGCTGAGGTGGGCGTCCAGCAGGCGATAGAACAGGGTTTCATTGGTATCCTGTATGTTGCGCAGGTAGACGTGCTTTTCAATGTCGTTTTTGAACTCCCGACATTGACGCCAGGCGCGTTCAGCCTGTTCTTCAATGGTTTCGACGGCTTCCGGTAATAAACCGTGCAGATTAAAGTTGGCGCGTTCTTCTTCTGTAAATGCGCTGCCTTTATTTAGCAAGGGAAATTCAAGAAGTATGGGGCCAGCATAGGGGATGTAGAGGGGGCGGGTACTTTCGTATTCTAATTCCATGTCTTTTATACTCTTTGGGTAACAGAAACGAATTCAGTGATAGGGCAAAACTTAAGGTATTGCCGATCTTAAATTACCCACAAAATATGTACAGAAAATGTTAATTAAAATAGTTACATATAACTTGCAATAAAAAATAAAAACAGGCTGTATCGATTCAACTACAGTTAATTAACATTGCTCGTCCCGCCTGGCTAATCGAGCAAGCGTAATGCGACGTTTTTACAGCCGAGTTCGTTCAAGATGAATCTGGACGTTTCCCATTGGCTGATGGCGGCGTGACGGCGTTCGACAATCACTGCCCGCTCTATTTCCGTGTGCTTTTCGCCAGCCAGATTCAGCAGGTTAAGCGCCACCTGCAAGGGCGGCAGACTGGGGTTGAATGCCGCATTTTCGGCATAGCGGCCGGTATAGAGATGGCCGCCGGCGGTTTGCAGGGCGACGCCGCTGATTGCCTGACTATAGGGCGCGTGGCTGCGATTGGCGGCGTCCAGCGCGGCAAGCGTCAGAGCGTCGTCATCCGCCAGCGTATAGGCGTGGCGGGCGCCATCCATTAACCGCGCGGCGATATCCAGATCCGCAGGGCCAAACGAGTCAGGCAGATAATGACTGAGCGCGGCGGGCTGCCGGCCCGGTAATTGAATACGCAGCGCGGAAGCGGTGTTCAGTTCATTCATAAACTGTCGGCAATGGCCGCACGGCGTGTAGTTCACCGTCACCGATTTCAACCCCGGTTCATTGCGCAGCCAGGCGTGGCTGATGGCGCTTTGTTCGGCATGCACCGTCTGCTGTAATTGCCCCCCGGTGAATTCCATATTGGCGCCGAAATAAAAGTTGCCGCTGACGCCCTGGGCGAGCGCGCCCACCTGAAAATGAGAAATCGGCGTCAGCGCGCAGGCGGCAGCCAGCGGCAACAGTTCAAAGGCCAATGCGTCGCTATCGAGTTGGGCGCTATCGCGCAAGATCCTCACGTCATCCGCGCTCAACATAGCGGCAAAGTTCTGCCGGTCCAACATCGGTTTCAGCGCGGATTGCAACCGGGCCGGCAACTGTTGAAAAGCATCGTTAAATCGTGGGTGCATATCGGCCTGCCTTTTTGACCCCGTCAGTGAATACCATAATAGGCAATGGATAGGGTGCTAATGGTGATAGTTGTCATATTATCAATGTAATCAATGAAATTGATAATATTAAAATGTGATGAAAATCACTATTTAATCGAGGTGCAAAAGTATTCCCATAGCGGGAATACTCAGACAGTTGACAAACCTATCTACCGAACCAGAACGGTGAGAATGGAATAGAAGAGTAAAGCGTCCGCGCCAGGGACGGCGCGGTTCGAGCTTACAGGGACGTACTCGCAGCGTCTTTACGAGCTATCCATTTTCACCGCTCGACACACTTTGTCATCAACCACAGTATTCCCATAGCGGGAATACTGCATCAGGCGAATTCGGTATGGCTTCACGGGCCAAAGGATGCTGTCCTTTGGCCCGTGAAGAAAGCGGCGTAAGCGGGGGACTTATTTAAAGAATGCGAGCAGGACAGGGAAAATAAACGGCGCGAGCAGCGAGGTCATGATCCCGCAGATAACCAACGCCAGCGAACTGAACGCGCCTTCCTGAAAATCAACCTCGGCGCAGCGGGCGGTACCCAGGGCATGTGAGGCGGTACCCATCGACAGACCGCGCGCGGCTTTGGTTTTTATGCCGACGCGATCGAACATGCCGTGTCCGACGACGGCGCCCACGATACCGACGAAAATCACGCAAACGGCGCTAATCGCCGGAATGCCGCCGATTGAGCTGGCGACCGCCATCGCAATCGGCGTCGTCACGGATTTCGGCAGCACCGACGCGGCGATTTCATTTGACGCGCCCAGCCACAATGCGACCAGCGTGCCGGAAACGATCGCCGCGATGCTGCCGATAAAGCAGACGCTGATAATGGATTTCCAGCGCGCCCGGATTTGATGAAGCTGTTCATACAATGGAAAAGCCAGCGCGACGACGGCCGGTTGCAGCAAGTTGTTGAGCACTTCGCTGCCCTTGAAATAGTGGTCATAAGGGATGTTCAGCAGCAGCAACAAAGGAATAATAATCGCCATCGACACCAGCAGGGGATTCAGCAACGAGATTTTCGTCCAGGCGGCCAGCTTGCGGGCGGCAAAAAAGACCAGCAGCGTGAGCGGCAAAGACCACCATATATAAGCAAGCATTATCCTTTGTCCTTAGGCAGTTCGGTTTCGCCGCCGATAGCGTGTTCACGCTGCATAAGCTGCGTACTGAAACCGACGACGAGCATGACGAAAAAGGTGCTGGTCAGACAGGAGATGACAATCGGGCCGAACTGTTGGCTCAGCAGGTCGTAATAATTCATCACGCCCACGCCGATCGGCACAAACAACATGGCCATATGGCGAATAAACAGATGGCAACCGGGTCTGACCCAGTCAGGCGGCAGGATCTGCGAGGCAAGCAGAGAGAATAAAATCAGCATACCGATGATGCTGCCCGGAATGACGATGGGAAGTAACGCGGATATCGCATTGCCTGCGAACAGACAGAGATAAATCAATGCGAAAGCGCGTAAATACTGCCAACAAAGGGTGATGGTATTACGCATGGAAAAGTCCTGATTAACTGATGGGGCAATCATAGCGCTAATGGAATTAGTGTGCCACCGCTCACAAGTTTTCCTTCCTCACTAATTTGCTGACCGCGTTAAATTGCAATGTTTGTCTCAATCGTTAAATAAACGCCGATCAGATACGGCTTCCCCGACGGCATTGATCAACTGCTGCAACTGCGCCGGTTGAATAATAAAGGGCGGCATCAGATAAATGAGTTTGCCGAATGGGCGAATCCAGACGCCGCGTTCAACAAAAAAGTGTTGTAGCCGCGCCATATTGACCGGGTGCCGCATTTCCAGCACGCCAATGGCCCCCAGCACCCTGACATCCGCCACCGTCCGCTCGGCGCTTAACGGCGTCAGCCCCTGCCGTAATTGTTGTTCGATGGCCGCCACCTGCCGCGGCCAGCGGTTCTCCGCCAGCAGCGACAAACTGGCGTTGGCCGCCGCGCAGGCCAGCGAATTGCCCATAAAGGTCGGGCCGTGCATAAAACAGCCTGCCGCGCCGTTACTGATGGTTTCCGCCACCTGCCGGGTGGTCAGCGTGGCGGCAAGCGTCAGATAACCGCCGGTCAGCGCTTTCCCCACGCACATGATATCCGGCGCGATACCCGCGTGTTCGCAGGCAAACAGTTTGCCGGTGCGGCCGAAGCCGGTGGCTATCTCATCGGCAATCAGCAACAGGTTGTGCCGGTCGCAAAGTTCTCGCACCCGCTGAAGATAACGCGGATGATAAAAGCGCATGCCGCCGGCGCCTTGGACGATCGGCTCCAGCACAATCGCCGCTATCTGTTGTCCATGTTCCGCCAGCAGCGCTTGCAGCGGCGCGATATCCTCTTCATGCCAGTCGCCGTCGAACCGGCACTGCGGCGCATCGGCGAACAGATGGTCAGGCAGATAGCCCTGATACAGGCTGTGCATCGAATTCTGCGGGTCGCAGACCGACATCGCGCCGAAGGTATCGCCGTGGTAGCCGTGGCGCAGCGTAAGGAAACGCTGGCGCCGCTCCCCGCGCGCCTGCCAGTATTGCAGCGCCATTTTCAGCGCCACCTCGACGGCGACCGAGCCGGAGTCCGCCAGAAACACGCACTCCAGCGCGTCCGGCGTGATGGCCACCAGCCGGCGACAGAGCGCCACCGCCTGCGGGTGGGTGATGCCGCCGAACATGACGTGCGACATCTGCGCCATCTGCTGCTGTAGCGCCTGATTGATGACCGGATGGTTATAACCGTGGATCGCCGCCCACCAGGAGGACATGCCGTCGATCAGGCGGCGTCCGTCATCAAGCTGAAGCTCGGCGCCGTTAGCCGCAACCACCGGATAACAGGGCAACGGCTGGGTCATTGAGGTGTAAGGGTGCCAGATATGGCGCTGATCGAAGGCGAGGTCTTCCGGGGTCATCATGCTATACGTAAACTAAAATGTTATTGAGTTGGTTGACAGTATAAAGGGTTAATTTAAACTGGCGAAGTGTTTTTATTTTGGAGATGCCGACATGGCTGACCGCATTCACTGGACGCTTGAGCAAGCGCAGACCCTCTTTGATAAACCTTTTCTTGAACTGATGTTCGAAGCCCAACAGATTCACCGCCGGCATTTTGATCCCCGGCAGGTGCAGGTGAGCACGCTGTTGTCGATTAAGACCGGCGCCTGTCCCGAAGACTGTAAATATTGCCCGCAAAGCTCCCGCTATCGCACGGGAATTGAAACCGAACGGCTGATGCAGGTGGAGCAGGTTCTGGAATCGGCGCGTCAGGCGAAAGCGGCCGGCTCGACCCGTTTCTGCATGGGCGCCGCCTGGAAGAATCCGCATGAGCGCGATATGCCGTATCTGGAAAAAATGGTGCAAGGCGTGAAAGAACTGGGCATGGAAACCTGCATGACGCTGGGTACCCTGAACGGCGAACAGGCCGAGCGTTTGGCGTCGGCGGGGCTGGATTTTTATAATCATAATCTGGATACCTCGCCGGAATTTTACGGCAGCATCATCACCACCCGTAGCTATCAGGAACGTCTGGATACGCTGGATAAGGTGCGTAACGCCGGTATCAAAGTGTGCTCCGGCGGCATTGTCGGTCTGGGAGAAACGGTGCGCGATCGCGCGGGATTGCTGGTGCAACTGGCTAATTTACCCAAACCGCCGGAAAGCGTGCCGATCAATATGCTGGTCAAGGTAAAAGGCACGCCGCTGGCGGATAACGACGATGTCGATCCCTTTGATTTCATCCGCACCATCGCCGTGGCGCGCATCATGATGCCGACGTCGTACGTGCGCTTGTCCGCCGGACGCGAGCAGATGAATGAGCAGACGCAGGCGATGTGCTTTATGGCCGGCGCCAACTCCATTTTCTATGGCTGCAAACTTCTCACTACGCCGAATCCCAAAGAAGATAAGGATCTGATGCTGTTTCGCAAACTGGGTCTGAATCCGCAGCAGACCGAGACCGAATACGGCGATAACCAGCAACAGCAACGGCTGACGCAGCAGTTGACCACGCATGCCGACACGGAGCAGTTCTACAATGCGGCCGTATAACAACGGTCGGCGGGCGGATTCATGAGCTGGCAGCAGCGTATCGCGCTGGCGCTGGAAAAGCGGCGCCAGGATGACGCCTACCGTACGCGTCAGGCGAATCAGGGCGGCAATGGCCGTTGGCTGGCGCAAGGCGGGCGGCGTTACCTCAACTTCTCCAGCAATGATTATCTGGGGTTGAGCGGTCATCCCGATATTATCCGGGCCTGGCAGCAGGGCGCGGCGCGCTATGGCGTCGGCAGCGGCGGCTCCGGCCACGTCACCGGCTATACCGACGCCCATGCGCGGCTGGAACAACAGTTAGCCGACTGGCTGGGCTATCCGCGCGCGCTGTTGTTTATTTCCGGCTATGCGGCCAACCAGGCGGTCGTGGCCGCGTTAACGCAGGCGGGCGACCATATTCTGGCCGATAAGCTGAGCCATGCTTCCCTGCTGGAGGCGGCGGCGCACTCGCCGGCCACGTTACGGCGCTTCGCCCACAACGATGATGAGTCCCTGCGCCGACTGTTGGCAAAGCCCGCCGACGGGCAAACGCTGGCGGTGACCGAAGGGATATTCAGCATGGACGGCGACGCCGCGCCGCTGCCGCAACTGCATGCGTTATGCCGTGAACGAGGCGCATGGCTGATGGTGGATGATGCGCACGGCATCGGCGTGCTGGGCGATGAGGGCCGGGGCAGTTGCTGGCGGCAGGGCATTCAGCCCGAGCTGCTGATCGTCACCTTCGGCAAGGCCTTTGGCGTCAGCGGCGCGGCCGTGTTATGCGCGCAGCCGCTGGCGGAATACTTCTTACAATTCGCCCGCCATTTGATTTACAGCACCGCCATGCCCGCCGCGCAGGCCTGCGCGCTGAGCGCCGCGCTGGATTGTATCCGGCAGGGCGACGCGCTGCGTGCGGCGTTACGGCGCAATATCGCGCTATTTCGCGCCGGGTGCGACGGCGAGTCGCACCGGTTGATGAATTCCCATTGCGCCATTCAACCGCTGGTGGTCGGCGATAATGCGCGCGCGCTGGCATTAATGACGCGTATCCGCGCGCAGGGATTGTGGGTCAGCGCGATGCGCCCGCCGACGGTTCCTCCCGGCGGCGCCCGTCTGAGAATTACCCTGACGGCGGCGCACCGGCCGGAAGATATCGAACGACTGCTGACGGTGCTGCGCCATGCTGACTGAAGCGCATGACAAGCAGGCCATTGCCAGAGCATTTGGCCGCGCGGCCGGCAGTTATGACCGTTTCGCCGCGCTGCAACGCGCCAGCGGCGAACGGCTACTCGACATGATTGCGCCGCATTCGGGTTCGCAGGTGCTGGATGCCGGCTGCGGCACCGGACATTTCAGCCGCCGCTGGCAACAACTGGGGAAGACGGTTACGGCGCTGGATTTGTCCGCCGAAATGCTGGCCCGGGCCGCCGAAAATCAGTCCGCCGCGCGTTATCTGCTGGGCGATATCGAAAATCTGCCGCTGGCGGCCGGCAGCGTGGACATCAGCTACAGCAATCTGGCGGTGCAGTGGTGCGATGATTTACCCGCGGCGCTGGCCGAACTGTATCGGGTTACCCGTTCAGGCGGCGCGATCGCCTTTTCCACGCTGGCGGACGGCTCGCTGACGGAGCTGGCGCAGGCCTGGCGCCGTTTGGACGGCTCGCGTCGGGTGAATCGCTTTCTGCCCGTCGAGGCGATTGAGGCCGCCTGTCGGCCTTATCGCTGCCGGCTCCATCAGGAGCGCGTAACCTGCCGTTTCCCGGATGTGCTGTCCGTACTGAAATCGTTGAAGGGCATCGGCGCCACCTGGCAGCATCAGGACCGTGCGCCGGGCTTGCTCAGCCGCTCGCGACTCAAGGCGTTGTCATCGGCGTATCCGCAGCAGGATGGTTATCCGTTAAGTTATCAACTGGTTTATGGAGTTATTTATCGTGATTAAACGCTGGTTCGTGACCGGAACGGATACTGAAGTCGGCAAGACGATCGCCAGCAGCGCGTTGTTGCAGGCCGCCAATCAGGCCGGATACCGCACCGCAGGCTATAAGCCGGTGGCCTCCGGCTGTGAAATCACCCCGCAAGGGGTACGCAACGGCGATGCGCTGTCGCTTCAGGCCAACAGCAGCGTGCGGCTTGACTATCAGAGCGTCAATCCGCTGGCGTTCGTCGAGCCGACGTCGCCGCATATCGTCAGCGCGGCGGAGCAACGGCCGATTTCGTTGAGCGCGCTTTCCGCCGGGCTACGGGCGTTGGAAGCGCAGGCCGACTGGCTGTTGGTGGAAGGCGCCGGCGGTTGGCTGACGCCGCTATCGGAGCAGGAGACGTTCGCCGACTGGGTGGCGCGGGAGCAGTTGCCGGTGATCCTGGTGGTCGGAATTAAACTCGGCTGTATTAATCACGCCATGCTGACCGCCTGCGCCGTCAGGCAGGCCGGTCTGACGCTCAGCGGTTGGATCGCCAATGATATTTTGCCGCCGGGGAAACGGCATCGGGAGTATCTGAACAGCTTGCAGCGGTTTTTACCGGCGCCGCTGCTGGGCGAAATTCCACACCTGACGGACCCGCAGTCGCAGAATCTGGCGCGCTATATCGATCTGATGCGGCTGGAATCATGAAAAGCGGCGCATTGCGCTGTGTAAAATCATAAGAGACAAAAAGGGGATAGCCAGGCGGGTAAATATTTATCGCTATTCCCTGTTGATAATTAGCCTCGTATTTATCATTCATCGGTAGAAAAAAATAACCTAAAAAACTCACTTAGCCCTTGACAGCGCTGACTTCGCGCTGATTTTTCCGTTCCCGCTATAATCATTTTTAGCCTAATATTTATGAGATAAATTGCAGAAAAAAAGTGAAGAAAATCCGTATCCGTGTTGCCGTTTGATGACGGTAGTATTTCGGCAGCTCAGAGCGGATGCGGGGTTGTGGGAGTTATCCACTATTTCTGTGGATAACTGTGTGCATTAGCGACAGGAAAACCATGCCAGGCGAGAGCTGACGCGGCTTTCCGCCAGGTTGGCGTTATTCTCCGCTTTTTTGCTAATTCTTTTTAAATCATTGTGTTATTTAAAATCAAGCCCCCTGGGCGCCGATGCCGGGTGGTTGCATAAATTAGCGGCAAAAAACAGACGGACACTTTAGCAATATCATTAATCTGGGGATAAATAATGACGGATCTGATTGTTGCATTAGAAAACCGTTTGCGGCGCTCAGGCCGCTCGCGATAAACACAAGGGCGTCGGCGAACGATTTGCCGGTTAATCGCGCGCGCGGGCAATAATTTCCTTGATGCTGTTTTTATATCCAGTATCATGGCGGTGGCAAACTCCGTGATTGGTTCCCATAATAGCGTGAGTGTCAATGCTTGCCGTCCGGTTCCGCTCGTTTGCCATCCGCCAGCCATCCAAGAGAAACGTATTCGACTATGAGTAAAGTATTCAAACTGAATTCCGAATTTAAACCCGCGGGCGATCAGCCGGAAGCCATTCGCCGCTTAAAGGAAGGATTAGAGGATGGACTGGCGCATCAGACGCTGCTGGGGGTCACCGGATCGGGCAAAACCTTTACCATCGCCAACGTGATTGCCGATCTGAATCGTCCCACGATGGTGCTGGCGCCCAATAAAACGCTGGCCGCCCAGCTTTACGGGGAGATGAAAGCGTTTTTTCCGGATAATGCGGTGGAGTATTTCGTCTCGTATTACGACTACTATCAGCCGGAAGCCTATGTGCCGAGCTCCGATACCTTTATCGAAAAGGATGCCTCGGTTAACGAACATATCGAACAGATGCGGCTCTCGGCGACCAAAGCCATGCTGGAGCGGCGTGATGTGGTGGTGGTCGCCTCGGTTTCCGCCATTTACGGTCTGGGCGATCCCGATCTGTATCTGAAAATGATGCTGCATCTGACGCAGGGGATGCTTATCGATCAGCGGGCGATTTTACACCGGCTGGCGGAACTGCAATATACCCGCAACGATCAGGCGTTTCAGCGCGGGACTTTCCGGGTGCGCGGCGAAGTGATCGATATTTTCCCGGCCGAGTCGGACGATGTGGCGCTGCGCGTCGAGCTGTTTGATGAAGAAGTGGAACGGCTGTCGCTGTTCGACCCTTTAACCGGGCAGATTCTGCATGTCGTGCCGCGTTATACCATCTACCCCAAAACGCACTATGTGACGCCGCGCGAGCGGATTTTGCAGGCGATGGAGGATATCAAGGTCGAACTGGCCGATCGCCGCAAGATACTGCTGGCGAACAACAAGCTGGTGGAGGAGCAGCGTCTTAGCCAGCGCACCCAGTTTGATCTGGAAATGATGAACGAGCTGGGCTATTGCTCCGGCATCGAAAACTACTCGCGCTATCTGTCCGGGCGCGGCCCCGGCGAGCCGCCGCCGACGCTGTTCGACTACCTGCCGGCCGACGGGCTGCTGGTGATCGATGAATCCCACGTCACCATTCCGCAGATCGGCGGCATGTACCGCGGCGACCGGGCGCGCAAAGAGACGCTGGTGGAGTATGGCTTCCGCCTGCCGTCGGCGTTGGATAACCGCCCGATGAAGTTTGAGGAATTTGAAGCGCTGGCGCCGCAGACCATTTATGTCTCGGCGACGCCGGGCAAGTATGAGCTGGAAAAATCCGGCGGCGAAGTGATCGATCAGGTGGTTCGTCCCACCGGCCTGTTGGATCCGGTGCTGGAAGTCAGGCCGGTCGCCACCCAGGTGGACGACCTGTTGTCGGAAATCCGCCTGCGCGCCGCGGTGAACGAACGGGTACTGGTCACCACGCTGACCAAACGTATGGCGGAAGATTTGACGGAGTATCTGGAAGAACACGGCGAACGGGTGCGCTATCTGCACTCCGATATCGATACCGTCGAGCGCGTCGAGATTATCCGCGATCTGCGGTTGGGCGAGTTTGATGTGCTGGTCGGCATTAACCTGCTGCGTGAAGGGCTGGATATGCCGGAAGTGTCGCTGGTGGCGATTCTGGACGCCGATAAGGAAGGTTTCCTGCGTTCCGAGCGCTCGCTGATTCAGACCATCGGCCGTGCGGCGCGTAACCTGAATGGTAAAGCGATTTTATATGGCGACAGAATTACTCCCTCAATGGAACGGGCGATTAGCGAAACCGAGCGCCGTCGTGAGAAACAGCAGGCTTACAACCGCGAACACGGCATCGTGCCGCAGGGTCTGAACAAGAAAATCGCGGACATTCTGCAACTGGGGCAGCCGGCGCACAAGGGTAAAGGCCGTGGTAAAAAAGCCGCCGAGCCTGCCGCCGGCTATCAGTTACTTACGCCGAAAGCGCTGGAACTGAAGATCCGCGAGCTGGAAAGTAAAATGATGACCCATGCGCAGAATCTGGAGTTTGAAGAAGCCGCCGAACTGCGCGATCAGGTTCAGGCCTTGCGCGCGCAGTTTATCGCCGCCTCATGATGGCGTAGGAGCGGACGGGATGACCGGGGAACCGGGCCATCCCGTCTTTCATGGATAACGGCAGCGTCTTTGCGCGCGTCAATCAGCTGGAGGATATCATCAGCCTTTATATAAAAGAGCGCTTAATGATTAAAATCCCCGAATAGTATTATCAGCGATATTGATAGTTACGCCCGGCATATTATTTGGATGACGCGCTAAATATCGGTCAGTTTATTCCATCAGTAAATAACCTCGTTAAATAAATCTAATGGTTGTTTCCGTTTTATTTTCCGGAATGGCGTGAAAAAATTATCCGGCATATTTAATACGTCTTGTTATACGGCTGATGTTATTAATTGATATCGTCCGGAGCGACAGGCGCAGGATATTATTCAGTCAGCGCTTTTCTATTATACGACAAATATAAAACGGCGATTAATTCTGTGACCGGCATAGCAATTAATGTCAGGAGGAAAATAAATTCAAATAATAATTGAAAAAAATCATCAATAGCGGCGTTTATTTCCTGCATGAATATGATAGGCGTATAAATAATTATTAATTGGTGCGATGTCTGGCATTGATAAGCTTCTATATTAGCAAGGGGAAACGACGATGACGTTTGAGAAAAAGATCACCCGGCGCGAGGCCATTACGGGCGGGATAGCGACCGCCGGGGTAGGGGCGCTTTCACTGATGGGCGCGGCGGGCATTGCACAGGCGGCGCAGACCGGAAATGCGGCGACAGCCGCGCTGGCGGCGGGCGGCGAGTCTGCATTCGATACCGTGATCCTCGGCGCCGGTTGCGCGGGCATGGTCTGCGCCATTCATGCCGCGGAGCTGGGACTAAAACCGATTCTGGTCGAAAAAATGTCGCGGCCGGCGGGCAACACCCTGTATGCCGGCGGGCATTTTCTGGGATTAAAAACCCGCTTTCAACAGGAACAGGGGGTAAATGCCGAGGATAGTGAGCAGCTGTTTTATGATGACATGATCAAGATGTCGCAGGGAAAAGGCGACCCGGTACTGACGCGTTATTTTGTCCGGCACTGCGACGCCGCGCTGGAGTGGCTGACCGATGTGGTCGGCATCAAATGGGCGAAGATTGAAACCGAGGCCTATCCGGCAAGAGGACGCAGCCATGTGGTCGACGGCCCGTCCAAGCCCGGCGGTTCACAACTGGTGATACAGCTTTTTGAACAGATCAAAGCCCGAGGCATTCCCGTGTTGACCAATACCAAGGCGCTCGAACTGCTGACGGATGACAAATTTTCCGTTACCGGCGTTAAGGTTGTCGATAATGAGGGCATTAAGAATCTTCAGGCGAAATACGGCGTGGTTATCGCCACCGGCGGTTTTCACGCCTCGGAAGATCTCGTTACCGCCTATATGGGGGGATGGGCGGCGCAGATGCCGATCCGGGGATCGCGCATCATCACCGGGGAAAACCTGAATCTGACGCGGCCGCTGTACGCCAAAATGGTCAATATCGATCAGTTTCATGCCGGCCCGATATACGGCAGCGCAAATCCGTCCATTCTGGTGAACTACGGCCCGCTGGTGACCAAAGAAGGGAAGCGTTATATCGACGAAGTGAATACCTATGTTCGCGTTGCCAAGGAAACCGCCAGGCTGATAAAAGAAAATCTGGCTTTCATTATTGTCGATGAGTCGTCCAAAGAATCCTCGGCGATGGTCAGGGAACGCTTTGCCCGCTATGAGAGAAACAAGGCGCCGGTCTATCAGTCCGACACCATCGAAGGGCTGGCCAAAGCCGCCGGCATCGATCCGCAGGCGTTGACCGCCACCATCAAAGAGTACAATGACGCCATTACTCAACAGCGCGCCGGCGAACTTAATCCGCCGCTGACGCTGGAACATCCGCGCCTTATCGCCAAAGCGCCTTTTTACGCCTTCCCGTTCCAGGGCGGGATGACGGCGACCTTTGGCGGCCCGCTGGTGAACGTCAAAACCGAAGTGCTGAATGGCGAAAGGAAAGTCGTTCACGGGCTTTACGCCATCGGCAACTCGATTGGCGGCCTGTTTTACGATGACTACATCGTGGGCGCGCAACTTACCGCGGCCACCCTCTATGGCATTGCCTGCGCCGATGAGTTGAATAAAAAACGCCAGGCCGGCGTTAAAGCGGCATAAGGTCTCCGCGTCGAGTCCGAAAATGAAAACACAGGGCGGCAGAGGTTTCATGACCTTCGTCGCCTTTATCCGTTATGGGTGTATCCTGAACAAGGGAATGAATGACATTATTTCGAGGAATTAAAATGGATATCGCCATACCTGATATCGAGGTTCTGTTTATCGCCGGTTTCGGCCCGATCGTGACGTCGCTTTCCGCCAGTCGTCAGCTTTACGTCAACACGCTGCGCCTGCCGTTGAAACCCATGCAGGGGAACGAGGATTATCTGCTCACGGATAAAATCGACGGCGCGAAACATTTTTCCCTGTGGCCGCTAACACAAGCCAGCGAGTCATGTTTCGGACAACCGCAGTGGCCGACCAATCTTCCCACCCCTCAGAGCTGGCTGGAGTTCGACGTTGCCGATATGGACGCGGCCACCCAGGCGCTCAAAAAACAGGGTTATCGATTATTGGTGGAAAACCGGTTGGAACCCTGGGGGCAGCAGGTAACGCGTTTCCTCAGTCCCGAGGGGATGCTGGTCGGCGTAACCTATACGCCCTGGCTGCGCGATGGAAAATCCGATGCATAACGACGTTCGAGCGTTACGGTTTTCCCCTCTGCGTTAACAAGCGCCGGCGATTAAGATCTATTGCGCTTTTCCGCCTGGCGTGTGCCGGGCGGCGTTCCAGCAACGGCTCCACTGCGCTCGGATAGCTGTTTTCCCCGCCGCCATGCAGGCGCCGCGCGGCAAACCGACTCTCAGGACTACAGGCGCGCGCCCGTCCGCATTAACGCGGATAAGCCTTTTTCGATGGCGGCGTAAAGTAATTTCCGGTCGTGGCGGTAGGGGATATCCGTCGCTTCCAGCGGCTGCTGGATCAGAATGCGCCCGTCGGCTATGTTCGCCGGCCCGGGCGGCATGATCACCATATCGATACGTCCTGCGCCGATGTGTTTCTCCATCATCGCCAGTTTCTGCGTTAGCGTCATGTCGGCCGCGCAGGGGCTAAGCTCGCGTCCCAGATTGTCGATGTAGATAATCGGCGCCGCGGTGTCGCGCAGGGCGAGGCTGAGATCGTCAAGCAGCAGCGGCGGCATCAGACTGGTGAGAAAGCTGCCGGGGCCGATCAGAATCAAGTCCGCATTGGCGATGGCTTCCAGCGCTTCAAGCGTTGCGGCGACGGCGGGAAACAGCATCAAATCCTGCGGCAGGGCGGGAAGCTGATCGACTTCGACTTCGCCGTATACCGGATTTCCCTGTTCATCAATCGCCATTAAATCGACCGGCTGTTCGGACATTGGAATCAACAACGCGTCGACTTTCAGCAGATTACGCAGCAGGTTAATGGCTTCCAGCGGACGAACGCTCAGATTATCGAGCGCTTTCAGCATCAGGTTGCCCAGGTTATGCCCCGCCAGTTCGCCGTTGCCGTTAAAACGGTATTCAAACATGGCGGAGGCGACGCTCGGCGCGGTAATCATCTGATTCAGACAGTTACGGGTATCGCCCCAGGCTATGCCGCCCTCGGCGCGTCTAATTCTTCCCGTCGAGCCGCCGTTATCCGTGGTGGTGACGATGCCGGTCAGACGGGAACCCAGCGAGGAAAGCGAAGACATTACCCGACCTAAGCCGTGTCCGCCCCCGAGGGCGACAACCCGATCGAGATCGGCCAACGTGCGTTTGAACATAATAACCCTATCATTTAAACCGAGAAGACAACTGCCGCCGGTAAGGTAGCTGATTTCGATAGAAAAGGCGAAAGATCATCGTGCAGGTGTGACCTGCGGCAATTTCCCCGCATGATTTTCCAGTATGCTGTATGAGTGTAGTAAAGAAAAATCGTTGTATATCAAAGTATATATCGTATTTTTAAGTGACTCCGCGTCATGTTTGGGGCTAGACTTATAGCCGAAATTTATGATTTGCGTCAGTGGGATTCGGCGGGTTATCGCCAAATCGCCGACATAAATCAAACTCCTAGCCTTGGCGCCTAAGTGATGCGTTGCAACGCATGATAAGGCGCCCTGGCCGTGACCGTTAGCGTCGCCAGGGTGCGAGGTAGAAATGCCTGCATCTCCCGTATTTGGAAAGGTGTTTATGGTGAGTCAACTGACTGATGCGTTTGCGCGCAAGTTTTACTATTTGCGGCTGTCGATTACTGATGTCTGCAATTTCCGTTGTACCTATTGTCTGCCGGATGGCTATAAGCCGAATGGCGTCAAAACCCACCAGTTTTTGTCTTTGGATGAAATCCGTCGCGTAAGCCGCGCGTTTGCCGAATTAGGCACGGAAAAAGTGCGTCTCAGCGGCGGGGAACCCTCTTTGCGTCGCGATTTTACCGAGATTATCGCGGCGATCCGCGAAAATCCGGCTATCCGTACGCTGGCCGTGACCACCAACGGCTACCGTCTTGCCCGTGATGTCGCCCAATGGCGCGAAGCCGGACTGACCGGACTAAATGTCAGCGTGGATAGTCTGGATGCGCGCCAGTTTCAGGCGATCACCGGGCAGGATAAGTTCCGTCAGGTGATGGAGGGCATTGATGCGGCTTTCGCCTGCGGTTTCAGCAAGGTGAAAATCAATACCGTCCTGATGCGGGATGTCAACCACGCCAGCCTGCATACCTTTCTTCAGTGGATTAAGGATCGGCCGATTCAACTGCGCTTTATTGAACTGATGGAAACCGGCGAAGGGAGTAAAATCTTCCGGCAGCGCCACATTTCCGGCGACGTGATTCTGCGGCAATTGTTGTCGCAGGGATGGTGCGAACAGGCCCGCGGCCGCAGCGACGGCCCGGCGCGAGTATTCCGGCACCCGGATTATCAGGGCGAAATCGGTTTGATCATGCCCTATGCGAAAGATTTCTGTCAGAGCTGTAACCGTCTGCGCGTGTCCGCCATCGGCAACCTTCATCTCTGTCTGTTCGGCGAGCAGGGGATCCCGCTGCGGGATCTGATGGCCGACGATAGCCAGCTTGATGCGTTGAAAAGCCGCATCTCCGGCGGATTATCATCCAAGAAGCAAACCCATTTTCTGCATCAGGGTAATAGCGGCATTACGCAGAACCTGTCGTTTATCGGCGGTTAAGCCCGGTGGTGCGGCGTATTTCTTAAGGAGTCAGGCATGAGCAAGGTTAGTAGCGAATTTGTCCCGCTGAATATCGCGGTGCTTACTGTGTCGGAAAAGCGTACCGCGGCCGACGATACGTCCGGCGACTATCTGCGCGAAGCGGCGCAGTCCGCCGGGCATCAGATCATCGCCAGCCGGATCGTCCGGGAAAACATCTATCAGATCAGGGCGCAGGTCTCCGCCTGGATCGCCAGCGACGAGATTCAGGCGATCCTGATTAACGGCGGAACGGGATTTACCGCCGGCGACGTGGCGCCGGAAGCGATTCGCGTGCTGTTCGACCGTGAGATTGAAGGGTTCGGCGAACTGTTCCGCATGGTGTCGTACGAAGATATCGGCACCGCCACGATACAATCGCGCGCGATTGCCGGTTTGGCCAATCAGACGGTGATTTTCGCCATGCCGGGATCCACCCGCGCCTGCCATACCGCCTGGGAGCGCATTATTCAGGAACAGCTGGATGCGCGCCAGAAGCCCTGTAATTTTTATCCTCATCTGAAAAAGTAAAATAACGATGTCACAACTGACGCATATTAACGCCGACGGCGAAGCGATGATGGTGGATGTCTCCGCCAAAGCGGATACCGTGCGCGAAGCGCGGGCGGAAGCCTTTGTTGAAATGGCCCCGCAAACGCTGTCGATGATTATCGAGGGCAGCCACCACAAAGGCGATGTGTTCGCCACCGCCCGCATCGCCGGCATTCAGGCGGCGAAACGCACCTGGGAACTGATCCCGCTTTGCCATCCGCTGCTGTTGAGCAAAGTGGCCGTCGAACTTGAGGCCCAGCCCGAGCATAACCGGGTGCGTATTGAAGCGCTGTGCCGTCTGACCGGCAAGACCGGGGTTGAAATGGAAGCGCTGACGGCGGCTTCGGTCGCGGCGCTGACCATTTACGATATGTGCAAAGCGGTACAGAAGGATATGGTGATCGGCCCGGTGCGCCTGCTGGCGAAAAGCGGCGGCAAATCAGGCGATTTTAAGGCGGTAACATCATGATTAACGTGCTGTTTTTTGCTCAGGTACGTGAACTGACCGAGATGGACAGTCTGACGCTGTCGGCGCAATACGCCACGGTGGATGAACTGCGGCAGGCGTTATGCGGACGGGGAAATCGCTGGGCGCTGGCGCTGGAGTCCGACAAGCTGCTGGCGGCGGTAAACCAGTCGCTGGTGGAGATGCGGCATCCGCTGCGCGATGGCGACGAAGTGGCTTTTTTCCCGCCGGTGACGGGAGGATGAGCATGGCTGAGACGCGAATTCGGGTCGGCGCGGAAAATTTTAACCCCGGCGACGAATACCAGTGGCTGGCGCAGTGCGATGAAGACGGCGCGGTCGTGACCTTCACCGGCAAAGTGCGCAATCATAATCTGGCGCAGAACGTCAGCGCGTTGACGCTGGAGCATTATCCCGGCATGACGGAAAAAGCGCTGGATGAAATCGTCGAACTGGCGCGCGAACGCTGGCCGCTGTCGCGGGTCAGCGTTATTCATCGGGTCGGGCCGCTCTATCCCGGCGATGAAATCGTCTTTGTCGGCGTCAGCGGCGCGCATCGCGGCGTCGCTTTCGATGCGGCGCAGTTCATTATGGATTACCTGAAAACGCGCGCGCCGTTCTGGAAACGTGAAGCCACGCCGGAAGGCGAACGCTGGGTTGAGTCGCGCGACAGCGACAAACTGGCGGCGCAGCGCTGGTCGCCGGCCGGAAGCAACTGAAGCGGCGTTTATGTGTTAGGATAAAGGAAGGTGAGACGCCCTGTCTCTTACGTATAACTTACTGCAAATAAAGGTAACATCATGGATAGATATCCACGCTCGGGTGGTTCGATTGTTGAACGCGCGCAGTCCGGTCTACAGGCCTATATGGCGCAGGTTTATGGCTGGATGACCTGCGGATTATTACTCACGGCGTTTGTATCCTGGTATGCCGCCAACACACCCGCGGTACTCAATTTCGTCTTCTCCAGCCAGATTACCTTCTTTGGTCTGATCATCGTCCAACTGGGTCTGGTGTTCGTGATTTCCGGCATGGTGCAGCGTTTGAGCGGCGGGATGGCGACCAGCCTGTTTATGCTCTATTCGGCGCTGACCGGGCTGACGCTCTCCAGCATCTTCATTCTGTATTCCGGCGAGTCGATCGCCAGCACCTTTGTGATTACCGCCGGTATGTTCGGCGCCATGAGCCTGTATGGCTACACCACCAAACGCGACTTAAGCGGATTCGGCAGCCTGCTGTTTATGGCGCTGATCGGGATTGTGCTGGCCTCGCTGGTTAACCTGTGGCTGAAAAGCAATGCGCTGATGTGGGCCATCACCTATATCGGGGTGGTGGTATTTGTCGGCCTGACGGCGTATGACACGCAGAAACTGAAAGCCATCGGCGAACAGCTGGCCGTTGACGACAAAGATAACTTCCGCAAATATTCGATTGTCGGCGCGCTGACGCTGTATCTGGACTTTATCAACCTGTTCCTGATGCTGCTGCGCATTTTCGGCAACCGTCGCTAAGGCTGCTGAGCGGCGCTAACGGAATGGCGGAATAAAGCGTCAGAGACGGCGCGGTTCGCGCTTACGGCATGAACTGGCCGCGTCTTTACCCTCTATCTGTTCTCACCGCGCGACGCACGTTGTCATCAACCTCAAATCCCCGCCAGTGCGGGGATTTTTGTATCCTCTTTATTTCTCAACCGTCTTGCTCTATCAACGGCGGCCTTCCGTCTGTCAGGCAATCTTGCGCCGGAATATGGCATAGGCGGCGGAGCCGGTGGTGACGATAATCACCAGCAGCGGCCACACTCCTTGCCAGACAATCGAAAAATCGGCGTCTTTCAGGTAGATCTGTTTGGTGATTTCAGTGAAATGGCGGATAGGGTTGATCCAGGTGACGTTCTGTAACCACTGCGGCATGTTTTCCACCGGCGAAACGTAGCCGGAGAGCAAAATCGCCGGCATCATAAACACAAACACGCCGATAAACGCCTGTTGCTGGGTGTCGCAAACGGAGGAGATCAGCAGTCCGAATCCGACCAGCGACAGGCCGTAAATCAGCAGCGTGGGATAGAATAGCAGCAGCGAACCGGCAAAAGGGATCTGGTAGGCGAAGATGCCGGCCAGCAGCACAATGGTCGCCTGGAAGGCGGCGACGATCAGCGCCGGCACCGCCTTGCCGACAAAGATCTGCCAGGTCGACAGCGGCGAAACCAATAGCTGTTCCAGCGTACCCTGTTCACGTTCGCGCGCGACGGAAAGCGCGGTGACGATCAGCACGCCGACGGTGGTGATCAAGGCAATCAGCGACGGCACCACAAACCATTTGTAATCCAGATTCGGGTTATACCAATGGCGGATCACCAGTTCGCTGTTGTTGCCGGTCGGGCTATCGGCCAGCAGTTCGCGCTGATAATCCTGCACGATTTTCTGTACATAATTGGCGGCGATCTGGGCGCTGTTGGAGTGGCGTCCGTCCAATATCATTTGCAGGGAGGTACTTTCGCCGCGCGCGATGTTGCGTGAAAACTGCGGCGGGAAGCGGATGGTGAGCAATGCCCGCTGGTTATCCATCGTCGGTTCGATCTCTTGCGGCGCATGCAGCAACAGCACATTGGGAAACGCCCTGGATTTGGCGAAACGTTGCGTGAGTTCAACGGAGGCCTGCCCGTTATCCTCGCTGTAGATGGCGATGGTGGCGTTGGTCACGTCCAGCGTGGCGGCGAAGGGGAACAGACCGACCTGAATTACCACGGGCAGCATCAGTATGGCGCGCGTTTGCGGTTCGCGCAGCAGCGACTGGAGTTCCTTGATAATGAGTGTCCACAGGCGATGAAACATATTGTCTCCCTAGTCCAGTCTGCGCTGGGTTTTCCAGGCGGTGATGCCGATGAATACCACGGCGGAGGCGATAAGAAACAGCAGGTTGATAAACAGCACGCTGCCGATATTGCCCGCCAGAAACAGCGTTTGCAGCGAACTGACGAAATAACGGGCGGGGATCAGATAGGAGACGGCCCGCACCGGTGCCGGCATGCTGTCGATTTCAAAAATAAAGCCGGAGAGCATCACGGCGGGCAAAAACGCGATGTTCAGGGCCATCATGGCGGCGTTGAATTGGTTTTTCGTCACGGTGGAAATCAGCAATCCCATCCCCAGCGTGCTGGCGAGAAACAGACTGCTGATGCCAAACAGTATCAGCAGCGAGCCGCGGTACGGCACCTGCATGACGAAACGGGCGATGACGACGCACAGCGCCATCGCGATCATGCCGAGAACGTAGTAAGGGATCAGTTTCGCCAGCAGCAGTTCGCTGCGGGTCACCTGCGTGGATAATAGCGCCTCCATGGTGCCGCGCTCCCATTCGCGGGCAATGACCAGCGAGGTTAAAATCGCGCCGATAACGGTCATGATGATGGTGATGGCGCCGGGTACGATAAAGTGCTGGCTGATGGCGGCCGGGTTGAACCAGTAACGCTGGTGTACCTCGATTAATTGGCTAAACGATTCGCCGTCGTCGCTGGCCCGCTGTTGCTGCCAGATGAGCCATATTCCCTGCGCATAAGCCTGTACGAAGTTGGCGGTGTTGGGTTCGGAACCGTCGGTTATGACCTGAATCGGCGCCTGAACCGAGGGGCGCGCCATCTGTTCGGCGAAATCAACGGGAATGACAATCAGTCCGCGAATGTGTCCGGCCTGCATCTTCTGGATAAGCTGCTGACGATTGTCGCTGATGGTCGGCGAAATAAACGGCGAGGCGCTAAAAGCCGCCGCCAGATCCAGCGCATCTTCGCTTTGCTGCTCGACCAGAATACCGACCCGAAGCCGGCTGGAATCAAGGTTGATGCCGTAGCCGAAGATAAACAGCAGCAGTATCGGGATAACAAAGGCAATCAGCCAACTGCTCGGGTCGCGTAATATTTGCCGGGTCTCTTTCAGGCATAAGGCGCGCAGGCGACGGTAGGAAAATCGGGGGCTGTTTCGCTGATTATCCATGGTTATTCTCCCGGTCATAGTCCTGAATCAGCGTAATAAAGGCCTGTTCCATGGTGGGGGAAGGCGTTTGATCGTCAGCGGCCTTTTGCTTTAGATCGTCCGGCGTGCCGACGGCGATCAGTTTGCCGTGATAAACCAGCCCGATGCGGTCGCAATACTCTGCTTCATCCATAAAGTGGGTCGTCACCATGACCGTCACGCCCTTGTTCACCATGCCGTTGATATGGATCCAGAATTCCCGGCGGGTGAGGGGATCGACGCCGGAAGTCGGCTCGTCCAGAAACAGGATATCCGGTTCGTGCATCAGCGCGCAGGCCAGCGCCAGACGCTGTTTGAAACCCAGCGGCAGCGCATCGGGCGTTTGGTGATAAATCGGCTGAAAATTAAACGCGTTCGCCATGGCGGCCATTTTGTTGCGCTGCGTCTGGCCTTGCAGACCGTAGACGCCGGAGAAGAATCGCAGATTTTGTTCCACCGTCAGATTGCCATACAGCGAGAACTTCTGCGCCATATAGCCCAAATGCTGGCGCGCTTTGCCGGAGCTGCTTTTCAGATCCATATCCAGCACCAGCGCTTTGCCGTCCGTCGGCACCAACAGGCCGCACATCATTTTGAAGGTAGTCGATTTTCCCGCGCCGTTAGGGCCGAGCAGGCCAAAAATTTCGCCGCGCCGCACCTTAAAGCTGACATGGTCGGTGGCGGCGAAATCGCCGAATTTTTTCGTCAGTTGGCGGGCTTCAATCACCGTTTCTTCACCGTTGATGTTAATCGCCGGCATGATTTTCGCCAGCGAGGATTCGCTGGCCGGGCCGCCGCCCAGTAAATCGATAAACGCATCCTCAAAACGCGGATCGGTGTCCTCCATACTGTCTTCGGGAAGTTCCAGCGCCGCCAGCAGCGCCGCCCGGTCCGCCTGCGGATGCAGAATCAGCCGCACGTACTGTCCCTGAATAACGCCGTCGCTGACCTGCGGCTGGCGCAGGGCGCGTTGCAGCAGTTTACGGTGACTTTTATCCTGCGCGCTGACCAGCACGCAGCGGCCGGTCATTTTTTCCGTTAGCCGCCGGGGTTCGCCCCGATAAAGCTGTACGCCTTCATTGAGCAGCAGAATGTCCCGGCATTGTTCGGCCTCATCCAGATAGGATGTGCTCCACACGATCAGCATGCCTTCATCGGCCAGTTCATGCACCATACGCCACAACTCGCGGCGCGAGATGGGATCGACGCCGACGCCCGGTTCATCCAGCAACAGGACTTGAGGTTGTCCCAGCAGCGTGCAGGCCAGCCCCAGCTTCTGCTTCATCCCGCCGGAGAGCTTGCCGGCCGGTCGACCGGTAAAACGGGTGAGGTCGGTAAACGACAGCAGCCGATCGAAGGTTTCCTTGCGCGCATCGCCGGTGATGCCGCGCAGGTCGGCGTACAGGTTAAGGTTTTCCATCACCGTCAGGTCTTCATACAGCCCGAATCTTTGCGGCATATACCCCAGAATGGCGTGGAGTTGCCGATCCTGTTTGATGGGGTCGAGGCCGGCTACCTGTATGTCGCCGCTGCTGGGGGTCAACAAGCCGGCCAGCATCCGCAGCAGAGTGGTTTTGCCGGCGCCGTCCGGGCCGACCAGCCCGGTGACGGCGCCGGCCCGGATTTGCTCGGTGAGACTGGCCACCGCGGGTTTGTCCTGATCCGGAAAGCGCTTTTCCAGCGCCTTTATCTCGATGCGCGCGGCGGTATCATTCATGGCGGGACGCATCCTGAGCGAAACGCAGCGTCACCGGCATTCCCTGACGCAGGTGCTCATCGGCATCGTTCACCACAATACGCAGGCGGTAGACCAGATCGGTGCGCAGATCTTCGGTTTCCACTGTTTTCGGCGTGAATTCGGCGCTGGGAGAGACGAAGCCGATTTGACCGTGATACGGCGTATCCGGCCTGCCGTCGGTATACACCAGAATGCGGCTGCCCGGCACGGCCTGACCCAAATCTTTTTCGCTGACGTAGGCGCGCACCCAGACGGGGCGGGTCAACGACAGGGTAAAGACCGTGCCGCCGGCGCTCAGCATACTGCCGGCTTCCACCGCCCGGGTCAGAATAACGCCGGCGGACGGCGAGACCAGTTCGGTATCCTTCAGATCCAGTTCGGCCTGCGCCTGTGCGGCTTCGGCCTGGGCCAGCGTTGCCTGCGCGGTGGCGATCTCCTGCGGACGGTTGCCGCTTTCATACTGTTTCAGTTTATCTTTGGCGCCCTGTAGGGTCGCCAACGCCTGATTACGGGTGGTTTTGGCATCTTCCAGCGTATCGGCGGAAATCGTGCGTTTGGCCCACAGCCCCAACTGGCGCTGATAGAAGCTGTTCGCGTAGCGATAAGCCGCCTCGCTTTGCGCCAACTGGGCGCGCACCTGTTCGATCTCTTCGCGGCGATACCCTTCCTGCAACAAGTTCAACTGCGCTCTGGCGCTGGCGACGTTAGCCTGCGCCTGCCGCAGCGCGTTTTGATAAGGCGCGCTATCCAGACCGGCCAACGGCTGGCCCGGCTGGATGCTGTCGCCTTCATCCACGTTCAGTGCGTCCAGTCGTCCGCCGACGCGGAACGCCAGATTGACCGAGCGAATATCGACGTTGCCGTACAGCGTCAGGGGTTTTTCCTGCTGTTGGCGGTACTGGACGATGCCATAAATCGCCGCCGCAATCAGGACGATGATAACCAGAGTAAAAACCAGTTTTTTCTTATTCATCACGCATTATTCCTTTATCTGTCGGGCATGATGGACCCGCAGTCCGTTAAGGAGAATGTCAAGGTGTTCCATCAGGACTTGCTGAATGAGCGTCGTTTCTTCGTTGCCGATGTCTTGCCAGCCCGCACGCAGAAGGATGGTTTCCCTGGCAACGCGAAAGGAAAGCACCTCGCCGATCAGCGCATGGGTATGAACGATGACTTTGGGATGATGCTGGTCCATCCCGGTATAGCGGGCGATCAGCATCGTCAGCAACCGGTGCATGGGATCGATAACCTGCTGATGGATAATCGGATAAGCATCCGTTGGCGATAGCTGTTCGCGGGACACGATCCGGCTCAGATTCAGCGTTTCCGAACGGGTCATCAGGCGGCTGAAAGTCAGGATGCCGCGGCGGATATACTCCATAAGCTGCTCCGCCGACTGCTGTTGCGGCGGGCGTTGCATAAAGGCTTCGATTTCCGCCACCAGCGGACGGTAAGTCTGACGCACGTAATCGGACATCCAACCGGCGACCGCCAGGTACAACCCTTCCTTGGACTGAAAATGATAGGCGATGGCGGCGATATTCTGCCCGGCGCGATTGGCGATATCACGGGTCGTCGCGGCCTGCGGCCCGTATTCGCCAAAGACTTCCAGCGCGGCTTGCATCAGTTGCTGCCGCGTTTGATCGCTGCGGCCGGAAGACTGAGATTTATCAGGCATAAGCCGCCTTGGGAAAACGAGTTAATCAGATGATTAACTTTAGGCCTGTTTTGAGTATTTTTATCGATCTTGATCACAAAAATGACTTTTATGCGCGTATATCGGTTTGAGTAACAAATTGAGCAACGCACAGATAAAAATTTTTTAACCTTTAGAATCTCTGGTACAATCAGCGCCAGTTACGCACTGTAGTTGTGTCCGTTCATCGTGGTTGTGCTTATGTCGTTATTGTTGAGTTGATGGTGGCCCGGCAAACCCGCCTTATTATCCCTCTGAAAACTACACCGGATGTTATCCGGTCAGGGCGGATCTGGAGTTGTTCTCTATTATGTCATTTGATTCTCTCGGCCTGAGTGCCGACATTCTGCGTGCTGTTGAAGAACAGGGCTATCGTGAACCGACGCCCGTACAGCGCCAGGCGATCCCTGTTGTGCTGGCCGGTCGTGATTTAATGGCCTGCGCGCAAACCGGCACCGGTAAAACGGCGGGTTTCACCTTACCGCTGTTGCAATTGCTGAGCAGCGCGCCGGCGCCGAAAGGTCGACGTCCGGTTCGGGCGCTGATCCTGACGCCGACCCGCGAGCTGGCAGCGCAGATTGGCGAAAACGTTCAGGCCTACAGCAAATATTTGCGCCTGCGTTCCCTGGTGGTGTTCGGCGGCGTCAGCATCAACCCGCAGATGATGAAGCTGCGCGGCGGGGTGGATATTCTGGTGGCGACGCCGGGCCGTTTGCTCGATCTCGAACATCAGAACGCCGTCGATCTGTCGCAGATTGAAATCCTGGTGCTGGATGAAGCCGACCGCATGCTGGATATGGGCTTTATCCACGATATCCGCCGCGTGTTGGCCAAGCTGCCGGCTAAACGTCAGAACCTGCTGTTCTCCGCCACCTTCTCTGATGAAATCAAAAGCATGGCGAGCAAGTTGCTGACTAACCCGGCGTCGGTCGAAGTGGTGCGCCGCAATACGCCGTCGGAACTGGTTACGCAGCATGTCCATTTTGTCGATAAGCGCCGCAAACGCGAGTTGTTATCCCAACTGATCGGCGAAAATAACTGGCGGCAGGTGCTGGTGTTTACCCGCACCAAACACGGCGCCAACCACCTGGCCGAACTGTTGGAAAAAGACGGCATCAGCGCCGCCGCCATCCATGGCAACAAAAGTCAGGGCGCGCGTACCCGCGCGTTGGCGAATTTCAAAGACGGTACCATCCGCGTGCTGGTGGCGACCGACATTGCCGCCCGCGGTCTGGATATCGACCAGTTGCCGCACGTGGTGAACTATGAGTTGCCGAACGTGCCGGAAGATTATGTTCACCGTATCGGCCGTACAGGCCGCGCGGAATCCACCGGAGAGGCGTTATCGCTGGTCTGCGTGGATGAGCACAAGCTGTTGCGCGATATCGAACGTTTGCTGAAGCGCGAGATCCCGCGCATTGCCGTACCGGGCTATGAGCCGGATCCGTCAATCAAGGCCGAGCCGATCGTCAACGGCCGTCAGGGTAATCGCGGCGGGGGCGCCCGTAACGGCGGACCTCGCGGTCAGTCCGGCGCTGCGCGCGCTCAGGGCGAACGCAAGAATAGCGACGGCGCCCGTCAGCCGCGTCGTTCCGGCGGCAACAGCGCCGGTCCGTGGAGCAACGGCGAAGGGCAGCAGCGCCGCGCGCCGCGTCCGCAAAACCGCAGCAAGCCCGCGGCGAAATAATGCGGAGCTGACCCCACCCCAACCCTCCCCTTCGCAGGGGAGGGAGTATCGCGCCTCCCCCTGACAAGGGGGAGGGCGGGGGGGGGGGCGGCAGGCGTTGTCAGTTTATTATTGACCCCACCCCGACCCTCCCCCTTCGCAGGGGAGGGAGAACGCGCCTCCCCCAGACAAGGGGGAGGCCGGGAGGGTGTAGTGGCAGGCGTCGTCAGTTTATTATTGACCCCACCCCGACCCTCCCCCTTCGCAGGGGAGGGAGAACGCGCCTCCCCCTGACAAGGGGGAGGCCGGGAGGGGGTAGCGACAGGCGTCGCAATAGTCGTGATTGACTCACCCCAACCCTTTGCAGGGGCTGTCTCTTAGTCATATTTTTTGCGGACTCAGAGGCGGTTTCGTGCGCCGCAATGCCGCCATTTCCATGCTACGGCGTAGCACGCGCCAAGCTTTCGCCGCATCCTAAGCCAGCTATCTCCTCAGCATAATTTTTTACGCCGCGTAACGGCCAATCCCGTCAGCCCCTCTGCTTTGTGTATATGAGACTGCAACCTCAAGAGAGAAAGGGGAGCGAACCGACGCGTCACTCTCATCCGGGATGAACATTCATTTCACCGCTGCGGCGGACGCCACCCGCCGGCGCGGGCGGTAAAACATCACCGCGTTGCCCGCCAGGATCAGCAGCAAGCCTAACACGTCATTGACCTGCCATTGATAGCCTTCATAGATCGTGGAAATGGATAGCGCCACCAGCGGAAACAGCAGCGTGGAATAGGCGCTCTGACTGGCGCCGATGCGGCCTACCAGGCTGAAGTAAGCGCCGAAAGCGATGACCGAACCGAAGATCGCCAGATAGAATAGCGAGCCGAGGTAGCGGGTGGTGATTTCCGGTGAAAAATCATATCCCTGAATCAGGCTGAATAACCCCATCCATAGCGCGCCGTAGCACATGCCCCAGCCGTTGGTGGTCATCACGTCGCGCCCTTGCCGCTGATGCTGGGCGCTGATCATATTGCCCAGCGAGAAGCAGTAGGTACCCAGCAGACAGAGCCCGGCGCCCAGGAGCAAATGCGGCTGCGCATCCATATTCGTCAGGTCGTGCCAGAACAACGCCGCAATGCCGAACAAACCCAGCGGCGCGGCGAAAATCACGTTGCGCGTCAGGCGCTGACCGAAGAAAAGCCGGCTGTTGAAAGCATTAAATAACACCGCCATGGAAAAAATGACCGACTCTAATCCACTCGAAATCCAGGCGATGGCGTGATAAAAACAAACAAAGTTAATGCCGAATACGCACAACCCCTGAAGCATACACAGCAGGTGTCCCCGGCGCGACAGCGGCCGCAGGCGTTTCGTCAGCGTCAGAAAGGCCAGTAAAATCGCCGACGAGAGAAGAAAGCGCCAAAAAATGGAGACTTCGGCGGCCACGCTTCCCTGTTGCAGGCTGATGGCGATCCAGGTAGTACCCCAAATCAGCACCACGGAAAGGTAGAGTAAAATATTCATTGGCAGACTCCGGTGTTCTTCATGCCTGCCAGTATGCGGTTTTGCCGCCGCATGGGCTTTCAGCGTATTGCGCTCAATAACATAATCTTGCGGTTTATTGGTAAGGAGAGGGGAATGCACCGGTATAAAGTGTTCGACACGCTACAGCATCATAAAACTAAACTGCGTGATACCGTTGAGTTGGGTTGCGGCGTGCGTCTGGCGTCATGGTCTAACAGCCACGATCGCGTCACTATGGAAAATACCGATCACCACACTATCAGCCTGTACGTCGCCGATGGTTACGAGAGCTATCACCAGACGGCGAATGGCTGGCGCAACGGCGGCGGTCCCGACCGCTTCTGCCTGATGCCGAAAGATTGCATCTCAACCTGGGACATTCGCGGCGACCTTTCGTTTGTTCACCTTTACTGCGATGACGGTCATTTTCGCCGGCTGGCGGAACAAACCTGGGATCGCAGCCCGGCCGTTATCCGTACCGAAGAGCGGATCTTTGGCGACGACCCGCAAATCACTACGCTTTACCGACAGTTTTTACTCAACAACAGTTGGGCGGATCCGGCGAACCAACTGGTGCTGAGCAGCGCGGCGACGCTGTTGATGCTGCATATCCTGAGACAATATACCCAGCTTCAATGGACGCTGCCCGAGGTGCGGGGCGGTCTGGCGCCGGCGGTGCAGCGCAGGGTGAAAGAGATGATGGAAAACCGGCTGGGCGAACCGCTGACGCTGGCTGAACTGGCCGCGGAGGCCGGGTTAAGCGAATTTCACTTTGCCCGCATGTTCCGTCAGAGCGAGGGCATGGCGCCGCACCAGTATATCCTGACGCGGCGGTTGGCGCGGGCGGAGGAGATGCTGCGCCGCAGCGCGCTGTCGATCACCGAGATTGCGCTGCTGTGCGGCTTCAGTTCCGCCAGCCACCTCAGTCATCGTTTCAAAAGCGAGCGCGGCATCACGCCCTCGGCGCTGCGTCGGTCACTGCTGCGCTGAGGCGTCGCCGGCCGCCAGCAGACACAGATTCAGCGCGACCTGGTACGATTTCACAAACGAGGGAATCGGCAGGAATTCAAAGCGCGAATGAAAATTGTGCGCGCCGGTAAAGAAATTCGGCGTCAGCAAGCCTTTGGCGGACAGCGCCGCGCCGTCGGTGCCGCCGCGCATCGGCGTGACTTTCGGCGGGATCGCCAGCTTATCCAGCGCGGCGAACAGCAGATCGATGGCGCGGCGATCGTCGGTAATCGCATTACTGATGTTGCTGTAGGTATCGCTGACGGTAAAGCTGACTTTGCCGGTGGGATACCGCTCGGCGATCGTCGTCGCCACCTCGGCGATTTGCCGCTTGCGCTGTTCAAACGAGGCCAGATCGAAATCCCGAATGGAGGCCTTCAGCTTCGCCTCATTGGCGTTCGCCGTCAGATCGTTGAACCAGACGTAGCCCTGACGTCCGTCGGTGTGCTCCGGCGTCTGCCGACGGTCGAAATGGCTGATAAAATCGTGCGCCATCAGCAGCGGGTTGACCAACACGCCTTTCGCCGACATCGGGTGCGCGGTCACGCCGGTAAAACGGATTTCGGCGGCGGCGGCATTGAAGTTCTCATACACTACTTCGCCCAGCTCACAGCAGTCGATGGTGTAGGCGAAATCCACGTCGAAGCGTTTGAGATCCAGCGCTTTCGCGCCGCGCAGGCCGATCTCTTCATCCGGCACGAATGCCACGACGATATCGCCATGCGGCGTATCGTCGGCGAGGTTCTCCAGCAAGGTCATGACCACCGTGACGGCGGCTTTGTTATCGGCGCCGAGTACGCTGGTGCCGTCGCTGAAAATAATATCCTGCCCGACATAAGGCATAATTTCCGGGTGTTCTGCCGTGCGCAGCCAAATGTCCTGTTCGCGGTTCAGGCAGATATCCGCGCCGGTAAAACGCAGGGTTTGCGGATGAATATGCGCGGACAAACCGACGTCGACGGTATCGATGTGCGTAATGAAGCCGATGCGCGGCGCGTCGGGGCAATTGCCCGGTTTTAGCGCGGTGACGGTGGCATGCCCATCGATAACGATATTGTTCAGACCGAGTTCATGCAGCTCTTCCGCCAGCATTTTCGCCATGTCGTGTTGTCCCGGCGTGCTGGGCAGCGTTGAAGAGGCGGCGTCGCTTTGGCTGGTCACGGCGAGATAGCGGTAAAAGCGTTTGCTGAGCTGACTGGCCAGATTGTGGGTCATAACGCATCCTTCCTGCTTTGTTTTTTGCATTTTGCGGCTGTTTTATATCGTAGCCTAATTATGTTATTTGTTAACTACCTATGTTTTTCCGTTGCGCGCTCCTGACAAGGAACAGTACCATTGCCTGCTTTTTACTGGCCCGTTGGTAACCGAGTAACGTTATGCGTGTTCTGCTTGCTCCGATGGAAGGGGTTCTCGACTCTCTGGTGCGGGAACTGCTGACCGATGTTAATGATTACGATCTGTGCATCACCGAATTTTTACGGGTGGTCGATCGCTGCCTGCCGGTCAAATCCTTCTATCGTTTATGCCCGGAATTACACCATGCCAGCCGCACGCCGTCCGGCACGCCGGTGCGCGTCCAACTGCTGGGACAATATCCGCACTGGCTGGCGGAAAACGCCTGTCGGGCGGTCGAGTTGGGCTCCCACGGCGTTGACTTAAACTGCGGCTGCCCGTCCAAACTGGTCAACGGCAGCGGCGGCGGGGCGACGTTGCTCAAAGATCCCGAACTGATTTATCAGGGCGTCAAAGCGATGCGCGCCGCGGTGCCGTCGCATCTGCCGGTAACGGTGAAAGTGCGTCTCGGCTGGGATTCGCCATCTCGCCGGTTTGAGATCGCCGATGCGGCGCAGCAGGCGGGGGCGACGGAATTGACGGTACACGGACGCACCAAAGAAGAGGGCTATAAAGCGGAGTGCATTGACTGGCAGGCCATCGGCGAGATTCGTCGGCGGCTGACCATTCCGGTGATCGCCAACGGCGAAATCTGGGACTGGCAAAGCGCGCAGGCGTGTATGGCGGCCACTGGCTGCGACGCCATCATGATTGGTCGCGGGGCGCTGAACGTGCCGAACCTGAGCCGGGTGATCAAATACCAGGAACCGCGTATGCCGTGGGCGGCGGTGGTGAGGCTGCTGCGAAAATACGTCCAACTGGAAAAACAGGGCGATACCGGCCTGTATCACGTCGCGCGCATCAAACAGTGGCTGGGCTATCTGCGCAAGGAGTATCGCGAGGCCTCAGCCTTGTTTAGCGAGATCCGCGCGCTGAAAACCTCGGCTGAAATCGCGCGCGCGATCGGCAACCTTCCGGACTAACCCGCTTTCCCCCGTTGCGCAAATTGTGGCTGATCGACGCCGTCGCCCCCGGACTACCTTTGCTTTCCGACTTATTTAGCGGTATAACGCGCCATCTGTCTGGAAGTTTAGACGTCTGTATATGCAAGGGGCATGATGGAACAGCACAAGGCCGGCCCGGCAGGGCAATTCAAGCGCACGATGAAAGCGCGTCATTTGGTTATGCTTTCGCTTGGCGGCGTTATCGGCACCGGGCTTTTTTTCAATACCGGTTACATCATTTCGACCACGGGGGCGGCGGGGACGCTGATGGCCTACCTGATCGGCGCGCTGGTGGTGTATCTGGTCATGCTGAGCCTGGGCGAGTTGTCCGTCGCCATGCCGGAAACCGGCGCTTTTCATGTCTATGCCGCGCGATACCTCGGCCCGGCCACGGGCTATACCGTCGCCTGGCTGTACTGGCTGACCTGGACGGTGGCGCTGGGCTCCAGCCTTACCGCGGCCGGATTCTGCATGCAGTACTGGTTTCCCCACGTGCCGGTCTGGATCTGGTGTTTGCTGTTCTGCACGCTGATATTCCTGCTGAACGTCATCTCGTCGCGTTTCTTTGCTGAAGGCGAGTTTTGGTTTTCGCTGATCAAAGTGGTGACCATTCTGGCGTTTATCATTCTGGGCGCGGGCGCGATGTTCGGCTTTATTCCGCTGAAAGACGGATCGCCGGCGCCGTTTTTCCAGAACATCACCGCATCGGGCTGGTTCCCGCACGGCGGCCTGCCGATACTGATGACCATGGTGGCGGTTAACTTCGCGTTTTCCGGGACGGAATTGATCGGCATCGCCGCCGGCGAAACGGAAAATCCGCAGAAAGTCGTTCCCATCGCTATCCGCACCACGGTGGCGCGGCTGGTGATTTTCTTTATTGGCACCGTGGTGGTGCTGGCGGCGATGTTGCCGATGGATCAGGCGGGGATTATTAAAAGCCCGTTTGTGATGGTGTTTGAAAAAATCGGCATTCCTTATGCGGCGGATATTTTTAACTTCGTCATTCTTACCGCGATCCTCTCCGCCGCCAACTCCGGGCTCTATGCCTCAGGACGTATGCTGTGGTCGTTGTCGAACGAACGCACGCTGCCGGCGTGCTTTTCGCGCCTGACGCGTCGCGGCATCCCGCTGTTCGCCATTTCGGTCAGCATGCTCGGCGGACTGCTGGCGCTGTTCTCCAGCGTAGTGGCGCCCGATACCGTGTATGTGGCGCTGTCCGCCATTTCCGGCTTTGCCGTGGTGGCGGTCTGGTTGAGTATCTGCGCGTCTCACTATACTTTTCGTCGTCGTCACCTGCGCGACGGTCTGCCGCTGGCGGATCTGCAATATCGCGCGCCGTGGTTTCCGGTAACGCCGATTCTCGGTTTTGCCCTCTGTTTGCTGGCCTGTATCGGCCTGGCGTTTGATCCTGAGCAGCGCATCGCGCTGTGGTGCGGAATACCCTTTGTCGCTTTATGTTATGGCGCTTATTATTTCACTAAACTGATTCAGAAACGTGAATTCTCGAAGGGAGCGGAAGATGTTGCGTAGTAATCCGGTGGCCGACATGCTGGCGACGACGCCGACGATTGTGCTGGATGGGGCATTAGCCACGGAGCTGGAAGCGCGCGGTTGCGATCTGACCGATCCTCTGTGGTCGGCCAGGGTGCTAATCGAAAATCCGGCGCTGATTTATCAGGTTCATCTCGACTATTTTAACGCGGGAGCGCAGTGCGCCATTACGGCCAGCTATCAGGCGACCCCGCAGGGGTTTAAAGCCCGCGGACTCGACGAACGGCAGTCGCTGGCGCTGATTGAAAAAAGCGTACGGCTGGCGGCCCAGGCGCGCGACGACTATCGCCGCGACCATCCTGAAAGCGGCAGGTTGCTGATCGCCGGATCGGTCGGGCCGTACGGCGCTTATCTGGCGGACGGCTCGGAGTATCGCGGCGACTACGCGTTGCCGCCGGCGGAGATGATGGCTTTTCACCGCCCGCGCATCGCGGCGCTGCTTGACGCCGGCGTGGACATTCTTGCCTGTGAAACGCTGCCGTCGTTCGCTGAAATCAAGGCGCTGGTCGATTTGCTGGCGGAATTTCCCCAGGCGTCGGCCTGGTTCTCCTTTACGCTGCGCGACAGTCACCACCTGAGCGACGGCACCCCGTTGCCGGATGTGCTGTTATTGCTGAATCGCTGCCCGCAGGTTGTCGCCGTCGGCATCAACTGCATTGCGCTGGACAGCGTAACCGCAGCGTTAACGCAGCTATCCGCCAATACCTCGCTGCCGCTGGTGGTGTATCCGAATTCGGGCGAGCACTATGATGCGGTCAGCAAAACCTGGGAGCGTCACGCGGACGAAGCCTGTTCCCTGACGGCGCATTTAGCGCAGTGGCGGGCGGCCGGCGCGAAATTGATCGGCGGTTGCTGCCGCACGACGCCGGCGGATATCGCCGGCATCGCCCGCTTTTGTCAGTCTGCGTGATAAGGAGAGTAATGATGGATATCGATACCGAGCTGCATCAACAATATGCACAAGCAAGACGGCATAGCGGGCAGACTGCGCCAGTGACGCTGCTGTCCATCGACGACCGGCAAACGACGGCCGTCTGCGGCGCCGGGGCGGCGCCGGACGTTATTCTGCGTCTGAAGCTGGGCAGTAAAAAAACGGCGGAAGCCTTTTTTAAACATCTTCCGCCCACGCCGGATGAAATGGAGCTGGCGATTATGACCGTCGAAGATGAGGTGATGGCGATTCGTCACGATCTGCCGCCAGACTCGTCGCTGTTTTCCTGCGATCCGGAACTGGCGGTTATCGCCCGGCTTTCCGGCGGGCAGGAAGGCCCCGACGGCTGGCTATTGCCGCTGGATAATATGGAGCAAACCTTCAAACGGCTGGAGCGGGTGATGCTGGGCAGTCCCGCCTCCTGGGAAGAGATACCGCTGGACAACGCGTTCTCCGCCAGATTGCTGATTTTGCGAGAATTTATGCATCATCATGGTTTTGAAAACGTGCGTATTCTGGCGACGGCGCCTGACGACAAATAAGGCGCTGCGCTTAATTGACGTGCCGCGATCCAAACCGTTCCTGATATTGGCCGGGGGTGCAGTCCGCATATTTTCTGAAGATGGCGATAAAATATTTGTAATCCTTAAAACCGACGTCGGAAGCGATAAGGTAGATTTTACGATCGCCGCGTTTCAGTAAATCCATCGCCCGGCCGATGCGGTAGCGGTTCAGAAAATCATTGAACGTATAGGTGGTTTCGCTTTTGAATTTACGGTTCAGGTAGGCCGCGCTGATGCTAAGCCGCGTCACCAGATCGTTAATGGAGATTTTTGCCGCGTAGTTTTCCTGGATATATTCAATCGCCTTCGCCACATAATGCGAGGTGTGATGCGGCAGTTTCATTAATGAAGTCTGGATATCTTCATCGCCGGACGACGCGGCGTCCAGCATGGCGGCATAACGCTGCTTGATTTCAACCTGCCGTTTCGCCCGTTCCAGCGCGTCGGCGAGCTGTTCCTGATCGAGCGGTTTGAGCAAATATTCCGTGACCCCGAGGCGGATAGCCTGTTTCGCCAGACCGAACTCGTCATAGCCGGACAGAATAATATAGCTGCAAATGGCGGCGTCCCGTTCGCTATGTTCGATCATCGAAATGCCGTTCATCAGCGGCATATTGATATCCACCACCACGATATCCGGTTTCAGCGTGCGAATATAATGCAGACCGGACTCGCCGTTTTCCGCTTCGCCCACCACGATACAGTCTGCCGCCAGCCAGTCGAAGGTATAGCGAAGACCCTTGCGAATGATTTCCTCGTCTTCAATCAGCAGCACTTTAAACATGCGCGCTCTCCTTTTCACAGGGAATGGTGATTCTGACGGTCGTACTTTCGCCGGCGCGGCTGCTGATGGCAAGGCCGTAACGATCGCCGTAGATTAGCGTCAGGCGGCGGTGCAGATTGTGCAGGCCGATATGCGGGGTCTGATTATTCGCTTCCGACAGGATGTGTCGCACGGCGCGCAGCCGCTCTTCACTCATGCCGCCGCCATTGTCCGTGACTTCAATCAGCACATCCGTTCCCACCCTGTAACCGTTAACGGCGATATAAAGCGTCTCTTTTTGCTGGTAGCCGTATTTAATCGAATTCTCGATGACCGCCTGTAACATCAGCCGCGGCACGCGGGCATTCATCGCCTCTTTATTGACGTCGATCGCGTAGCCCAGGCGATCGCGGAAACGCATATGTTGCAGCTTTAAGTAGTCCTCAACGTAATTCAGATCGTCTTTCAGGATCACCGTGTCGCTTTCCGTACTGATGCTGTAGCGCAACAGCCTGGACATCAGCAACACCATTTGCTGCGCCAGATCGCGATCGATGACGATGGCATAACGCAGCATTTCCAGTACGTTGAAGATAAAGTGCGGATGAAACTGAGACTGAAGATGTTTCACCTCCGTCATTCGGCGCAGTCTGGACAGCTCCTCGTTGCGCGTCAGCAAGTCATTGAGCCGGGTGAGCATGGCGTTGTACTGGTCGGCCAGCAGTTCAAATTCATCGCCGGTATCGAGATGAACATAAGAGTGCATATTGCCGGCCTGTAATTCGCCGACCGCATAAATCAGTTTATCGATAGCCTGGGTGTGGCGCGCCGCAATCGCCCGCGCCAGAAATTGAATCAGCAACAGCAGCAGCAGGCTGGCGACGATGAAAAATACGATCAGCGACAGGTAGGTGGAGTTCATCAACTGGATGGCATTCAGCGTATAAATATGCCAGTTCGCCGCCGGGACAACCGCCTCGCTGCTGCGATAGCGTCCGTTATCGATGACGATATCGCCGTTTTCCCGCTCCAGCGTCAGCTTGTTGAGCGGCCCGCGCACGATGTTATTGGTGGTGGCGATAATGGTGTTATGCCGATCGGCGACGATTGCGATTTCATTATTGCGGACAAAAATCTGTTTCTGCATATCCGCCTCGTACAACTGGTAGAGCAAATAACCGATGACCTGCCCATTCTCACGGATGTCGTGGGCGAAGGTATATACGGTGTAGCGGTCATGAGAAAAGCGAATATGGTTGGTCTCGGTCAGCGTCGATTGCCCGTTTCTGTCCATGCGTTGCGCAATGGCTTTCAGCGCATTGTCCGCCGATTCAGGGCTGAGATTGGCGGAGGAGGCGAGAATATCGCCCTGGGCGTTCAACAGATGCATGACGCTCCTGATGGTCTGGCGATTGTTGAAATTGTAGAACTGCTCGAATACGCGCGGGCCGTCGCGCCGGGAACGGGTAAATTCGATCACTTCGGGAAGGGCGCTCATCCGCGTCATCTCCCATTCATAGGCCCGGTATGTGTCGTCAAGCGCGGCGCGGATCGAACGGGCGGCTTCCCGTGTCTGCTGGCTTAACGTAAAGCGCGCATTCACAACGGTGAAAGCCAAAAACAGGATAAACAACAGTAAGATAGGAACAAAAGCATACAGTAGAAACATCCGTCGGATCGAATCTTTGAAATTATGCTTGGGGGATATCGCCACTGTTTCGTCTCCTGCATGCCGTTCGTCATTGTACACCATGATACGGAGGCAGTCCGGCCGGCCGGCACGCCGCGCCGGCCGGACTGGCTGCCTACAGCGTGATCTCTTTTTTGCCCGTTAGCCTGAAGAAGATCAGCAGCGATATGACCGTGGTCACCGTCAGCAGCGTCGATAGCGCCGCCGCCACCCCGTAATTGCCTCTAACCACTTCAGTGTAGATCGCCACCGTCATGGTTTTCGTCTGGCCGGTATAGAGAATAATCGAGGTGCTTAACTCGGTAATGATGCTGATCCAGCTTAATATGGCGCCGGCAATCACCCCCGACATCATCATCGGCACCGTAATGCGAAAGAAGGTCTTCATGGGGGAGGCGCCAAGACTGATGGCCGCTTCCTCTATGCTGTCATTGACCTGATGCAGAACGGCCGCGCTGGAGCGGATGGTATACGGCAGGCGCCGAATGACGAATGCCGCGATCATGATGGCGGCCGTGCCGCTGAGCAACAGCGGGGGCTGATTAAACGTCGACAGCAGGGCGATACCCAAAATAGAGCCCGGTACGATGTAGGGCATCATGGTGAAGGTATCCAGCAGGTTCGCCACCATACCTTTGCGTTTTACCGTGGCATAGGCGATCAGCACGGCGATGAACGTAATCAGGATGATGGTCACGATCGCCAGTAAAAACGTATTGGCGATCGCGTCGCCCACCCGGGTGAAGGCAAGGCGGTAGCTGTCCAGCGAATAGCCGTCGACAAAAATCTTGCCTGAGGTTTTCAGAAACGAGGTATAGGCGACATAGAGCTGCGGCATCATCGCCACCGCCGTAAACAAATAAACATAGAGATGCGCGGCGATATTGCCCAATCCGCGTTTATCCTCCGGCACGATGGGGTTCAGCGCGCTCATGCTATACGATTTGCGGTTGGCGATATATTTCTGCAACAGAAATACCGCCATGGTGAACAGCACCACCACGACGCTGATGGCCGCGGCAAAGCCGTCGTCGCCGCCGACTTCGCTGATAAACTCATTAAAGATCAAAACCGGCACGGTGCGGTAACCTTCACCAATCAGCATCGGCGTGCCGAAATCGGCAAACGCGCGCATAAACACCAGCAGACCGCCCGCCAGCAGGGTCGGCGTGATCAGCGGCATCAGGACGATCCACATTTTACGCAGGCCCGTGCAGTTCATGCTTTCCGCCGCTTCCAGCAGAGAATGGTCGACGTTCTTCAGCGCCCCCGCGACATACATGAATATCAACGGCGATAGTTGCAGGGTGAGCACCAGCAAAATGCCGGAAAAGCCGTAAATATCCGGCAGCTCGACGCCCAGATGTTGCTGAAAGAAGCGGGTAACGACGCCGCTTCTGCCCAGCAGCAGGATCCACGCATAGGCGCCGATAAAGGGCGCGGACATGGATGAGATTAAAATCAGAACCTGAATCGCGCCGCGGCCTTTGATGTTAATCGTGGACATGATCCAGGCCAGCGGGCCGGCCACCAGTACAGACAGCAGCGTGACGCAGACCGTCACCTTCAGGCTGTTCCACACGGCGTTCATATAATAGGCTTTGCCGAAGAATTTGCTGAAATAGGCCAGCGAGAATTCACCGCTGCCGCTGTCGAAAAAACTTTTGACCAGAATGGTAAACAGCGGCAGGGCAAGGAAAATAATATAGCCGAGAAAAATAAACAGAGTGATATAGGTCCAGATATCCCGGCGCGGCGTATTCGCATTCATAAGCGTGTTTCCCCGGTGTAATTCACTTCACCGGCGGCGTCGTAGATGTTGATCGCCGCGGTATTCACTTTCAGACGCACCTTTTCTCCCGGCGCCATATCGCCTTTGCCGCCGGACTGTTGAATAATCTCGACCTGTTGGCCGTTTTCCAGCGCGATATTCAGATGGGTATTCAAGCCAAGAAAAATAGCGCTTACCACCGTGCCGCTTAATCCGCTTTCATCCGTAGAGAAGATAAACTCTTCCGGGCGTACGGACAGTTTGACCTCGACGCTGCGGTCCGGCGGTATGTCCAGGCGCAGCGCGGCAATGGGCTCGGCGTAATCGCCGATGCGCAGCAGCGCGCCGCCATTTTCCCCGACGTTCAGTTTCGCCTCGACAATATTGGTGCGGCCGATAAAGGTGGCGACGAACAGGTTCGCCGGACGCCGGTAAATCTCACGCGGCGAACCCACCTGTTGAATCACGCCGGATTTCATGACCGCGATGCGATCGGACACCGCCATCGCCTCTTCCTGATCGTGGGTGACGTAGACCGTGGTGATCCCCACTTCATGCTGGATGGCCTTGATGGCGTTGCGCATATCAACGCGCAGCTGCGCATCCAGATTGGATAAGGGTTCATCCATCAACAGCACGTCCGGGCGAATAACGATGGCGCGCGCCAGCGCCACACGCTGTTGTTGTCCGCCGGATAGGTTTTTCGGCATGCGATCTCTGAAGGATTCGATTTGCACGACCTCCAATATTTCCTGCACCCGCCGCTCTCTTTCCGCTTTATCGACGGGGCGGTTGCGCAAGCCGAACTCCACATTTTGCGCCACATTCAGATGGGGAAATATCGCGTAATTCTGGAATACCATGCCGATATTACGTTTGCCCGGCGCGACCTGATTCATGACGCGTTCATTAAACGCCAACTGACCCTCTTCAATACTGTTAAATCCGGCAATCATACGCAGCAGGGTGGTTTTGCCGCAGCCCGACGGCCCTAATAAGGTAAAGAATTCGCCTTCTTGAATGTTGAGAGATAATTTTGGAATGATCGTGGTGTCGCCATATTTTTTGACGATATTACGAAAAGAAATTGCAACGCTCATATAAATACCCGCTTTACAGATTATACGCGTCATATTTCAGGCCGCACGCACCCTGGCCGAATTGCTGCAACCTGAATATATTTATCGTATATTTAAATGTCGGAGAATATTCCCGACTTGCCGGCGCGTTTATTCCCAGCCGGCGAGTCGGGTTATTTCATTAATAATGTCTGACTACCGGGTAATACTGGTGAACAGTTCGGTATATTTTTCGATAATCTCTTTCTTATGTTCGCTGACATAAGAGATATCTTCTTCAATGGTTTTAATTTGCGTCATCGGCGTCATATATTTGCCGGGCTGTACATCGGCGCGCAGCGGTCGGTTGGTTGTCTGCGAGCCAAGCGCTTCCTGGGCTTCTTTGGAGATAATGAAATCGATAAATTTCCTGGCGTTCTCCTCATGCCGGGCGCCTTTGACGATCCCCGCCACGCCATCCAGAAAGACCGCGCCCTCAGTCGGATAAACCACGCGCACCGGCGCGCCGTCCTTCACGTAGCTGACCGCCGGATCTTCATAGGTCAGCGCGACGATATATTCGCCGTCGGCCACGCTTTTATGCGCTTTGCTGGAACTGCCGGCGATTTTACCGTCCAGATTTTTGATCAAGCCGCCCACATAGTTCCAACCGGCATCGGAGGTATAATCGTTTCCTTTGGCTTTCAGCATGTTGGTCAACTGATGGAAAGCGGAACTGGAGTTGGTGGGGTCCGCCATCGCAATTTTACCTTTAAGTTGCGGGTTGAGCAGATCCTGATAACTGTTGATTTTGATATCGCCGGCCAGATTGGTATTCACCAGCATGACGCTGCCGTCAGAGACATAAGCGGTCATAATGCCGCTGGTGTTGCGATGGCCTTCGAACAGATATTGATCGTTGGGCGAGACATATTTTTCGAACAGGTCGGCATTGGCGGTGAACAGTTCAAAAGCGCCGCCGAACATCACATCCGCATAGGCTTTGCCCTTCTCTGAACGGATACGTTTCACCAGTTCGCCGCTGCCGGCTGAAACCAGTTCGACCGTAATACCGGTTTGTTTTTCAAATAACGGCACCAGCGCATTAATCATTGACTCGCTGTTGGGCGTATAGACCACCAGTTTATTCGACCCCGTCGTTGCGTTTTTATCAGAATTTTCGTCTCCGCAGGCAACCAGCATGCCGGCTAATAACGAGACAATGACTGACCATCTTAACCATTTCATCATTTAATTTTCCCCTGCCTATTTGGATGACAATTCGATTCTATCAGCCGGTCATTCTTTTAATATCCTAAAATCCGATAACATCGTCCAAAATACGCAACCGATTTCGCCATTAATCATAGCATCAACTTATATTACTGAGAGATTCGTGTTTTATGCCATTTTCAGGGGGGCGAAAATAGTACTCGGATTTACTTTTACCTGTGTGATTAAATTAATTTAACCTGATTGCAGGGTGATATAATAAATACCTATGGAATTATCCGGTAACGGTGATGTTTTCATTCCCAGGAGATAACGTTATTAAATAGAGCGCCGCCGGTTGTCGGTCATCGATATTTATCGTCGGTATTGCGTGTTCCCTTGTTATGCATTTCTTCGCGTTGATAAATGTCTGACGCCGCCTGCTGATCGCGGCGCATTTTCCTGCTTTTTTACCAATAACACTGAATTAACAAAAGGATAGCGCTAAGCTAACGGGTGTTTGGCTGATTTTTCCGTCTCGGTTATTATTACGCCGGTATGATGCGCGACAGGCAGAAAGGCAGTGTCGCACCGTTCAGGCGTGACGACGCACCTCATCCCGCGCTGATTTGAGCGGATGGCTATCGATGTCGCCGGCGAGGTTCGTCATGGGACGACTGGGTGTGCAGGCGGCGGGTGCGGGTCACGATTTTACGTGTCGACATCTTTCGGACAAAGCGTGTTGCTATGTTGAGCTGAGCGTCCCATAGTGCTTACAGATAGTCCTGTAAGGAGAAAAGAGCATGGTTGAACATTTCACAGGGAAATATGAAGTTGAACTCAAATTTCGTATCCAGGATATCGCAATATTTCGCGATACGCTTTTCGGCCACCATCCCGAGGCCTTTATTTTCGAAAATAAAGAACATGATGTTTATTACGACGATGCGAACGATGGACTGCAAAAACAAAATATCAGTATGGTGTTGCGGCGTATGGAGCCGTCAGGCATTAAGCTTTGGATCGTCAAAGGACCCGGCGCGGAGCGTTGTGAGGCGGTAAACATTGAATCGTTCGAGAAGGCCGACAGCATGCTGCAAACGCTGGGATATAAAGCGATTCATGAAGTCGGTAAAACGCGCAGCGTCTATTTCCTGGATATTTTCCATATTACGCTGGATTATATCGAATCCCTCGGTCACTTTGTTGAAATATCCGTCATGACGGATGATGAAGCGCAATTGAGTCCGCTGAGAGAACAATGCATCGAATGTGCGATTCGCCTCGGGTTGTTAATGGATAATATTGAAACCCATTCCTATCGCCAATTGCTGGGTTTTTAAGCGCGGGATTTTACGCTTTATCTTTCAGATGCAGGTATGTCCGTTTTCCCCATTCCTGCATCTTGCGTCGCCTTTGCCGTGAATATGTCCATCCTGTGTTTTTTATGTTATTTCGTTGTTAAATTCAGATTATCCGCCGCTATTTCAGCGCGTTCGGAACGCGTGTTTATTTCCCTATTCGCCCGGCAGGGTAGCTTGTCGGAGAAATTGTCCGCCGTTTTTCATTCGATGGATAAAATCATGCCGATTTATAATTAAAAAAATTTCTAAATATATGATCGAGTTAAAATTTTTGCATAAAAATCAGAGTAGGATTTAAATCAACCCCGTAGGTGCATGTTAACGGAATGATTAATTTTCTGTCTGCATCAAACCGTGGCTGATAAAGAGTGAATCGTAAATAGAAATCGTCGTTTGGAATTCCTTAGGGATAAGCCTGCTTTTCGTCAACGAAAATCGGTTGCCGCATAGCATAAGGAACCTCTGCGGTATGTTCTGCGGTAAACAGATAATCAGACTTGTTCCGATAGGGAATCCCTTCCTGGAAATAACAAATATAGGTTCATATTATGAAGAAAAAAGTCCTGCTATTGAGCGCGCTGGCGTTGGTCTTATCCTCAGCAGTTCACAGTGAAACGACTGATTTGGTTATTATAGGCGCGGGTGGGGCTGGTATGTCGGCCGCCATTGAAGCGCATAATCAGGGCGCAAAAGTGATATTGCTGGAGAAAATGCCTTTTGCCGGCGGGAATACCGCTCGGGCGGAGGCCGGATTGAATGCCGCCGGCACGGAACTGCAAAAATCCAGAGGTATCAAGGATAGCCCGGAACTCTTCTATGAAGACACCATGAAAGGAGGACGAAATCTTAATAATCCGGAAGTGGTGAAAACGTTGACGGAACATGCCAAAGACTCGGTTATCTTCCTGAAAGAGAACGGCGCCGATCTGGCTGACCTGACGCGAACCGGCGGCGCTAGCGTCGACCGTACCCACCGCCCCGCCGGCGGGGTGCCTGCGGGCAGCTTTATTGCCACCGCATTGCTCAAAAAGGTCAAGGCGCTGGACATCGATTTGCGCACCCATACCTCAGCGACCGATATCGTCCAGAACGACAAGGGTGAAGTCACCGGCGTGAAAGCCAAAGGCAAGGATGGGAAAGAATTCACCATTGACGCCAAGAAAGTGATGATCACGTCAGGCGGCTTTGGGGCTAACTTCGACATGATCAAACAGTACGATCCCAAACTGGTCGGCTTTAAAACCACCAACGCGCCTGGCAGCCAGGGCGACGGCATCAAGATGGCCACCAAGCTGAATGCCAAACTGGTGGATATGGAATATATCCAGATTCACCCTTCAACCGTTCCCGGTAAAGGGATCTTGATTACGGAGGCGGTACGCGGCGACGGCGCCATTATGGTGAATGAAAGCGGCAAACGTTTTGTGAACGAACTGCTGACCCGCGATGTGGTGTCGCAGAGTATCCTCAAACAACCCGGCGCGCATGCCTATCTGATTTTTAATGACGATCTGGTTAAGCAGAATCAGGCGACCCAGTCTTACTTCAAGCAAAAACTGGTTGCCGAAGGCAATACGGTAGAGGAACTGGCCAAAGCCATCAACGTCGACGGCAAGCAATTGGCGCAGACCGTCAGCGCCTATAGCAACTATGCCAAAGCCGCCAAAGATGATGAGTTCGGCCGTGAAAGCATGAAGCTGGCTCTGGATAGCGGCAAGTATTACGCCATTGAAATCACCCCCGGCATTCACCACACCATGGGCGGGATTGCGATTAACAACAAAGCGCAGGTGCTGGATGTGAACGGCAAGGTGATACCGAACCTGTTTGCCGCCGGGGAAGCGGCCGGCGGGGTGCATGGCGCCAACCGTTTAGGCGGCAACTCGCTGGCGGATATCGTCACCTATGGCCGCATCGGCGCCGATGAAGCGGTAAAAGAGATAAAAGCCGGTAAATAATCAGCGGCATTGATCTCAAAAACCATCCTGGCTCATTGTCCAGGATGGTTGAGTGGTTATATTGGTCCTGGTGACAGGTTCACTACTTGTGGTGGATTTTTGATGGGCGTTTTTATGTGTAATTAACTTATGGGAAAGTTATGAAAAAATTCATTCCGGCCGTGTTGGCCACATTGGCTCTTTCGTTCTCTTTTGCCGCTGCCGCCGAGTATAAAGATGGTACTTATACCGGCAAAGCCGCAGGCAAAGAAGGGGAAGTTGAAGTTTCTGTGACGGTTGAAGGAGGGAAAATCACCAACGCCGAAGTCGTCAAACATGAAGATACCGAAGCACTGATGATGGGCGTCATTGATAACGTGGTGCCAGAGTTGATTGAAACTCAGGATCCTGACCAGGTGGATGCGGTAACGGGCGCCACCCTGTCAAGTAACGGGGTGATTAACGCCGTGAAGCAGGCTCTGGAGCAGGCAAAATAATCATCGATCGGCAAGCCATTCTCCTCACCAGTCTGTGATGGGGTACTATCGCAGACTGGTTGTTACATAATTCCTCGTCGCATGTTCATCGTCTGAGTTTTTGTCGTATCAACGGCGCCAAGACTATAGGATTACTGCATATCCGGCCTGCCTGGCTTATGTCCTGTTCTTCCTTTTTATCAGCCAATCATCAGTTTAACGCGATCGTTAAAAAACGTTTATTCGCCGCACGCCTTCTTTTTCACCTTGAATATTGCAGATGCTTGTTGTTTTTTGTGACGTAGTCTTAATTCTATTTAATTAAATTGTGAGTCAGTGCAAGTTTTCTCTGTTTTTATTTCGCAATGGTTTTTGAGTGGTCAATGACGGTGGGCCATTGTGGCCACTATTTAATATTTACAACCAAAGAAATCATTGCCTATATTAGATGTTATGAGCGGGAGGCCAGATGTTACGTTTGGAGAACGCGAATGAAAAATATTCTAACAGAGAGACAATTGAAAATAATGCGCTGCCTGTTTACCCATAATGTTTATGTAAGTTTAGAGAGCATATCAAACCAGATCGCTATCTCAAAAAGAACATTACGGCGCGATATTGAAGATATTAACGACAAGCTTTCTGCTGACGGAATTCGTATTGTCAGTAAGCGTGGCAGCGGCGTAAAAACGAAATTCAGCGATGCCAATGCCGAAATCGCTTCAGGGAAGATATTCATTAACGAAATTGATTCTTTTAACAATAATGTGCGTTTGTTAAAAATAGCGTCTGAGTTGCTGATGAATTCGCCACGTTCGACATCTGTCAGTGAATTAGCGAAAAAATATTTTATCAGCCGGGCATCGATTGTGAATGATTTAAAGAAAATTGAGCTATGGCTAAGTGATTTTTCATTAACGTTAACCAAAGATCTCTCTGGTACGCGTATCGAGGGTAGCGATCAGGATATTCGCGTGGCCATGAAGGCGTTAGTGTTAAAATCGATTTATCGCCAGCAGAATTTGATGGAAAGCCGTATTGATGATTCCATCATACTTGAACTTTCGGAAAGATTTGGCGAGCAGCATGTATTATTTACGGTTGGTTTGATTAGCTATATAGAAAAACAACTAACTTATAGCATTGGCGATCCTTATTATATTAATTTGTTTACGCATGTTTTAGTGCTTATACATAGAATCAATACCAGGGAACAAACTTACCTTGACGCTAATTCGGATTTTAGCGCGATGGAAAGCCGTATCTATCAAATCTCGCGTGCGGCGGTAGAACGGATTGAATATTATTATCAGGTCAAATTGGGAACGGTTGAATTACAATATATTTATCAATATCTGGTGTCCTCAGGTAAAACAGGTATTGATTCACTTGTAAAAATGCAAAGCAATGATTCTCAGCGAGCCTCTGCGTTTACGAAGATGCTTATCGATAAGGTATCCGCCAGGATAAAAGTCGATATCACGATGGACACGCATCTGCTGGAGTCGCTGCTATCGCATGTAAAACCGATGCTTAATCGCCTGGAGTATCGTATCAGGATTAAGAATCCGTTGCTGCATGATATCAAGAATGAACTGGGCAGCATTTTTTTAGCCGTGAAATCTTCTATGGCCGTTATGACGCATGAATATGGTTTTGGCGAAATCAATGATGATGAAATCGGCTACTTGACCGTGCATATTCAGGCGGCGATAGAGAGTAATATCAAAAAAAATCGAGTGCTTCTGGTTTGCTCCAGCGGTCTGGGTACCTCCCAGTTATTATATGGCCGAGTCATTCGGGCATTTCCGGACTGGGAGGTCGTGGATATTGTTCCCGGAAAAGAAATTGCAGAATACATCAAACGCCAGGATGTTGATATTATTATTTCAACGGTGAAGCTTGAACCGGTTGAAAAACCGGTGGTATATGTTTCGGCGCTGTTTTCCGCCAAAGATATTACCCGAGTGACAGAGTGCCTGGTATCTAATTATATGAAATAGTTAAATAGGGAAGAGACGATGGCTATGAATATCTCTATTAATGATGTCCTTCAACAAGAGTGTATTGTTTTAGATTCTCAGGCAAAAACAAAAGAGCAAATTATTGATGAGTTGACCGAGGTGCTTTATGCCAGCGGGGCGCTGGCGAATAAAGAGGTTTTTTTACGCGATGTCTATTTGCGTGAAGAGATGGGGTCGACAGGTTTTGAAAATCATATCGCCATTCCGCACGGGAAATCGACAGCGGTTCTTAAAACCAGAATTGCAATCGGCCGGGTTAAAGACGATATTTCCTGGGAAACTATCGACGGCACAAGGGTAAAATTGGTGATTTTGTTTGCCGTTAAAGATACCGACAGCGACTCCCGGCATATTAAAATTCTGGCTAAAATATCCATTGCCCTGGGGGATGATTCCGTCGTTGATGATTTGCTTAATTTAAAAACACGTAGCGAAATGTATCAATTGTTATTGTCAACATCTGAAAGTCAATAATTATAAAAATGTTGTATTTCCTGTCATTGGAGAATGCATATGAACATTATTGCGATAACCGCTTGTCCTACTGGCGTGGCTCATACTTATCTGGCTGAAGCTAATCTGAAAAAATCGGCGAAAAAACTGGACATTCCTTTATTGGTGGAAACACAGGGCGCCGTTGAAAGTGATTATATTCTTACTGACGAAGATATAAAAAATGCCGATATCGTATTGATCGCGGCAGATAAAAAAATTGAACTCTCACGCTTTATTAATAAGAAGGTGATTGAAGTTTCGGTTACTCGCGCCGCTAAGGATGCAGAAGGTTTGCTTAAGGCTATCGCCAGCGGCGAGCTGGTGCCGCATTTCGTCTCTGCGGATAAGGAAGACCGCACGCTGACGGATGGCGCGTCAAGTGCTGAAAAACGTTCAGCGATCGCCGAGATTTACGTTCATCTGATTACCGGCGTCAACTATATGATCCCCTTTGTTGTGGCGGGGGGAATATTGATTGCGCTGAGTTTCGCTTTTGGCATCCATGCTGCGACGCCCGGCGATCCCAGTTTTAATCCTATCGCCAAGATGCTTGCCGACATCGGCGGCGGCTCGGCTTTCGCCTTGATGCTTCCGGTACTGTCGCTGGGCATCAGCCAATCGATTAGCGGAAAGCTGGGGATTGTGGCGGGCGCTGTCGGCGGCATGATGGCGATTCATACCGGCTCCGGGTTTCTGGGGGCGCTGCTGGCCGGATTCCTGGCAGGCTACGCGACCTTGTTGATCAATAACTACATCAAGCTGCCGAAGTCGGTCTCTAGTCTGAAGCCCATCCTTATTGTTCCGCTGCTGAGCGTGTTCATTACCGGTGCGTTGATGGCGCTGTTGATTGGCGAACCGATCAAAATGTTGCTGGGCTTATTGACCGATTTCCTCAATTCGCTGGGCCATACCAACTCGGCGATACTCGGTTTGCTATTCGGCATGATGGTGGCGTTCGATATGGGCGGTCCGTTGAATAAAACCGTCTGCATGTTTGCCATCGGCTTGATGTCTTCGGGTATCTACGGCCCTATCGCCGCCTGTATGGCCGCGGGGATGGTGCCTCCGTTAGGTATCGCGCTGGCGACGACCCTGTTCAAAAGGAAGTTTACCCATCAGGAAGTTGAGACCGGCAAAGTCACCTATGTCCTCGGTCTGTCGTTCATTACCGAAGGCGCCATTCCTTACGCTGTCGCCGATCCGCTGCGAGTGATCCCGGCCATCGTCTGTGGGTCCGGTCTGGCCGGCGCGTTGTCCATGGTATTGGGCTGCGCCTCACGCGCCCCCCACGGCGGCGTGTTCGTTATGTTCATTCCCAACGTAATCACCAACGTTTTGGCCTATCTGTTCGCTATCGCAGCCGGGACTCTATTAACCGCGCTGATCCTGTTCTTTATCAAAAAAGACGTTCATCAACCTGCCCATGAGGGATAATTCTTATGCTTTACAATATGAAAGACCTGCTCCTCGTCGCCCGGCAACATCAGTTCGGTGTCGGTGCGTTCAATATCGCCAGCGCCGAGTTTGCGCGTGCGGTAATTGAAACAGCGGAAAAACATGCGTCGCCCGTTATTTTGGAAATTCATCCGGATGAAATGAGTTTCACCGGCAGCGATTTTATTATTTACCTGAGAGCGCTGGCGACAAAAGCCGCCGTACCCGTGGTTATCCACCTGGATCACGGACGCAATCTGCAAGAGGTGATGCAGGCGATTTATGCCGGATTTACCTCAGTGATGATTGATGCCTCTGCCCATCCTTTTGAAGAAAATATTCGGCTGACTAAAAAAATCGTTGAATTAGCGCATACGGTGAATATTTCGGTAGAAGCGGAATTAGGAACCATTGGCGTTGCCGAAGGCAGCGCGGAAGGCGGCAGCAGTGAGATCTTGTATACCGATCCGCAACAAGCGAAAACCTTCGTGGAGGAAACCGGCGTCGATACGCTGGCCGTCGCGATCGGAACGTCCCACGGCCTCTATCCCAAGGGAAAACAGCCAAAATTGGATATTGAGCGCTTGCAGCAGATACGGCAGGTGGTGACGATTCCTTTGGTGCTGCATGGCGGATCCGGCAACAAAGACAGTGAAGTGGCGGAAGCGATCCGCTTCGGCGTGGGGAAGGTCAATATCTCCAGTGAGATGAAAAAAGCGTTCTTTGTCGCGCTGGAAGAAGAACTGAAACAGGGGGGGCATGAACCGAACGCGTTGTATCTGGCGCCGATGGAGGCGGCTCGCAAAGTTATCGCCGGTAAGATGGCGCTGTTTAATTCGATTGATAAAGCCGCTTTGTATCTGAATTGATTGCGATGCTGACAACGACGGCTGTAAATCGTTTAAGGCTCGGGAGTCTGGTGCGGGGCGCCCATCACTGAATTCCCCTGATAAGGGTAAAACCGTTTTAAACTCCGATCGCGGCGGTGTAGGGGAATGCGTCATCAAGCCTGAATTCCCATGGCATGACATGCCGCCGCCGCCATTTCCGCACTCAGCCAGCGGCGGAAGGTTTGACACGACCGCCGTTTTTGATGGTGTATGCTGGTGGAAGAAGATACGGCCTTCCATCCGGTTGACAGGGCGTCAATATCGCCAATCGGCTAACCGTCCATTTTTGTTCGGTCATAAATCCATAAATAAGATGATGGCGACGCCCAATCCCGCTTTTGCCCGGATTAACCGGGTAGGGCTGCTGCATTGGCCTGATTGCCGGGGAGGGTGGCGGGGAGTATGATCCCGGCAGTGTTTTTTACGCAGGACGATGAACCTTATGGAAGATTTTCTCATTATCATTCGCCATACCCCTACCTGGGTATGGGTTCTGCTGGCCTATTTAATCTATGCCGGCATAAAAGCCCGTCAGCCGAGACAGCAATCTCTACTGCGTCTGTTGATATTGCCGATCGTTTTTCTCTACTGGGGGGCGTCCTCGATTTTACATACGCTGGCGATACGGGAAGCGGCTATTGCCGGCTTTTTACTGGCTTTGGTCGTCGGGGTGATTCTGGGCTGGATGTTGGGGAAAAACGCCGGCGTTTATCGCGCCGATATCCAGCGTTTTGAGCGCAGCGGTTCGTCTGTGCCGCTGGTATTGATGCTGTTGACCTTTTGCCTGCGCTTCTACTTTTCCGTTCAACTGGCATGGTTTCCCGGCTTGGCCGACAACCTTGTGTTCTGTGCGCTATCCGGCGCCGTTGGCGGCTTTACCGGCGGAATATTCAGCGGCATCACCCTCCGCTTGTTAAATCAGATGCGCGCGCCTCATACCGCTTCCCGTTAAGCACGCCGCGTCACAGGCGTTCGGCGCTTTGCGCTGCTCGCCGCCCGTGGCGTGTCTTCCGGCAACAATATCCTCCCTCAGACACCACCAGTAGATGGCCGCTGACGCGGTTTGTCTGATTGCCTTTTCCTTTATGCCCTGTTTGTTAAATTTTGTCACAAAGCTTTTTCTGCTATGCCGATGCGCTGCGATTGCCGGTAAATTATAATGCGTCGGCCGTTCTCTCTTATTTGACAGGATACTGTTTAAGTATTTGAATAATGAATAAAAAACACAAGATTTCTTTGCTTGGTATGCTGTTGCTGTCAACTGCGATGTTGTCTGCTCCATTGGTCATGGCGAAAACGCCGGTCAAATCAACGACTGCCGCTCATCAGGAAATCGCCTCCGGCAGCGCGATGGTGGTGGATTTACGCGATGATCACATTCTTTATTCCAGTAATCCGGATGTCGTGGTGCCGATTGCCTCCGTGACCAAGCTGATGACGGCGCTGGTGGTGCTGGATGCCAACCTGCCTTTGGATGAAGTTATCTCCGTCGATATCAGTCAGACGCAAGAAATGCAGGGCGTTTATTCGCGGGTGCGGCTGAATAGCGAGATCAGCCGCCGCGATATGCTGTTGCTGGCGCTGATGTCGTCGGAAAACCGCGCCGCGGCCAGCCTTGCCCACCATTATCCCGGCGGTTATCAGGCGTTTATCGCCGCCATGAACGCCAAGGCCCGCGCATTGGGAATGCGGCATACGCGCTACGTCGAGCCTACCGGACTTTCCATTCATAACGTATCGACCGCGCGCGATCTCACCAGGTTGCTCATCGCCAGCAAGCAGTATCCTTTGCTCAGCCAGCTCAGCACCACGCAGGAGAAAACGGTGACGTTTTCCCATCCGGTTTACAGTTTGCCGTTCCGTAACACCAACCATTTGGTCGGCAAATCCGACTGGAATATTCAATTAACCAAAACGGGTTTTACCAATCAGGCCGGCCACTGCCTGGTCATGCGCACAGTGATTAATCAACGTCCGGTCGCGCTGGTGGTGCTGGACGCGTTTGGCAAATACACGCATTTCGCCGATGCCAACCGCCTGAGAAAATGGCTGGAAAGCGGTAAGATCAGCGATGTGCCGGCCGTGGCGTTAAACTATAAAAAACAGAAGGCGCTGGCCTCGCGTCAGCCGCAGACGCTGGCGAGCGCGGATACGGAGTAATCAGGGCTTTCCGCCGGCCTATATGCTTCAGCGTTATCCGCAGTTTTACCATTACCGGCATAACCAGGGGGGCGCAGGGCGGCGATAACGATATCCGCGCCCTGCGCAGGCATGAGGGTTAAGCGCGGACTCTCAGGTCTTCAATGACCGCGCCGGCCTGGAACACATCCTCTTCATGTTCCTGTTCAATCCAGGGTTCCGCCAGCGCCTGTTCCAGCCAGCTTTGCATGGCCGGCAGGGACAGCAGATGCCGGCAATAGGCCGCGGCCGCCGGCGAGACGGGCAACTGATAGGTGCGGATACGGAACACCACCGGCGCAAAGAACGCATCCGCCGCTGAAAACGCGTCGCCGGCCAGAAAAGGGCCGCCGAAACGGGTTAACCCCTCCTGCCACAGTTCGTTGAGACGCGTTAAATCGTGGTTCAATGACGGCGAAATCGCATTCATCTTGACCTTCACGCCGCAGCTCATAGGGCAATCGTTACGCAGCGCGTTAAAGCCGGAATGCATTTCTGCCGCGGCGCAACGCGCCCAGGCGCGAGCCCTGGCATCGGCGGGCCATACCGCCTTGTGTCGTTCGGCAAGGTATTCGGTTATCGCCAGCGAGTCCCAGACGGTGATATCGCCGTCAATCAGGCAGGGAACCTTGGCTGAGGGCGAGAACGTCTTGAACGCCGGATTCGCCCCGGCGGAGACGAACGTCACCTGCTTTTCCTCGAACGGTATAGACAGCGCGTTTAACAATACCCACGGACGCAGCGACCAGGATGAATAGTTTTTGTTGGCGATGTATAGCTGATACATTTTTGATGCTCCATGTGCGAACGGAACAATACCATTAGCATGGAAAGCGCCGTCGATCATCTTTAAACGTCGCGCATGGCTGGGGCGCCTGATGGGGCGGGAGGAATGCTATCAGGCGAGGATCGTCTGCTGACATTGCGCCCGGAGCGATGCCAGATCGGGACTATCGGCAGCGGCGGCATCGGTAATAATGATATCGATCTCCGCCAGGGTGGCGTAAATAATTCGGCTGGTCAGCCCGATCTTGCTGTGATCCGCCAGAATAATGCGGGTATCGGCGTGCTGCGCCATCGAACCGGCCACGGCGGCTTCATGGTGAGCAAAACTGCTGGCGCCTGACTGGCTGGCGATACCCACAGGGGATAAAAGGGCGACATCGGCGCGATAACGCCGGAGCTCGCCGAGGGTGACGTCGCCGCAGGTCGCCTGCGCCGACGGCGTGATACTTCCGCCCAGCAAAATCACTTCATGATGCAGCGTGGCTTCGCTTGCCGTCAGCTTAAACGCGACATGCAGACTATTGGTGATGATGGTCATCCCCGGCATCGACAAAAGTTCGTCGGCCAGCTGCGCGGTGGTGCTGCCCGCATCGATAAACAACGTTTGGCCCGCTTTTAATTGCTGAACCGCCGCGCGGGCGATGGCTTGCTTCTCTTTTTCCCGTACCGTATTACGCACGGATAATGGCGTTTCAGGCGACGGCGCGATCGCCACTATCCCGCCATGGACGCGACGCAAGGCGCCCATCGCTTCCAGCTTCAAAATATCCCGCCGCACCGTTTCCCTTGATACGCCAAGGTGCTGAATAATTTTCTCGGTGCTGACCCGGTTGAGTACGGACAAAAGGGCGCGAATGCGGTGTAAGCGAGTTTCTTCTAGCATGGATCTCGGTTCTCAGGATTAACGGACCAGACGAAGAGGCATCCCGCGTTCCTGTCAGGGTATTAAATTGAAATCATTGCGCCATTATAGCCGCAATCGCCATGATGCAAGTAGAAAAGGCCGTTTGGTTTTGCACGGGCGGCGTAGTGTCCGTTTTCCTGTTTGCATGCGCAGTAGGGCCAAAGCGCGGCGTTATGTTAGGGCCAAGGCGGAAGAATGTTCATTCTGCGCAATGTATCGCATTATTCTTACAGTTTTTATTCAATGAAATGTAAATAAATACACTATGATTACGCGCTGTGTTTCGAGTATGTTGGCGCTGTAGGTGAATGGGTTTCTTCACCATGCCTGGCTGACTTATTTTTTCAAACCTGTCTTGTGCTTCAGTGACCTGTCCTGGCGCCTGGATTGATAGGGTCTGTATAAAAGAATGAAATGGCTTACTTCACTGACGATGGCGATTGGGCTTGCCGTTAATCCGGTCATGGCTCAGGAAATCACATCCATTCCCACTTCCGTTACGGCGTCACATCAACAGCGGGATGCGTTTGTCTCTGATTTAATGAGAAAAATGACGCTGAATGAAAAAATCGGCCAGCTCAGGTTAATCAGCGTCGGGGCGGATAATCCGAAGGAAGCCATTCGCGAAATGATCAGACATGGTCAGGTCGGCGCGATCTTTAACACCGTCACGCGGCCTGATATCCGGGCGATGCAGGATCAGGTCATGCAGCTTAGCCGCCTGAAAATTCCGCTGTTTTTTGCTTACGATGTGGTGCATGGCCAGCGCACCATTTTCCCGATCGCGCTGGGACTGGCATCCAGTTGGGATATGGACGCCATCGCGCTGAGCGGCCGGATTTCCGCCTACGAGGCCACGGAAGACGGTTTAAACATGACCTGGGCGCCGATGGTCGATATCACCCGCGATCCACGCTGGGGCCGGGTATCGGAAGGTTTCGGCGAAGATACCTGGTTGACCAGTAAAATAGCCGGGGTGATGGTAAAGGCGTTCCAGGGAGAGGACGTGACGGCGCGTCATTCATTGATGACCAGCGTGAAGCACTACGCGCTGTATGGCGCGGTGGAAGGCGGCCGGGATTACAATACGGTGGATATGAGCCCTCAGCGTATGTTTCAGGATTATTTGCCGCCGTATAAAGCCGCTGTTGATGCGGGCAGCGGCGGGGTGATGGTGGCGCTGAATTCGATTAACGGTACGCCGGCCACGGCCAACAGTTGGCTACTGAAAGATATCCTGCGCGACCAGTGGAAATTCACCGGTATCACGATTACCGATCACGGCGCGATTAAAGAGCTGATTAAACACGGCGTGGCCGGCGATCCGCGTGATGCCTCGCGTTTGGCGTTAAAATCCGGTATCGGCATGAGCATGAGCGATGAATATTTCATGCGTTATCTGCCCGATTTGGTCAAAAGCGGCGCGGTCAGTGAACGGGAAGTTGATGAAGCCTGCCGTCAGGTGTTGAACGTTAAATATGATATGGGCCTGTTCCAGGATCCCTACCGTCATCTGGGGCCGGCGGATTCCGACCCCGTCGATACCAATGCGGAAAGTCGTTTACACCGTCTGGAAGCGCGCGACGTTGCGCGCAGAAGTCTGGTCTTGCTGAAAAATCGTTTGCAAACGTTGCCGCTGAAGAAGCAGGGGACGATTGCCGTTGTCGGGCCGCTGGCCGACAGCAAACGCGATACCATGGGCAGTTGGTCTGCGGCGGGGGTCGTCAGACAGACGATCACCGTTTATCAGGGCATCAAAAATGCGGCGGGCGACAAGGCCCATATCCTGTATGCCAAAGGCGCGAACGTCAGTAATCATCAGGGGATTATTGATTTCCTGAATCTGTATGAAGAGGCGGTGCAGGTAGATAAACGTTCGCCGCAGGCGATGATTGACGAAGCGGTGCAGGCGGCGAAACAGGCGGACGTCGTCGTGGCGGTGGTGGGCGAAGCGGCGGGGATGGCGCATGAAGCCTCCAGCCGCGCCGACATCGATCTGCCGCAAAGCCAGAAAGACCTGATTGCCGCGTTGAAAGCCACCGGCAAACCGCTGGTGCTGGTCTTGATGAACGGCCGGCCGCTGGCGCTGGTGCGGGAAGATCAACAGGCGGACGCCCTGCTGGAAACCTGGTTCAGCGGAACCGAAGGCGGCAATGCGATCGCCGATGTGCTGTTCGGCGACTATAATCCTTCGGGCAAACTGCCGATGTCCTTCCCGCGTTCCGTCGGTCAAATTCCTATTTATTATAACCACTTGCCATCAGGCCGGCCTTATACGCCGGAAAACCCGGGCAAGTATACCTCGCATTATTATGATGAAGCGAACGGCCCGCTCTATCCGTTCGGCTACGGCCTGAGCTATACCACTTTCAGCGTATCGGATGTGCGCATGTCCAGCCCGACGATGAAGCGCGACGGAACCGTGACGGCCAGCGTCACGGTTAAAAATACCGGCAAGCGGCCGGGCGAAACCGTCGTACAGCTCTATTTGCACGATGTCGTGGCATCCATCAGCCGCCCGGTGAAAGAACTGCGCGGTTTCCACAAAGTGATGCTGCAACCTGGCGAATCGCGTACCGTCAGTTTCCCCATCGATCGGGATGCGCTGAAATTCTATAACGCCCGTATGCAGCAGGTGGCGGAACCCGGTAAATTCGAGGTGTTCATCGGCCTGGATTCGCAGCGTGTGCAAAGTAGCAGTTTCACTTTGTTATAATATCGCCGTCATGCTTTTAGTCGCGGAAGCGTTCGCTTCCCGCAAGGTTCGGCCCTTCGGGGCCGCAGCCTGTACGCTCAGTCTGGTTTGCCGCGGCATTTTATGCTCATCGCCGGCTTAACCTGAGCCAAATTACCCCCATAGCAACAGGAGATGCCATGACGGAAGTGATTCTGGTTGATGAAAACGACAAGCCGACAGGCGTTATGGAAAAGCTGGAAGCGCACGAGAAGGGCGTATTGCATCGCGCCATTACCGTTTATATCTTCAACTCCCGGCAGCAGCTGTTGCTGCAAAAACGGGCCGGCGGCAAATATCACAGCGGGGGCTTATGGAGCAATACCTGTTGCAGCCACCCAACGCCCGGAGAGGAAACGCGCCAGGCCGCGCACCGCCGTTTGGATCAGGAAATGGGGCTGCGCTGTTCGCTCACGCCGATGTTTACGCTGACCTATTGCCTGCCGCTGGATAACGGCCTGACCGAGCATGAATTCGGGCATGTTTATTTCGGCCTTACCGACGATCTTCCCCAGCCGGATCCCGACGAGGCCGAAGCATTTCAGTATCTGTCGCTAGAGCAGATCAGCCGGCAGATGGCCGCGACGCCGGAAGCGTTCACCGCCTGGTTCAGGCTGACGTTTTCGCGCATTCCGGCCTACTGGGCGCAATTTTATGCGCGTCATAATGGCGGCAATGCGCCGCTGGGCAAGGGTTAGCCGCCGTGTACAATGATGATGTAACCCACCAGCATCACGCCGCCGATCCCGCCAAGGGCGCATAGGGCAAACAGCCCGATAATCCCCGCTTTGCTTAAGTTCATCAGGTTATCCTTTTGTTAATCGTCCCGAATTATAAAGCCTTCAGCGGTGAAACAGGAGTATTAAACCAAAGAATATTAAAATGGCCCCGGCCGCGCGTTCGATCGGGTTCAGATAGCGCTGAAGCCGCCGCTGGATGCGCGGCCGCGCGATCAGCATGGCAACCAGCAAATCCCAGATCAGGACGATGGAAAACATCCAGACGCCGCAGACAATTTGCTGACCGACGGTGACATGCTGACCGAGAATGCTGGTCATCAGGCTGATGTAAAACAGGATGTTTTTGGGATTCAGCAGGGCGGAAGCCAGCCCCAGCAGTATTTGCCGGATAAAACCGGGGCGGCCGGCGGCCTGCTGCGCCGGCGTCAGCGCGTGTGATGCGCGGCTTTTTAGCAGTTGATAGCCAATCCACAACAGATAAGCGGCGCCGCTTAGTTCAATAACGGTAAATATGCGCGGCGAATGCTGGATGCCGGCCCAACCGATTATCGCCAGAAAAATATAGATGCCGTTTCCCAGGGCGATGCCCAGACAAATCCCGGCGCTGCCGCGTAAACGGTAGCGGATTGCATAAGCGGCGAGTAAGAAAAAATCCGGGCCGGGACTGAGTAAGGCAACGAAGTGAGCCAGCGCCAGCGCGGGAAAATTATCGGGAAAGAGCGAACTGATAAACATGATGTCGATGACCTCTGAGAATAATCGAGGTCAGTCTAGGCATTTGATATCGCTATTTATTGTCAAATATTGATCGCGCCTGGCGATACTGTCCCCTGCTGGCGCTTTCAATATGAACGTTGCGTCATTAGCCGGTCATCGGCTGTCGACGCTGCTGACTCAGCTTGCGATATAGATGCGGCGGCATTCCGACATATTTATTAAAGGTGCTGTAGAAGCGACTGCTGGAGCGGAAGCCAGCGGTAAAGGCGATATCAGTAATGGTTTTATCGGTGTCGCTCAGTAGTGCGCGTACGTGATTAATGCGCATCGCGGTAATGTACTGTTTCATGGTGAGCTGCATCACGCGCTGGAAGATGCCCATTGCATAGTTGGGATTGAGCTTCACATGTTCCGCTACGTCGTTAATGGTCAGCGCCTGATCGTAGTTGTCGGCAATAAACGCCAGCATCTGACTGACGTAAAACTGAGCGTGACGCGATACGCTGTTCTTGTGAGTACGCGAAGTCTTGTTCCCCAGAATCGGTTGCCATCCCGAAAGACTAAACCGCTTAAGCATCAGGCCGATTTCATCAATGGCGAGTTGACGAATTTGTTCATCCCTGCTGCTCAGCTCTTGCTGCCAGCGTCGGACTTCAAAGACGCTTAACTGCTGGGTCGCCAGCGACTTGATGATCATGCCGTGGGTGACGTGGTTAATCAGTTCGCGGTCAAGCGGCCAGGAGAGAAACAGATGCATCGGCAGGTTGAAAATCGCCATGCGTCGACATGCGCCGGTGCGGGTGAGCTGGTGCGGCGTACAGGCCCAAAATAGTGTGATATGTCCTTGTTTTATCTGTACGACTTCATTGTTGATCAGATACTCCACATCGCCGTCGAACGGCACATTGACCTCAACCTGACCGTGCCAGTGGCTGTTGGTCATGACATACGGCGGCCGCAGTTCAATGTCCATTCGCTGATACTCGGAATAGAGAGACAGCGGGCTGCGTGTCTGTTTTTCGTCGCTACTGCACATGTGCGGATCGGGCGGTAAATGCGATATCGGCAGCATAGTCATCGACACTCCATTTCCTGAATTATCAGCATGATGCCTTCTTGCGCCGGCCAAGACCGTGAATCGGGACACAAAACGCGCGGTGTGTGTAGCCGCACGGTGCCGTTATTGAACCAGATACTCTGCTTTTTTGCGGATTTTGTCCCATAAACTCAGATCTTACGTCGAGCGATGGCAGATCTGAGTTTTCGGGAATGCTTATCGGGCAAGACGGAGGCTTTCGGTGATGCCGCGTGCCAGCATGGTGTTAGCCAACAATGCCATGGAGAATTATGATGTCTACACCCAAAATTACGTTTATCGGCGCCGGCTCCACGATTTTTGTGAAAAATATTCTCGGCGATGTTTTTCACCGCGACGCCTTGAAATCCGCACATATCGCATTAATGGATATCGACGTCAGCCGCCTCGAAGAGTCGCACATTGTCGTACGTAAGCTGATGGATTCGGCAAACGCTTCCGGCCATATCACCTGCCATACCGATCAAAAAGCCGCATTGAAGGATGCGGATTTTGTGGTCGTCGCCTTCCAGATCGGCGGCTATGAACCCTGTACCGTGATCGACTTTGACGTCTGTAAACGCCACGGCCTGGAGCAGACTATCGCGGATACGCTTGGGCCGGGAGGCATTATGCGCGCGCTGCGCACCATCCCGCATTTATGGCGGATTTGCGAAGATATGAGTGAAGTCTGTCCGAACGCCACCATGCTGAACTACGTCAACCCGATGGCGATGAATACCTGGGCGATGTACGCCCGCTATCCGCATATTAAACAGGTCGGTTTGTGCCACTCGGTGCAAGGGACGGCGGAAGAGCTGGCGCGCGATCTGAACGTCAATCCGGCAGATTTGCGCTACCGTTGCGCCGGGATCAACCACATGGCGTTTTATCTGGCGCTGGAACGTAAAACGGCGGAAGGCGCTTATGTCAATCTGTATCCGGAATTGCTGGCGGCGTACGCGTCAGGACAAGCGCCAAAACCTAATATCCACGGCAATGAACGCTGTCAGAATATTGTGCGCTATGAAATGTTCAAAAAACTCGGCTATTTCGTGACCGAATCTTCCGAACACTTTGCTGAATATACCCCATGGTTCATTAAACCTGGTCGCGAGGATCTGATTGCGCGTTACCGCGTCCCGTTGGATGAGTATCCGAAGCGTTGCGTGGAGCAACTGGCTAACTGGCATAAAGAGCTGGAGGAGTACAAAACGGCGGAGCGGATTGAGATCAAACCGTCGCGGGAATATGCCAGCACAATCATGAATGCTATCTGGACCGGCGAACCGAGCGTTATTTACGGCAATGTGCGCAACGACGGCCTGATTGATAATCTTCCGCAGGGATGCTGCGTTGAAGTCGCCTGTCTGGTTGATGCGAACGGCATTCAGCCGACGAAAGTCGGGACGCTGCCGTCACATCTGGCGGCGATGATGCAAACCAACATCAACGTACAAACGCTCCTGACGGAAGCTGTCCTGACGGAAAATCGCGATCGCGTGTATCACGCCGCAATGATGGATCCGCACACCGCGGCTGTGCTGGGAATTGACGAAATATATGCACTGATGGACGACCTGATCGCTGAGCATGGCAATTGGCTGCCGGCCTGGTTACACCGCTAACAACAGGCTACGCCGGGCGGCGGTAGCCCGGCGTCCGACGACTAACGTATCCATATACATTATAGAAGGCGGGCGCTGCCAACAGCGACCCGGTACGCTATGAGCATCTCTCTGACAACAAAACTCAGCTACGGATTCGGGGCGTTTGGTAAAGATTTCGCGATCGGTATTGTTTATATGTATCTCATGTATTACTACACCGATGTGGTCGGTTTATCGATGGGGGTAGTGGGAACATTATTTCTGGTCGCAAAAATATGGAATGCATTCAACGATCCCATCATGGGGTGGATCGTGAACGCCACGCGCTCGCGATGGGGAAAATTTAAACCCTGGATCTTGCTGGGAACGTTATTGAACTCGGTCGTGCTGTTTTTACTTTTCAGCGCCCATCTTTTTGAAGGTACGACGCAAATCGTTTTCGTGTGGGTGACCTACATTTTGTGGGGCATGACGTACACGATTATGGATATTCCATTCTGGTCTCTGGTACCCACCATCACGTTGGATAAACGCGAGCGTGAGCAACTGGTGCCGTTTCCGCGTTTTTTCGCCAGTCTGGCGGGATTTGTGACCGCGGGTGTGACGCTGCCTTTTGTCAATTATGTCGGGGGAGAGGATCGCGGATTTGGTTTCCAGATGTTTACGCTGGTGCTGATTGTTTTTTTCATCGCCTCAATGATTGTCACGTTACGTAATGTGCATCAGGTATTTTCCTCCGACCATGAGGCGAGCGCCGGCAGCGGTCGCCAGACGTTAAAATCGATAATCGAGCTTATCTACAAAAACGATCAACTCTCATGTCTGTTGGGGATGGCGCTGGCTTACAACATCGCCGCCAATATTATTTCTGGTTTTGCCATCTACTACTTTACTTACGTTATCGGTGATGCCGATCTTTTCCCGTACTACATGTCTTATGCCGGGGCGGCTAACCTGTTGACCCTGGTCTTTTTTCCACGTCTGGCCAAGGCGCTTTCCCGCCGGATTTTATGGGCAGGGGCGTCCGTTATGCCGGTTCTCAGCGGCGTTGTATTGCTGGCGATGGCGCTGGTGGGTTATCACAACATCTTCCTCATTTCACTTGCCGGCGTGTTTTTCAACATTGGCACCGCGCTGTTCTGGGTATTGCAGGTGATCATGGTGGCGGACACGGTGGACTATGGCGAATATCGGCTCAATGTGCGCTGCGAGAGCATCGCGTATTCAGTGCAGACCATGGTGGTAAAAGGCGGTTCGGCGTTTTCCGCGTTCTTTATCGCCATGGTGCTAGGTCTGATTGGATACGTTCCCAACGCCGTTCAATCTGCTGAGACGCTCCTGGGAATGCAGTGCATTATGATTGCGTTGCCTACCATTTTTTTCGTGGTGACGCTGATTCTCTATTTCCGTTTCTACAGACTGAATGGCGATTTACTGCGTAAAATTCAGATCCATCTGCTGGATAAATACCGCAAGGTTGCGCAACCCGACGTTCAGGAGATGCCTGCGGCAATATCTGACGAACTAAAGGTGTAATCATGGAATGGGTTTCGGCTATTGGGTATCTGACGCCGGGAAAGTCATCAGTGCCTGCTGCTCCCATCGCCGTCCCCGCTATTTATTGTCAAATATTGATCGCGCCTGGCGATACTGTCCCGGCGTCGCCGCCGTATACTGCACGAAGATTTTATGGAAGTGGCTTTGATCGCAAAAGCCGCTTTGGTAGCTCACATCGACCAGCGGCACGCCCTGTTTCAGCAAGGTTTTGGCGTATTCCACCCGCGCATTGTTGAGAAACGCCATCGGGGTGAGGCCGGTATGGCGACGAAAATGCCGCACGATGGTTTCTCGCCGCAGATTCAACTCTTCGGCCAGCGTCGCCAGCGACGGCGCTTCCTGCAACTGGGTAAGCAAACGCCGGCGAACATGGCGCGTCGTCAATTGGGCCGACGCTGGAAACGCCGTCGTTCGTTCGATCTGCGCAACCGGAACGCAGTATTGCCGGAGTATCGGCGCGATCAGTTCATTCAGCGTTTGCCGGGCGGCGGCGATCTCGCCTTGATGCAACAGGCCGATCAGGCGCCGATAATCGGCAAACAGCGCCGGGCTGCGCAGGGTGACGCAGCGGCAGCGCAGCGAGGCGACGGGCGAACCGGACAGTTCGGCGAGTTTTTTCAAACACCAGTCCGTATCCAGATACAGCATATGATAGCTGCGGGTCTGTCCGGGGAAAGGGTTACAGCTGTGGGGCTGCTGCGGATCGATAAAAATCAGATCGCCGCTCTGTAACCGATGTTTTTCGCCGCGGTAATGGCAGATCGTCGCGCCCTGTTCGATAGCGCCGATGGAGAATTGCGCATGGCTATGCGTTTTGTAGCCCTGGGCGCTGTGCCAGGTCGAGCGAAGCTCCACGTAGGGAAGCTGCGCGGAAAACCAGTAGGATTGTTTGACCGTATGAACGGATGACATATGTCCTTTATCTCTCAGCGTGCGGATGGGATGGCCGCATTAAACGCCCGGCGGCTGGATCACCCTAACCGGCGGTTTCGACTTTGTCGAGTAGGAAAGGCGCGCTGATATCGGCTGACGTTGCCGCCAGTCTGTGGGACAATACCCGCCAGATTGACTGAATACAGAGAATGCATGACGCTGTCCCCCGCAATAAAACAGCAGATTGGCCAATGGTATAAGGCCCTGCAACAACAGATCCCGGATTTTATTCCTCGCACACCTCAACGACAGATGATAGCCGAAGTGGCGAAAACGCTGGCGGGCGATTATCCGCGTCATTTAGCCATCGAAGCGCCGACCGGGGTAGGGAAAACGCTCTCCTATTTAATTCCCGGCATCGCGGTGGGGCGGGCGCAAGAAAAAACGCTGGTGGTCAGCACGGCGAATGTGGCGTTGCAAGATCAGATTTTCAGCAAGGATCTCCCCCTGTTGCAGAAGTTTATTCCCGAATTGAAATTCACCGCGGCATTCGGTCGCGGGCGTTATGTCTGTCCGCGCAATCTGGCGATGCTGGCGACGGATGTCGACGCGCAAGGGGATTTAACCCTGTTTCTGGATGATGAGCGGGTTCCCTCCAGCCGGGAGGAGCAGGGGAAATGCGCGAAGATAGAAAAAGCCTTGCAAAGCTATGCCTGGGACGGCCTGCGCGACCATTATCAGGAGTCGATTGACGATAGCCTGTGGCGCAAACTCAGCACCGATAAAGCGAATTGTCTGGGGCATAATTGTCACTATTTCCGCGCATGTCCGTTTTTTATCGCCCGCCGTGAAATCGAAAATGCCGATGTGGTGGTCACCAATCATGCGCTGGTGATGGCGGCGATGGAAAGCGAGTCGGTGTTGCCGAATCCCAAAGATCTGCTGCTGGTGCTGGACGAAGGCCACCATATACCCGACGTCGCCCGCGACACGCTGGAAATGTCCGGCGATATCACGCCGGATGCCATTACGCTGCAACTGGAACAGGTGGTGCAGCAAATCGGGCTATGCATGGCGCAGTTCGCGCCGAAATCACCGCCGCGGCTGGCGCACGGCGAACGGTTAACCCGTCATTGCGAAGAGATGCGTGAGCTGGCGTTGTCGTTTGCGCAGCTATGCGGATGTTTTTTACCGCCAGACGGCAGCGAAGGCGAATATCGTTTCCCGATGGGGAAATTGTCGGATGAAATGCGCGAAAGCTGTACCCGGTTATTTAAGCTGACCGATAGCCTGCGCGGGTTAACGGAGTTCATGCTCAACGATCTGAGCGAAAAAACCGGTAAGCACGATGTGGTGCGCTTGCACCATGCGCTGTTGAAAATGAGCCGGCTGCTGGGCTATCTGGAGGCGTTGAGCAAACTATGGCGGCTGGCGGCGATGGAGAAATCATCCAATGCGCCGGTATCTAAATGGCTTACCCGCTATGTGCGCGACGGGCAAGCGCATTTGTCGCTGCACTGCGCCGGTATCCGCGTGAGCGATCAGCTTGAAAAGCTGCTGTGGAATAATGTGTCGCACGTGGTGGTGACCTCGGCGACGCTGCGTTCGTTAAACAGTTTCTCTCGTTTACAGGAACTGTCCGGCCTGAATGAACGCGACGGGGATCGCTTTCTGGCGCTGAGTTCGCCGTTTAACCACCGCGAGCAAGGGCGGCTGGTGATCCCGAAAATGCGTTATGAACCGTTGATGGCGAATGAGGCGCAGCATATTGCCGAAATGGCCCGTTTTTTCCGCGCCGAGCTGCAACAGGAGAAACATCGCGGGTTGTTGATGCTGTTCGCCAGCCAGCGGGCGATGCAGCTGTTTCTGACGCAGGTCGCCGATCTGCGGCTGATGCTGCTGGTACAGGGGGATAAACCGCGTTATCGGTTGGTGGAACTGCACCGCCAACGGGTGGAAGAAGGGCGGACCAGCGTACTGATCGGTTTGCAATCCTTTGCCGAAGGGTTGGATTTAAAAGGCGATCTGTTGTCGCAGGTGCATATCCACAAAATCGCCTTCCCGCCGATCGACAGCCCGGTGATCCTGACGGAAAGCGAGTGGTTGAAAAGCCTGAAGCGTCACCCGTTTGTGGTGCAGAGCTTGCCGAGCGCGTCATTCAACCTCATTCAGCAGGTCGGGCGCCTGATCCGCAGCCATGAATGTTTCGGTGAAATCATTATTTACGATCGCCGTCTGCTGACCAAAGGCTATGGCGCCCAGTTGCTCGCCGCCTTGCCGGTGTTTCCGATTGAAGAAAGGGGAATGCCATGATGACTGATGGGATGTCGCGGGGGAAACGGCTTGTCCGGGCCAGCGCCATCGCGGGGGCGACAGCCAACCGATCGATTTTTAGCACGATATCGACAAGATTGGGCGGTTCTTTTTGTGATGCCGACTACACTTTGTTTTCATCAGGATAGTGACGCGGCCAGGAGAATATGACCCAAAACCCCCGGCATTTTTCGTTGAAAGTGCTCACCATCAACACACATAAAGGCTTCGCGGCGTTTAATCGCCGCTTCATTTTGCCGGAGCTGCGTGACGCGATACGTACCGTCCGCGCGGATATCGTCTGTTTGCAGGAAGTGATGGGCGCCCATCAAGTTCATTCCTTGCACATAGAAAACTGGCCGAACACCACGCACTACGAATTCCTTGCCGACACCCTATGGCGCGACTATGCCTACGGGCGCAACGCGGTCTATCCCGAAGGCCACCACGGTAATGCGGTGTTGTCGCGTTTTCCCATTGAGCATGATGAAAATCACGATGTCTCGGTGGGCGAAAGCGAGAAACGCGGGCTGCTGTATTGCCGGATTGCGCCGCCGGCGCTGGCTTTTCCCATTCATGTCGCCTCGGTGCATCTTGGCTTGTGGGAATCGCATCGCCGGGCGCAGCTTATGATGATGGCGAAATGGGTCAATTCACTGCCCGCAGGCGAACCGGTGGTGGTGGCGGGCGATTTCAACGACTGGCGCCAGCGCGCCAACCCTCTTTTGCAGGCCGAGGCCGGACTTGAGGAGATCTTCACCCGCACGCGCGGCAGACCCGCGCGCACTTTCCCGGCGGGCTTTCCCCTGTTGCGCCTCGATCGGATTTATGTGAAAAATGCGCATGCCAGCAGGCCGAGCGCGCTGGCTTTGCGCCACTGGCGTCATCTGTCCGACCATGCCCCTTTAAGTGCGGAAATACACTTATGAAATGTTCATGGCGCGAAGGAAACCGGATCACGCTATTGGAAAATGGCGATCGTTATTACCCGGCGGTGTTTAACGCCATCGGTAATGCGCAGACTAAAGTCATCCTTGAAACCTTTATCTGGTTTGAAGATAACGTGGGCCGTCAACTGCACGAGGTGGTGTTGCGAGCCGCGCGCCGCGGCGTGAAGGTGGAGGTTTTACTCGACGGCTACGGTTCGGCGGACTTGAGCAAAACATTCATCAATGAACTCACCTCGGCCGGCGTGGTATTTCGTTACTACGATCCGCGTCCTCGCCTGTTTGGCATGCGCACCAATGTGTTCCGGCGGCTGCACCGTAAAATTGTGGTGGTGGATGAGACGGTGGCGTTTGTCGGCGGGATTAACTATTCCGACGAGCATATGTCCGATTACGGCCCGCAGGCCAAGCAGGATTACGCCGTACAGGTTGAAGGACCGGTAGTGCGCGATATTTTACTGTTTGAGTTGGAAAATCTGTCCGGCCAGGCCGCCGCGCGCCGCTGGTGGGCGCGTCATCATCGCCCGCAAGAGAACCTGAAGCCCGGCGACGCGCAGGCGTTGTTCGTCTGGCGCGATAATGAAGCGCATCGCGATGATATCGAGCGCCACTATCTGAAGATGCTGGCGAATGCCAGACGCGAGGTGATTGTCGCCAACGCCTATTTCTTCCCCGGCTATCGCTTTTTGCATGCCCTGCGCAAGGCGGCGCGCCGCGGCGTGCAGGTGAAGCTCATCGTGCAGGGCGAGCCGGATATGCCGATCGTCAAAGTCGGCGCGAGCCTGCTTTACCGCTATCTGGTGAACGGCGGCGTGCAGATTTATGAATATCGCCGCCGCCCGCTGCACGGCAAAGTGGCGCTGATGGATACGCACTGGGCGACGGTCGGCTCCAGCAATCTCGATCCTCTCAGTCTGTCGCTCAATCTGGAAGCTAACCTGATCATTCACGATCGCGCCTTTAACCAGACGCTGCGCGACAATCTCCAGCATATTATCGCCAATGACTGCCTGCGCGTGGATGAATCGATGGTGCCGAAACGCACCTGGTGGAACCTGACGAAAAGCGTGGTGGTGTTCCACTTTCTGCGCTATTTCCCGGCATTGCTCGGCTGGCTGCCCGCCCATACGCCGAAGCTGGCGCAGGTGCCGCCCCCGGCGCAGCCGGAAATTGAAACCCAGGATCGCGTTAAAGCGGAAACCCAGGAGTGAAACCCTGATGTCCAAATCCCATCCGCGCCGGCGTCTGGCAAAAAAAATCCTTACCTGGCTTTTCCTGATGGTCGTCGCCGCGCTGCTGGTCTTTTATGCGCAAAAAGTCGATTGGCAAGCGGTGTGGACGGTCATTCGCAATTATAACCGTATGGCGCTTTTGAGCGCCGTCGCGCTGGTGGCGCTGAGCTATTTGATTTACGGCTGCTATGACCTGCTCGGTCGCGACTATTGCGGACATAAGCTGGCGAAGCGCCAGGTGATGCTGGTGTCATTTATTTGTTATGCCTTTAACCTGACGCTCAGCACCTGGATTGGCGGCATCGGCATGCGTTATCGCCTCTATTCCCGTCTGGGGCTGTCCGGCGGCACCATCACACGGATTTTCTCGCTAAGCATTAGCACCAACTGGCTGGGTTATATCCTGCTCGGCGGGGTGATTTTTACCCTGGACATCGTGCGGTTGCCCAATCATTGGTATATCGATCAGAACGCGTTGCGCGTTTCAGGTATCGCGCTGCTGCTGATCATTGCGGCCTACTTGTGGGCCTGCGCCTGCGCCAAACGACGCCATATCACAATAAAAGGACAACGGCTGGTGTTGCCGTCATGGAAATTCGCGCTGGCGCAATTGGCGATTTCCAGCGCCAACTGGATGGTGATGGGCGCGATTATCTGGCTGCTGATGAGCGGAGAGGTCGATTACTTCTTGGTGCTCGGCGTGCTGCTGATAAGCAGTATCGCCGGGGTTATCGCCCATATTCCCGCCGGGTTCGGCGTGCTGGAGGTGGTGTTTATCGCGCTGCTGGCCGGCCAGCCGATTTCTCACGGCGCGATTATCGCCGCGCTGCTGGTTTATCGCGCGCTTTATTTCTTCCTGCCGCTCTTTCTGGCGACGATCGGCTATCTGATACTGGAGAGCCGGGCCGCAACATTGCGGGCGAATAATGATCAAGGCTCCATCCGTGGATAGCCGGCGCCTGTTTTGTCCGGCATGGTCAGGCGCTATCTCTGTATTTACATTATTAATAACAAAGCGAAACATGCTATTTTCGGGAGATAAGCTACCAATGATTTCGCCGTTAACGAGAGGCCAGCATGGATTACACTAAGGTTATTAAAGAGGTCGGACGCGGTAAGAACCATGCCCGTGATTTGGATCAGGCAACCGCCCATGAACTCTACCGCCGTGTGCTGGATGGGGACGTGCCGGAGCTTGAGCTGGGCGGACTGCTGATAGCCTTTCGCATCAAAGGCGAGTCTGAATCCGAGATGCGCGGTTTTTATCAGGCCATGAGCGATCGGGTTCTGCGCCTGCGGCCGCCGGAACAAGGGCCGATGCCGGTGGTGATCCCCAGTTACAATGGCGCGAGGAAACAAGCCAATCTGACGCCGTTGCTGGCGCTTTTGCTGGCGAAACTGGGGTATCCGGTGGTGGTCCACGGCGTGAGCGACGATCCCACCCGCGTGACCAGCGCCGAGATATTGCATAATCTGGGGATCCCCGCGGTGGAAAGCGCCGAACAGGCGCAACGGCTGCTGGATAAGGGCGAGCCGCTGTTTATTCCCATTTCGCTGTTGTGTCCGCCAATCGACCGGCAATTACAGTTGCGCTGGCGCATGGGCGTGCGTAACAGCAGCCATACCCTGGCCAAACTGGTTACGCCCTTCGCCGAGAGCGGCGCGCTGCGGCTGGCCAGCGTATCGCACCCGGAATATATTGCCCGCGTCGGCACTTTTTTCAAGGATATCCATGGGAGGGCGCTGCTGATGCAGGGTACCGAAGGGGAAGTGTACGCCAATCCCCAGCGCTGTCCTGAAATTCATTTTATTCATCAGCAGGATACGCAGATTCTGCAACTGCGCCAGGATATCGCGCCGGCGCCGGATGGGTTGCCGATAGCCAAAGATGCGGCGACGACGGCGCGCTGGACGGCGCAATGTCTGGCGGGGGAGATTGCGTTGCCGCAGGCGATCCGTCTGCAATTGGCGTGCTGTCTGGTTGCGACGGGCGAGGCGGCGACCATGGAGCAGGCCGCGGCGACGATTAGAAAACGATTGGGCTGATAAACCTGCCGGACACAATCCGGCCCCGGTGTGTTGCGACCCCAGACAAGGCCGGTGAAGGCAATCAGTACCGCTGATGAGAGGTAGAGAAGGAATATGATGCAACCGAGTGTGGATTATTTTAATGCGCTGAACCGCGACTATCTGGCCGTTCACCAAAGCAAAGAAGATCTGTTCTGGCAGCTTTATATGGGAACCGGGGACGAGGAGATAGCGGCCCGGTTTTCTCGCGCGGAAAATGCATATAAGCGTTTTATTTCCCAGCCGCAGCGGCTGGTTGAATTGCGGCGGCACATCGCCGCGCTGGAAAAGAGTCCGGTTGATGACGCTCAGCAGGCGTTATTGCACGGCCTGAAGGGCTGGTATCGGTTTTTTGACTGCAATGTGATTGAAGATCCTGAAGCACAGGCGCTGATGGAGGCGATCGTTGCAGCGGAAAGCGCGCTATTCGAGAAGCGTAAAACCTATGAAATGACGCATCTGGATGCAAAAGGCCAACGGGTTAGCGCGTCGTTAGGCGAACTGCTGACCAATCAGGCAACCAATGATACCGAAGCCTATCGACAGAGTTCGCAACAGGCGTTGTGCGATCTGGAACAGTGGCTGCTGCATAACGGTTTTCCCGAGTTGGTGAGCCTGCGCAATCGCTTTGCCCGTCAGATGGGATACCGTAACTATTTTGATTACAAGGTGAATAAAACCGAGCGGATGACTCCCGAGCAGTTGTTCGCCATTCTCGATCCGTTTGAAGCGCAAACGCGGGAAGCCAACGCGCGCAGTCTGCAAGCGCTGGCCGCGGAGAAAGGCGCGCAGGCGCTGGCGCCGTGGAACGTTCGCTACGCCAGCGCCGGCGACGTCACTCGTCAGCTCGATCCCTATTTCCCTTTCGCCGCCTCGCTGGCGCGTTGGGTAAACAGTTTCAAACGTCTGCATATCGGTTTTAACGGCGCGGAAATGCAGCTCGACCTGCTGGTGCGCAAGGGTAAGTACGAGAATGGCTTTATGCACGGCCCGGTGCCGCCATTTTTCCAGCAAGGGGAATGGATCCCGGCACGAATCAACTTCACCAGCCTGGCGAAACCGGATCAGATCGGCAGCGGCGCGACGGGCATTAAAACCTTGTTTCATGAAGGCGGACATGCCGCGCACTTTGCCAATATTCGTCAGAATGCGCCGTGTTTTTCACAGGAATTTCCGCCGACATCCATGGCTTATGCGGAAACGCAATCCATGTTCTGCGATAGCCTGTTGTCGGATGCCGACTGGCTGAAGCGTTATGCGAAAAACGCGCAGGGGGAGGCGATTCCCGATGCGCTGATTCAGGCCAGTATTCGTACGCGTCAGCCGATGCGCGCGTTCAACGAGCGACATATTTTGCTGGTGCCATATTTTGAATGGCAGCTCTATTCCTGGGACGATGCGCAGCGTACGCCGGAGGCGATAACCAGACTGGCGCGCGATACCGAGCAACGTATTCTGGGCATCAGCGGCAGCCCCCGACCGACGATGGCGATCCCGCATTTATTATCCATGGATTCCGCCTGTTCTTATCAGGGCTATTTGCTGGCGCTAATGGCGGTAGAGCAGACCCGGCATTTCTTCCTGCGACGCGACGGTTATCTGACGGATAATGCGGCGATAGGCCCCGATCTGGCGCGGCATTATTGGTTGCCGGGCAATAGCGTCAGCCATGATGATACGCTGCGCAGTCTGACGGGCGAGGGGTTTAATCCCGCTTATCTGGCGCAGGCCTGTAATCTGACGGTGGACGAAGCCTGGCAACAGGCCGAGGCTTCGATTGCTCAGGCGTTACGGCGTCCTCAGCCCGCGGCCGATTTCGATTTGTCCGCGCGTATACGCGTGGTCGACGGCAGCCGGGTGCTGGCCGATAATGAACAAGGCGATGATGTGATGTGTCGGGACTTTGCCGCGTTCATCGAACGGGAATATCCACGCTAAGTGCTAAATGAAAGGGGGCTTTTGCCCCCTTGAGGTATTGCTCAGGAGACGTGTTGCAGGAACTCGCGTAAACGATCGCTCGGCGGGTTGTTTATCAGCGTTTCCGGGTCGCCATCTTCAGCGATGCGGCCTTTATCGATAAAAATCAGCCGCGAAGCCACCTGATGCGCAAAGCCCACTTCGTGCGTCACGATAACCATGGTCATCCCTTCTTCCGCCAAATCTTTCATCACCGTCAGCACTTCGTGACGTAATTCAGGATCCAGCGCCGAGGTCGGTTCATCAAACAACATCAGCTTGGGTTTTACCGCTAACGCGCGCGCAATCGCCACACGCTGCTGCTGACCGCCGGAAAGCTCGGAAGGATAATGATGCGCGCGCTCGGACAATCCGACTTTGCCCAGCAGCGCTTTCGCCAGTTTTTCCGCTTCCGACTTACTGGCGCCGCGAACCCGGATGGGGCCGAACGCCACGTTTTCCAGCGCGGTCAAATGCGGAAACAGGTAAAACTGCTGAAATACCATCCCGGCTTCCTGACGGATCAGACGCTCATCAACCTGCCGATCGTTAACCTTCAGACCATCCACGATCAGCTCGCCGCTGGTGATTTCTTCCAGCTTATTGATACAGCGCAGCAGTGTGGATTTACCGGATCCGGAAGGGCCGATAATCACCACCACTTCACCCTGATTAATTTTCAGATCGATGTCATGTAAAACTTTCGTCTGACCAAAGTGTTTGGAAACATTCTTAAATTCAATCATATAATCTTAAGTCTTCTTTCCAGTCGACGCAGGATGAAGCTGAGAATCAGTGTGATACACAGATAAATCACCGCTACCGCACTCCAGATTTCCAGCGCGCGGAAGTTACCGGCGATGATTTCCTGACCGGAGCGGGTCAGTTCCGCCACCCCAATGACAATAAACAATGACGTGTCTTTGATGCTGATGATCCACTGATTACCCAACGGCGGCAGCATCCGGCGCAGCGCCAGCGGCGCGATGACATAACGCAGCGTATCCCGCCGTGATAATCCCAGCGCCAAACCGGCCTCACGGAAGCCATTATGGATAGACAGCACCGATCCGCGCGTAATCTCCGCGATATAGGCGCCGGAGTTGATCATGATAGTGACCACCGCGGCGGTAAAGGGATCGATGCGTACCGAGGTAAAAATCATCGGTAGGGCGAAATAAATAAACATCACCTGTACGACAATCGGCGTACCACGGATGATTTCAATAAACACCAGTGCGATGCGGCTGGAAAACCAGCCGCCGTAAGCGCGGGCAAAGCCCGCGAGAACACCGATAACCAAACCGCCGAGCAGACCCAATACCGAGATCAGCAAGGTCATTTTCGCCCCTTCTAACAAAAGGGGCAGAGAAGGCCAAATGGCGCTCCAATCAAACTGCATGGAATATCTCCAGATAAAATCGGCAATTACTTAGGTTCTACACCAAACCACTTTTTGTAGATCTCAGCATAGGTGCCGTTTTCTTGCAGTGTTTTCAGCGCGCCATTCACTTTATCGCGCAGGTCGCTGCCTTTCGGGAAAGCGATGCCGTATTGCTGTGCTTTGATTGAATCGCCTACCGCTTTGAACTGACCATTGCCGGCGGTTTTGATGAAGTACAGGATATTCGGCGTATCGTGCAGCACGGCGTCGGCGCGGTTGGTGCCTAACTCCATGTAAGCGTTATCGATGTTGGGGAACTGGCGTAGATCTTTGGTTTTAATATTGGCTTTGGCGTAATCAACGGAACCGGTGCCGCTTTTCACCGCGACCACTTTTCCATTCAAATCCTGCTCGCCCTTGATTTCATTATTGTCGGCTTTCACCATCACCAGCAGACCGCTGTTGTAATAACCGTCAGAGAAATCGATTGCTTTTTTGCGCTCTTCAGTGATGGTGATGCCGGCCAGCGCGACATCCACGTTGCGGGTTTGCAGTGCGGGAATGATGCCGCCGAAATCCATCGGCTTCAGGCTATAGGTCACATTGAGTTGTTTGGCGATGGCATCCCAAAGATCGATGTCAAAACCAACGTACTTATCGCCTTGCTTAAATTCAAAGGGGACAAAGGCGGTGTCAGTCGCAACAAGGAGTTCTTTTTCGGCTGCGTGGCTGGAAATACTCATGGCCAGCGTCAATGCCGCCAAAGAAGCTTTCAATAGTGATTTCATTCAATCCTTCCTAATTTTACCGGTTATGAGAAGCTTTTGATTTTGCGGGCGATGTTAATATCAGTACCAACCCTAAAAGCTTTTAAAACAATATGTTGTTTGCAATTAATTAAACTGTATCTAGCGTTATTATTAACCGCCTTATCATTAACATGGTTGTACTGCCAATGTTATTGAACAAGGCGATAACTATGATTAACGAATTTATGCGGGGGAAACAACCATTGATTCTCGTTATGTACGATTATCGAGTACAACCGCTAATTTTTTGAGCGCTAATTCTGGCAGGATAGGGGGTTTATGCGTTGCAGGGATTTTATTTAGCCTCGCGCGGGACAATAAAAAAGGGCCGCCGAAGCAGCCCTGATAGCGTCATTATTGTTGTTGCCGAGCGCCTTCCCATCCCCGAAAGCGCGTTTTCTCGCTTATCGGGGACGCTCCAATGACGATGCTACAGCCATCAATGATAACGTAGCCTATTATTCGATGTTGGATTCGATGAACCACAGGAATTTATCCAGATCGCGTGACGCGGCGGTCAGGATATCGGCGGTATCTTCATCTTCCACGGTGGAGATGCCTTTACGTGTTTCATTAGCCACGGCGGCATAACGATCCGCCAAGGCTTTCAGGTGATCCTGCACGTTGTGGATATCAACCGGGTAGCTTTTCAGCGAAGTCGCTTCATTGACAATCTGCACTGTACCCAGCGCCACGCCGCCTAACTGAACAATGCGTTCTGCAATGGTGTCCTGATGGTCGTTGATTGCGGTACGAAAGCCATCCAGCATTTCATGTACGGCGATGAAGTTGGCGCCGCGCATGTTCCAGTGCGCCTGTTTAGTGAGCAGCGATAGATCGATGTAATCGGCTACCAGTTGATTTAACTGCTTGATGGTAGAGGTTTTGACTTCTTCCTCTACATTGTTACGGGTATAAATAAGCTCTGAAGACGCGGTTTTTACCAATTTAGCGGTACGCATAATAATGTCCTCTTTATTTAATTTTTCATAGTCGTACTGTTCAACGGGATCAATTATAGCAGTAACCAAACAGAATATCGGAAAGAATTACCTATCGAATACATAGGTATAGAATATTTGAAAGTAACTTATTATATTTTATCGTTTTTCCGGACATTGCTTTTTATCGGTCTAATTCGCCATGCCGCTAAGGTTAACGCGCGGGCGCGCAGCATGGATGATTGAATATCATTTGTAGCTGGATATAAATACCGCGATCGTTGATTTACGTCAATAGTAATGTAAATGATAATTATTCTATATATAAACTGCCCGCGCTAATGGAAAACGACGCCTTTGCGCATCGCTTTCCGACGCGTATGCAATTATGCCGCCGAGTGATGATTATCCTGCTTAATTGATTCTGTTGGTTTTATGGTGATGGTCGCGCCGGTAGAGGCGGTAATAATAAGTATGAGCGCAATCCACTGGATGAAAGATAAATGTTCATTGAGAAATAACATGCCGGAAATAGCCGCGACGGCAGGCTCCAGGCTCATTAATGTGCTGAATGTTTTGGCCGGTAGTCGGGTTAATGCGATCATTTCAAGAGAATAAGGCAGTGCGGTGGAAAAAATGGCGACGGCGATACCAATGGGTAATATTTCGAGTGAAAATAATGTCATATCGGAATAAATCAAACCGATAGGGCAAAATATTACTGCGGCAATAAAGGAACCAATGGCCACGGTCTCGGGGCCGTGATTCGCGCCGGCCTTGCGGCCAAAAAGGATATATAACGCCCAGCAGCACCCGGCGGCAAGAGCGCAAAAGGCGCCGGGCAAATCAATATTACCGATATTGCGGCCAAGCGGTAATAAGAACCACAATCCCAATATCGCCAGAATAACCCATAAAAAATCAATCACTCGCCGTGATGATAACATGGCGACGGCAAGTGGGCCGGTGAACTCCAGCGCGACGGCAATACCGAGCGGAACCGTGCGCAGCGAGAGATAAAATAAAAAATTCATTGCTCCCAGCGTAACGCCATAAACCAGTAACGGCCAGCGGTTGCCGATGAAGCGCGTGCGCCAAGGCTTGAAAATGATGCAAAGGATCAGCGTACCGATGCTCAGGCGCAGAACCGTTACTCCGGCGGCGCCAATCAGCGGGAACAAGGTTTTGGCCAGGGCGGCGCCGCCCTGGATAGAGGCCATTGATATGATAATGAGGATAACGGGAAGTAACACTGACAAACGGGGAGAAGATAAGGTCATGCTTTCGGCCTTAATATAATGTAATAAACACCTGATATCAAAAAACCAGTGCCGCCAGATTGACCAATTGTAAATGATTTGTCCGAGAAACGCTTACGTTTTTTGACTTTTATTTACGTAATATCTAATTGATTTATTTTTTAGAATTAATCAGTGTGAAAATCGAGCAGGAATTTAAGAATTTTCTGTTTTAAATATTTTATTTTAATTAAATTCGATTCTTGGTGTCTTGGGATAAAAATCAATGTAATTAACGTGATAGCACGCTCTGACAATATTAGTTACATCTAAAGCACAATTGAAAAATATTTATCAGGCGGTAAGTCTATCCTTTCTTTGTTATATTTAGATTGTAAGGTGTTCTCTCATTAAGTTGAATTCGAGGCTGTATAATGAAGAAAATTGTGTGTCTTTCAGCATTGGCTTGTTTATTTAGTATTGGCGCAGGCTCAGCATTTGCTGGCCAAAGTACTGTTTCTGCTGGTTATGCTCAGGGCGATGCTCAGGGCGTAGTTAACAAGGCCAAAGGTTTTAACCTGAAATATCGTTACGAGTGGGATAATAACCCGCTGGGCGTTATTGGCTCTTTCAGTTACCTGGAAGATAGCAGCAGCACAAATGCTGGTTACTATAATAAAGGTCAATATATCGGCGTTACCGCAGGTCCTGCTTATCGTTTGAATGATTGGGCCAGCATCTACGGCGTTATCGGTTTGGGTCACGGTAAATATACCCATAATGCAACTAACGGGACTGATAACAACAAAAATGACGACTATGGCTTCAGCTATGGCGCCGGTCTGCAATTTAACCCCATCCAGGATGTCGCGCTCGATGTCGGTTACGAACAAAGTCGTATCCGTAGCGTTGATGTCGGTACCTGGGCTGTTGGCGTAGGTTACCGTTTCTAATCAGAACTGAAGGTATTTTTCCTCAATTCTGGTTATTGACGTGTTGATAAATCCGCTCTTAGGGGCGGATTTTTTACGGCCGTCTATTTCTCAAACCGTTCGCGAGTTTCACCAGCAGAGTATCCAACTGCCGTTGCTCGGCGTCGGACAGCGTCGATAAAAGCTGACGTTCGTTATCGACATGCTGCACAATGAGCGTTTCGATTAACTCCAGACCTGTTTTTGTCAGGGCGACCAGCGTACCGCGGCGATCCGCCGGATTACTTTGACGTTGTACCAGGCCCGCGGCTTCCAGTCGGTCAATACGGTTCGTCATACCGCCAGAGGATGTCATCAAGGCGTCGTAAAGCTGGGTGGGGGTTAATGCGTAGGGCGTTCCCGAGCGCCGCAAGGTAGCCAGTACGTCAAACTCGCCGGGGCGTAATCCGAAACGTGAAAACAAAGGGTTAAGATAATCGCGTTCAACTCTCTGTACGACTTCACCTAAATGACCCATTAATTTCATCGGGAATGGATCGAGATCCGGTCGCTCCTTTTTCCACTCTTCAAAGCACTGTTGCGCGCGGTCAGTCATAAGATTTTATCTTGACGTTAAGATTCTTTGTGTGAAGATATTGTAGTTTATCATTATTCACCGCTCAAGTTATTGAGGTTTGTATGGTTGTGGCATCCACGGTCCGAACCCGTGTGTTTATATTTATAACCGTCATCTTGCTGGGGCTTAACCTACGGCCGGTATTGGCGGCAATCGGACCGCTATTGGCTCAGATCCAGGCGGTTACCGGGTTAAGCGACACGACGGCCGGGTTGTTGACGACCTTGCCGATATTCGCGATGGGCTGGTGCGCGTTATATGGCGGCCAGATACAGTCGCGCCTCGGCGAGTATCGTGGCATCGCGCTGGGGATTGTGATTATAGCCGTCGCGTGCGGCGCACGCTGGTGGATCCATGGCGGTATGGCGCTATTGTTGACCGCGGCGTTAGCGGGGGGGGGGATCGCCTTGATTCAGGCGTTAGTGCCTTCTTTTATCAAACTGCATTTTAATAAGCACAGCAGCTTACTGATGGGGCTTTATACCACGGCAATCATGGGTGGCGCCGCCATAGCCGCTTCTTCCGTATCCCCGCTGGCGCACGTGCTGGGCTGGGAAAGCGCGCTGGCCTTGTGGGGGATGATGGCCCTGGTTGCCGCCATTGCCTGGAAAACCATTCCCCGTGCATATAAGGCGCAGAGTAAAGCCGCTTCGGTAACAACGACGCGGCGAACCTTAACGGACTGGTTGTTAATGGTGTTCTTTGGTATCGGCACCGGCGCTTATACGCTGATGCTGGCATGGTTGCCGCCTTATTACATCCAACTGGGGTGGAGCCCGACGCAAAGCGGCTTTATGATGGGCGGACTGACGCTGACGGAGGTTTTTTCAGGGTTGATGGTATCCGCCTTTATCAATTATTTTCCCGATCGCCGCCGGCTATTGCTGCCCGTGCTGATAATCCTGCTGGTGGGAATGATTGGCTTGATCGTCGCGCCGTTGCTATTGCCATATGCCATTACGCTGATGTTGGGCATCGGTCTCGGAGCCCTGTTCCCTTTGTCATTGATCGTGACATTGGATCAGGCGACGGATTCGCATAAAGCTGGCTCGCTGATGGGGTTTGTGCAGGGCGGGGGATACATTCTTGCCAGTCTGATGCCGCTGCTCGCCGGATTTATTCGTCAACATACCGCCGGGTTGCAGCAGGCCTGGATGATTATGACCGTGGGCGTGGTGATATTGATTATCATGGCGACACGCTTTGCGCCGAAAAAACAGCCGAGTATCCATGTCAGTGAGCGCGTAACGTAAAATCGTCATGGCAAGAGCGGGGAAACCCGCTTTTTTGGCCTGCGGTTTATCGCGCCATAGCCAGCGCCGCTAGCATCTTGCGGTAAAAGCTCACGCCGCGACGACCCCGTCCAGGAGTATGCCCATCGGCACGTCGATCGCGTTAGGCTTACTTTTGTGAAGTCATATTGTTCACCATTTTGATGGTAAACGCTTGTGCGTATGAAAGACGCGCAGAATCTGGAGCATATTGTCTTTCACGCGGTAGGGGATGATGTAGGGATAGTGAGTTAACACCAATTCACGCGTTCCTGGCACTCGGCCAGGTCTTCCGATTGCTGGCTGTTGCGGTAGTAATTCCGTTAACCGTTGGACTTCATTTACGAACTGGCTGGCAGCTTGTGGATCATCTTGCGCGATATAGAGGTACTCGGCTTCCAAATTGGCTGCGGCTTTACGCAGCCATTTAATTTCCATGTCTTGCCGTACCTAACTTTTTAAACAGATTGTTCATCTCATCTGATGAGACAAAATCGCCCGCATCGGCCTCTTTAATGGCTTGCTCGATCTCTGCTATCTGCCAGGCTTCCCGCGCAAGATAGTCTTCAATAGCTTGTCCAGCCAGAAAAGAGCGGGTACGTCCTGTGGCTTTAGCCAACGCATCAAGCTGTGCGGTTGTTTCATCATTTAATCGAACGGACATGACACCCATACGCCACCTCACTACATTGTGTGTTTTGTATACATTGTAGTTATCGCGAGCAAGAGAGGCAAGCGGCTACTAAATGGTATTTGGGATGTTGCTCTCTATACAGGTATGGATTAGCCGCTGGCGTCTGTTAAGAGCGAAGGGTAGACATTTTGCATCTGTTGACGAAGTAATCATCATGAGTTGAATATACCATCCCAGTTACACAATTCTTGAAAGGGGGCCGATGGTGCTTATCTACAACGTTTTTGGACGACATATTGGGGTCAAGCGTGAAGGTGGTCGCTGGCTGGTATTCCGCGCAGACCTGACGGAACGAAAATTCTCCCGGCTTTACGACGTTGCTATTCCGGACAATATGACAGAAGACGAGATACTGGGCTGGCTGGGCGACATTTTCCATGAAGCAGCAACAGAGCGTCATCCTGATGTGAAACGTATCGAATAGGAATCTGTCAGATACACGCTCCTCACTACAATGGGGTTTACCACTAGTCCATCAATGTCCGAATTTGGCACAGGCTGTGTAAAAACTCGTTTTTTTGCAGTATCTGAGTACTATCCCGCGGCCAGGGACGCAACATATCCCTGCTGTTGACTGTATTTGCTGTGATTTGTATGCAGAGACTGCTCGGGCTTTAATGACGTTGCATTGAGTGCTGTTGGTTTGTTATCAGGGGCTAAAGCGGTTTTGCTAGCTGTATTGCTCCCGCAGCTTACTGGCCAGCCCTTCAGTACCCCAGATAGACATCATCCTTTTCAAGTTATAAGCCAGCACATGCAGACTGATTTCTGTGCTGACGTTTTTAAATCGTCGCATCAGGAAGTGGGTCGCCCCCATCCACATCTTAATGGTCCCGAACGGGTGCTCTACCGTTTTGCTTTCGCGTTACAGTTGTTTGTGGCGATGCGTCAAGCCCTGCCCCGATTTACCGTTGAACAAAAAGGGAATTGTCGGTGTGCCGATAACTGAACCGTCCGGCATCAGGTAAGCCCCATGCTGCCAGCCGGTGGCGCTGGCGATTGCCCAGCGGCAACCCGCATGACTACGACACAAGTGATCGGCCAGTATCGCCCGTAACCCGCCTTTGGCCGTGACTCTGCAGTGACAATTCTTTGTCTATTGCTTTAGTGGCTTTGACTTCCGTATTGGTGAGGGGCTTTGCCTGGTTTGCCATGATCGTTACCTTTGGGACTATGTTTTTAAGGGACTATAGCGGCATAGTCCCAAATGTCGTCCCAAGCTTTCCGGCTGTAAACGGGGGATACCGGTGGATAACAGGCAACAAAAAACCCGCAAACTCAGTGCACGAGAGAATCTGAATTTTTATAATAGTTAATTGTTTTTATTTATCTATTTGTTTTGTTATTTTGGTTGGTATGCCTAAAAATATGCCTAAAACGAAAAGTCACTTTGATAGGGGCTGTTTTCCTGATTGATATCCAGACAGGCCATGACTTTATGGGCTGCTTCCGGTATGGCGATACCGCATTCCAGACTCAGCCCCTGATCTGATTAATAAGCGCAGTTCTGTTTTTCATCAGCCGCTGGCGAACCCGGTGCAGACACTGAATATCCTGCTACTCAATTCTTTTTCCCAGTACGTAGCGCATACCTGGACGACTATCAGCCTCAACAATATCGGAAGTGTCATTTTTGTCGTTTTTACTTCCCATTTGGAAAGGCGACACGTACTGCGGGCTGATTTGTCTGACGTCATGGTCGAATGTCTTAAACTGGCGGGACCAGTAATTTGCACTACCACACGCTTCCATCACAATTCTGGATGAGGGTTACCCCTGAACAGGTATCTCTAGCTCAAAGCCTCCCTGAATGATGAAGTCGCGAAGCAATTCAGCCGTCTTGATATTCACCTTAAAAGGGGGAATGGCTTGCCCTTCGAGTGCTTCAAAGTAAGCCTTAGCTTTTTGCTTATCGATCGTTGCTTTCAACTCATCAAAGCGACCATATTCATTCAGGTTTGCTTCGGTGGTTCTTGTGTTCATCAACGCAACCAGTTTGTCAGCATCAATACCCAGGTATTTGACGATGGCCTCGATTTCTGCATTCTTTGCCTGGGCCTGATAGTCAGTCAGGTAATCGCGGAAGCTACGGCTGGGGTCGATCTCTACATCGCCGCGTTGCATATCCCGCAAAAATATCTCGGCGATTTTTTGTTCGTCTTGAGAAAGTGAAGAAAAAGATCGTTGTAACTCGCTGAGCGTTGCTTCCCGTATCTCATGGTCACCGTCCTGCAAGACTTTGAGATATTTTTTAAAGCGTGAGTTCATGTAGTCAGCATCGATCTTGCCAGTATCTATCTCTGAAATATGGCTGTCGATATCGAAAGGAATCGCATCATTGGTATCGCCACCACTACTTCTGCCCAGTTCTTTGTAGCGCTGTAGCAGAGTGAGATATTGTTGGTGAGAAATATCGACGGTGACCGTGTGGCTTGGGTCATCTTCATCCTTATATTCGGTTTGTTCCCAAGTGAAACTTTGTATTCTGGCCGCCTCAAGAATGCCGCTGAATTCTTGAAAATATTTGGCAAAAGTGGCTCGCTCACTTAAATCATCTGGTAATTTTTTGAAATCATCGATCCCTGCGTCGTCAAAAATGGCAGTGATTTCGGCGAAGCTTGCATTCATTCTCTCGATATTACTTGTCAGTCGATTAGCGAAGAGACCAATGGGCTTATCACCAGAATACAGCTTCACTGCGGCATCGATATTTCTCTTCATCGTATGCGGTTTGCGATAGTAGCGGATGGTGCCAAACGGTTTATCTGGCCCAAATAAACGGTTGGTGCGAGAAAATGCCTGAATGATGTTCTCGTATTGCAGCACTTTGTCCAGGTAAAGCGTGTTCACCCATTTAGAGTCGTAGCCAGTCAGCATCTGATCCACGACAATTAGCAGATCAAGTTGCTTATCGGGTTCAGCCGCAAGTCGGGCATAGGGTTTTTTGTGAGCCAACCTGGCGGCGATGTCTTTCTTGAATTTCCCATGACTACCAAGGTCGAAGTTTTGCCCATACGTCAGGTTGTAATCTTCCAGTAGCTCGACGAGGCCGTTGGTTTTAAACGTAACGTCACCGGCGCTGTCATCATCGTTATCGATATTCGGATCAAAAAGAGCGGTGATCTTTAATGCTGGCAGTTGCTTCTTAATCAATCGGTAGTAGGTGATTGCCTCTCGGATATTATGGGTGGCAAATATTGCATGGAATTTCCCATTCTGGCTGAGGGTAACCCAGTTGTTTGCAAGATCCTGAACAACGGCGTTTTGGTGCTCTTCACGGCTGTATTGGCTAGTGGGCAAATAATCTTCGATACCATATTGGTAAACGCCTGAATCATCCCGATGGCCCGCCATCGGTACATCATTCATGTAGCGGTTGAAGACTTTCTTTTTTTTAGGATCAGCAAAAGCCTCTGAAGGCGTGACGGCTTTGGCTTTTTCCAGCGCAACAGCCTGGCGTAAGTCCCGATCGCGGTATGTTTTTACTTGATACGGATCAAAGCCAAGAACGTTTTTATCACGGATGCCATCAGCGATGCTGTAGCGGTGCAACTCGGAGCCAAAAACATCCGTAGTGGTATTGTCCTTACGCGTGTTCTCTTTGTGAATTGGCGTACCGCTAAAGCCAAAGAACACGGCGCCTTTAAAGCTTTCCTTAATATCGATAAGCATATCGCCAAACGTCGAGCGGTGGCATTCGTCGATGATAAAAACGATGCGCTTGGCTCGCATTTTTTCCAGATCGTGCGCCCTAAGCCCATCTTCTTCATCCTTGAGGCGGCTCATCTTCTGGATGGACGTCACGATTAGCGTGTCCGCCGGATCGTTGCTTTTAAGTTTATTGATAAGAACGCCGGAGTCTTCTGTGGCCTGTACCGTATTTCCATCACCCGCGAAGTCTCGGTAAGCCAGCAGCGTCTGGTTGCTGAGCTCGATACGATCGAGGAGGAAGACCACCTTGTCCGCATCCTTAGAGTTTGCAATCAACTGGGCAGACTTGAAGCTGGTCATGGTTTTGCCCGCTCCCGTGGTATGCCAGATAAAGCCGCCAAGGCGATTGGGGTTCTTCCAATCGGTTTTTGCGACTTTGTCGGAAATGGCATGGGCGGCATAGTATTGATAGCTTCGCATTACTTTGAGTACACCATCGGACTCGTCAGCGACGGTATAAAAACCGATCAGTTGGTGTGCCATGGGAATTGAGATCAGTCCAGAGATGAAGGCTTTCCACTCATTAATAGGCTCGTTATTAAAGTCAGCCCAGTGGAAAGCGTAGTCTTTGTTAAACGTGCCGTCTGGCCCCGGGTTGGCAAAAAACAGCGCCTCTTTTGGCTCCATCGCCACAAAAATCTGAACCAGAGAAAAAATGCCCGTGAAAATACCTTCACGGGAATACTTTTGAATCTGGTTATAGGCCTGGCTTGCCGCTACGCCGTTTTTCTTCATCTCCAGATGGATGACAGGCATGCCATTGATCAGTAATAGCAGGTCGCCACGCCGGTCATTAAGAACTGGTGAACCACGAGCAAATCGGGGTTGTTGCACAATCTGGTAGCGGCTCTGGCCTGCGGCGATTTCGTGGCGGTCGTAAATTTTGAGGCTTACTTCCTTGCCGAAGTGCAGCTTATCTTCCGGGTTGTCACGGGTGATAGCAACGGTCTTGCCATTGATAAAGCCATTTAACTTAAGCGGAGTGCGCAGTTCGGTGATCTGCTCGATGATCTGTTGCATCTCTCCTTCTGTGAGAGGGGTGTCGTTAAGCCGATCAATACCACGATTATTTTCAAAGAGAATATTGGCCCAGTTGGCCAGCAAATCCTTCTCACTCGGATTCTTAAGTACAGTTGACTCCCAACCGCGCTGGGTGAGTTCACGGATTACGGCACGCTCAAAGTCGGCTTCTGTGGAAAACGTTGTCATAGCAGCTGTCCTTAGGTTTCTTTTATCGGTCTCGAGTTAAACAAACATTTTCGCCAGACAAGCGGATTTGATCTGTTTGAGTTTTTCAAGCTGGGTGGCGTGTTGGGATATCAGCTCGTCCAGCTTGCGGAAGTAGGAGCCTATTTTTTGTTGCTCGCTGTGTTTGGGAAGACGTATTTCCATCTTTTTGAGTTGCTTGCTTGAAATCTCCAGGAAGGTAGAGCCAGAAGCATGTTTTAGTGCGTAATTTTTCAACATATATCCCATGGAATAAATGAAGTAGGTATCAATATCATCATTTAAAACCAATGATTGAAAACCTTGGTTTGTACATCCCGGTTTTTTCAAAATTGCCATGTCGCCAATTCCCGCACGGCTAGTAAACAATACGGTTTTCCGTGCTGGAAGAATTTTAGCAGAACACTTATCTAAACCTAGTTGAGTTATTTTTTTCACGCTTTCACTAGCATAGACATTTGAGCCAATTTCAGTTGGAGAATACCAGTCAATATTGCCACCCCAATATTCTGGGATTGATGTGCTTGGAGTACCACCTCCAACAATTTCACAAATATCACCCAATTTTTTTTCTTCCCAATCGTCAGGGAAATCTTTGAAACGGATTTCGGGTCTGGTGGCTCCACCTTGAGGGAACATCTTTTGCAGCATCGCCTGTTTTAGCGTGACTAGTTTTTCATGCTTGCGTTGATGAAGCTCAATCAATCGATCTAGTCCTTTGAAATACTGACCTATTTTTATTTGTTCTTTCTTTTCCCCGATGAAGGCTGACAACTCCACTAGTTTATTGACTGCTAAACCTGGTTGGGCTGATTGGCTGGAATATTGCCCCAGATTCATTATGTCCAAAAGGTAATAAAGGAATAAAGTATCGTTCTGGTCATCTGCTTGGACAGCAACAGCATGTTCAGTAAAAAATGCTTTACCCGAAGATAAATTCATATTTCCACAAAGCGCACCTTGCCTTCCGATCAACGCATATAAGCCATCATGGTTATATGACGCTGAGTACCCTCGACGTCCATTTCCACCATATACTGGATAATCTCCGAAGATTTTTATATCGGCCGCTTTAATAAATGTTCCACTATGAAATGTTTTACAAATCGTACCTAATTTTCTATTTTCCCAATGCTCATTAAATCCTCTAAATCGAATCTGCGGATTCTTACTGTCAGTCTGTCTTGTCATTTTAATTGTCCTTCAGCAAGGTTTTCAGTTCAGCAAGGCCTTTAAGATCAAACTCATTACCATCCAGTTCGTCAAGCATGTCAGCCAACTCATTCTCAGTCTGCTGAATATCACGGGCATTATCGGCATAGGTGATTTGATATTTTTCGACTAATGCTTGCAGCTTGCTCGCCAGAATATCGATCTGCTTCGCTGGTAGCTGATGGAGTGCGTCATTAAGTGGCGTAATCCACTTGCGTTCCAGCAGTTCGTTTACCTGTACATCGTTCAGGCTTTCAATTGTCTGTTTGGTCAATTGGTGAAGTTCGGCTGCCTCTTTTTTAATCTCAGCCTTGAGCGAACTCTCTTCTGTTATTAAATCGGCGGCTTGCATGATTTTTGCTTCATAAGAGTCGGTATCGAAACTGCTAGATTTTTTCATATCGGCTTTAAATTGCCTCGCTTCTTTGGTCACGATGGCATTGACAAATTTATCACCCGAATCATGCACAACTTCTCTGTCTTTTTCCTCTTCACTGAAGCTTTCCAGAATTTCATTAATAGAAGCGCTGATTTCGCTCATTCTGGCTTCTTTTCTACGCAACGCAGCCAACTGCTCATCAAGGTAGGTCGTTTGCACCAGCTCAAAGGGCATGATGTGGCCTTTCCAGCCATCCTGTACTTCAACGTCTTTGCCGTTTTTCTTTTTGATGACAAAGTTCGGATCGACCTGGCGGGTAGCCTCAAAACCTTCGGTCTGAATAATTTCAAGGTCGATAGCAATTTGCTGCCACTGGTCTGCCAGTAATTGATAGGCCTGGTATTTATCAATCAGCGTCAGAGGAGCGAGGCGCGTGAAAATGTCCTCACCAATAATGGACTTTTGCTGTGGTACTCGGAGCGTCATCACACTATCGATCAGCTCGCTCTTTAGATAATTGGGGAAATCAGCAAAAGCGGCGACAAACCGGGCTTCAAATTGTTGCACCTGGGTATTGTTGCGGATCGCTTGTGTAAGGTTATCGACCTTTGGGGCTACATAGGGTGTCTCGTTGTCCGTAAATAATTCGGCACGAAGACCGGGAAAAGCCTGCCAATAGTCATCCAGATCATCAAGTTCAGCATGCGGAACACCACCGAACATGGAAGCGTAGAGATCCCAGCTCTCAGTCGGTTCAGAGGAATCAACATAGCGTGGGATATTCAGATCGTAGCCATTTTTACGGATTTTTTCTTTGGTCACTATCTGGCTGAAGCCTGGCACGTTCTGGCGGCCGATAACTGTGTCGCAGATTTTTTTGATGTCGCATGAGCGCAGCTTATTGTTCTTGCCTTCTTTGGCAAAGCCTTTAGAAGCATCAACGATTAGCACATCGCTGTTTTTACGTTTCTGTTTGAGCACCAAGATGATGGTGGGAATACCGGTGCCAAAGAAAATGTTAGATGGGAGGCCAATGACAGTATCAAGATGGTCATTTTCGATAAGGTTCTTACGGATCTCACCTTCTTCTCCACCTCTGAAGAGTACGCCATGGGGCAGTACTATCGCCATGATGCCATCGGGCTTCAGATGATAGAGATCATGCAGCAGAAAGGCGTAGTCAGCCTTGGATTTTGGTGCGAGGCCGAAACGAGAATAGCGCGGATCAGTGTCCTTATGCTCGGGATCCCACTTTTGTGAATAAGGTGGGTTTGAAACTACCGCATCAAGGTAGAGCGGGCTGTAAGAGTTTATTGGGTCTTTGTCATCGAAAAACGGCCAGTCGTCCTCTAGGGTGTCTCCATTTCGGGTGACAATATTAGAGGGGAGAATGCCGCGCATGATGAGGTTCATACGAGTAAGGTTATAGGTGTTTTCTTTCAGCTCTTGAGCGAAGTATTTAATAGTACCTTCAATACCCATGTGCTTGGCGATGGACTTACCGATGTTGAGCAGCAGCGAGCCGGAACCACTGGTTGAGTCATAAATATCGATTTTTTTCTTGCCCTTCACGTGGTCTGCAATGATCTCAGACATAAGTACAGAGACTTCGTGTGGGGTGTAAAACTCGCCCGCTTTTTTTCCGGCGTTAGCGGCGAACATGCTGATGAGATACTCATAGATAAAGCCGAGGACATCATAGTCCTGACGCCCATCCATAGGGATATCTTTGATTAGCTGAATGAGTTCACTGATGGCTTTAGTCTGTTTCTGAGCCGTGTCACCGAGCTTGCTCAATCCAGTTTCAAGGGTCTTAAAAATGCCCTCGAAGAGACGCTTGTGATCCGGGTGAATAAGACGGCTGAAAGCAGACAGCGCCTCTCGTACATCAGAGACCTGAAAGTCGCCACCTAAATCTAGCCAGGTAGAAAATAAGTGATCATGAATGATAAAGTAACCAAGATTGTCCTTGAAAAAGTTTACCGTTTGCTCATCGCGCTCTGAAAGATTCTGGATATCCTCTTTGCTAAATTCTTGGCTGATTGCGAAGTGTTCAAGCTTATCCGAAAGGTACTTATAAAAGATGAAGCCGAGAATGTAGTCTTTGTATTCATTAGCATCGATTTTAGACCGCATCTGGTTGGCGGATTCCCAGATTTTTGCCGCAAGCTGCTGTTTATTCACTATCAGTCCTGTTAAGAGAAATTTTTTCGATAAGGGCTATTTTAGGTTTTCGATTGTACGTGTGATAAGAGCTTCTTGCCAGTTTGGACTGACCCTAACTGATCTGTCCCTGAAATTATTCCCACCTAATTATGCCGCCATTTCATAACCCACTGGCGTTTGATAACCCAGCGTCGAATGTTTGCGACGACGATTGTAAAACACCTCAATATAATCGAATATCGCGTTCATCGCCTGTTCCCTGCTGACAAACGCCTTTCCCCGTATCAACTCCGTTTTCAGCGTGTGATAGAAGCTTTCCATTACCGCATTATCGTAGCAGCAACCCTTTCCGCTCATTGAGCAGCGTAAATCGTTATCTTTCAGTACATCCCGATATCGATGGCTTGCATATTGACTCCCTCTGTCCGAATGCGCTATCACCTGCCTTGTCGGCTTTCGCTGTTTTATCGCCATCTCTAGGGCGTCAATCACTACCTGCGTTTTCAGTCTGTTACTCAGACTCCAGCCGATTATTCGTCTGGAATACAGGTCTATGACTGTCGCCAGATATAGCCAGCCTTCTTCCGTGCGGATATACGTGATATCCGTAGCCCACGCCACATCTGCTTCTGCCGGATTAAATTCCCGGTTCAGCAGGTTGGGCGCTATCGGATAATCGTGCTGACTATTCGTCGTCACTTTATAGCGCGTCTGATTCGCGGCTTTCAGACCGGACTGTTTCATCAGACGGCTGATGCGGCTTTTACCATGAAAACGCTGTTCATCCTGTAAATCACTTTGCAGACGCCGGATACCGTAAGTTCCCCGGCTGTCGTGATGCAACTGAATCAGCCTCTGGCTCAGGATGTCGTCAGCCAACTGTCGCTGGCTGGGTGTTCGGTTCCAGCCAGTGCTTCACCACTGCTATGAATGCCTCATGCAGCAGGATGGACTGCGCACATTCGTTGGGGATGCAGTTCAGCAGGTTGATGGTGCTCTTGTTGTGGAGTTGGATAGTGGCAACTTCGATCAGGCGCTGGATAGGTTCGCGCCAACAGGCCGGAAGTTAGTGTGCTACGGCTGCTTCTCTGAACTTGCGCAGGATCGCTTTGATGTATTCGCTGGCTTCTTTAGATTCCTGCCGCATCGATTCGATCTCGGACGGCATGAGGCGGTCGAAAATTCGAGAGGTATCGGGCTTCGGATTCGGTAAGTGCATCGAAGGCGGTGTCGGCGGATACGGGCCTTGTTACAGGAGTTTAGAACCTGATGGATCCATACAGCATCAAGCGAACAAGAAAACGCATCAAGCTCAGAGGAGACAACATCAACGACGAATCCAGATCGTATTCAGAGATAAAAAATCCGGAGTCAAGGGGCTGACTCCGGATTGTCTCTCACTGGCTGGATCGTTCAAGTACTCTTAAACGATCAGCATTAATAGCCAGGCATGGCGTTTCCAGGGGATAAAAACTCGATAAAACCAGACGGAGCGCGGTTTGCCACGTGATTTTAAGCGTAAATCCATGGAAATATCCATAAACCGACAGACCGAGCCACATCTGGTATGAACACCTCTTCAGGCTGAACGTAAAAACGTACATTTTTCGCGTTTTGGGCACATTTTCACGGTTGACTGTGGAGTGACTGGTCACCAGTCCTTGCGGGGGGCCAGGCAACGCTACCGTCAACTAGCCGAGAAGTGCCAGAATGCACAGAATACGCCATCTTACACACCAGAATACACATCACTGGCGTTCCCACGTCCCGCCGCCTCGTCGGCCCTGTCCACTCAAGCCGATTACTTGATTATCGGAACGCCGGGGCGGCCGCAGGTTGGGGCTGTCGGCAGTTCCGGCATCGACGAGGGGATATCGACACTCTGCTCCACCTGCACCACCCGGTATTGGACCCTGTAGCACATGGCATGCAGTTCCTTTTTTGCAAGTTTGGATTCATTGAGTTTGTATGAATTTGCATAAGATTAGATCAGGCAAAGCTGAAAGTAGCACCAGGACGGATGCTGCCATTGCTACGTTTGTGGATGGCTCGACTGGCCGAAGAACCAGCGCGAAAGTTTATATATCCCCCCGTTGTTAACAGCAGTGGCATCAGGTCGATGATTCGCGATTCAGGTGGCGCTATGTGCGAAACAGAACCCAAACGCCATGTAGACCTGGCGTATCCCACGGATTGCTAAGTTTGGCTAAGATCTCTGAGCAAAACGACAGAACCCTGAATGTATATACGGCTGATATCTAGGCATGGTGACAGATTCACCACCAGCATTGGCGACTGTTCCCCGTTGTGCTTACTATCGCCTATGGCGTGTGCTAGGGATAACGTTGCCGCCAATACTATCGCCTGCCACTAGTTGCCTCCCTTCATTACGTCATCTAGAACAAGAAGACTGTGACTAAGCCGCAATACGCCGAACTACGGGACACCTTGGTGTCGGCTTCCTGTGCAATAGCCGCTTCGGATGTTTATTGATGGCTGAATTTGAATCACTGCGGCACGTGGAACACAAGCACCGTCAAGATCAGCTCGCGGTTCTTGTCACCGTTAATATGCAAGACATACCGGAAGCCGCTTTCATGAGGCCAGTCGATGGCGCGCTTGAAGTGGGTATGCACCTTGGCAGCGCTGTCAATGCCGGTTAGGACTGTTGAAGTCTCGGTGCCCCGGTTGAAGACGAGGATTATACAAACGTGTGCAAACACGAGAGGTTTGTAGTGGCTATTTCCTGGTTTTCTTGTCTGGAGTGTCATCGGGGATTGCCGCTTCTACCAGTGCGACAATCTGAGATGGAACAGTTTTCAGTGGTGATGAAAGTTTGAATATCGTTACTAGGGTTGGTTGACGTTGTCCTAGTTCGAGCATGCTGATGTAGTTGCGTTCCAGCTCGGCCTCAAAACCTAATTGTTCTTGTGTCAGTCCTGCGTCTTTACGCAGCTGGCGCAATACATGTCCGAACGTTGTTGCGATATCCAATGAACTCTCCAACCAACTCTAACTATTGTTGGAAATTTCATCGTTCAGTGCTATCTTTGTCTTCCAACTATAGTATGAATTTTGGAGTGTATGGCAATAGTTCAAATGTCCGCCATGATTACGTTACAGGTAAACCCTTTGCCTTTGTATCCAGCGATGTTGATATCGGTGGTTTGGGCGGTAGCTTGTACCAATGGAATGAATGGGGTTACCAGAAAGAACAGCCCGCAATATGTGCGGTTTATTGAATAATAAGTATTGAGAATCAATAAAATATTTGAAATTTAACTATGTTGGAACCTTAGTCAAAAATTAGTTTTGCGCCATAGCCAGGGTAACTCACCGCTTTATCAGAATCGTTTTAGAGGGGAATATCGTGATTGAGCTTCACCATAACCAACTGGTTATTTCGTTTCCTGAAGTACACCCGGATGCTTTTGGGTCTGTTTCATTTCATCGAACGCTACGCATGCCGGATGATGGCCGAATTTATCCGCTACCGGCGGGGCTGGGGAAATTTCAACTGATCCATATCGATAATCTGGCTAAAAGGCTGCCTGCTGACATGGTTAAAAAAGGTGGTGTCCTGATGCCGATTTATAACGCTGAAGCAATGTGGATTGGCTTTAGTGGTGACTATCCTATAGCAATAAAAATTGCGACAGGAAAAATCAATGCGATAACGGGTAAGTCATGGAAAAACGAATTAAGCCACCACCCTCAGGATTTTATCGATATTTCGCGGCAGCCTTGGCTGGATGGCTTTAACACTGAGAAGGGAATAGTAAGACAATTCACTGCGGTTCCAATGGGGCAGGGTTACACGGTAGAAGAACAAATTACCGGAGAGGCTGAGATCGGAGGGATACAGGTTATCGCATGGCCGATGAAAGCATCAGTATATGTAGCAATGCAGGAAATTCGGCGTAAACGGGAAGAGAGAGAAGCTAAGCGCAGGCGGAGACATGGTGTATCTCAAGAACCTGTTTTTTATGATCTCCCTGCTTTCCTGCGAAAGGAAAGTGGCAGGACTATGGGGGTAGGTGCTGGTGGTCGTATTACTCAAAAAATTGCGGAAGATGTATATGGTGCGGATGCCTGGGATACAAAATATAGTTCACGTTGTTTTATTCACATGATTAATGCTCCCGATTGGCGTTTGCTAACAGGTTTACCGATGCCTCGCCCTCCGATAACCAGTAGGGAGTATAAAAAGATGGGATTGCCCTGGTTTAAATATTACGGAGAGAACACATATGGATTACCAGGGGCATCAATATTAAATAGAATAAAAAGTTTGGGTTTTTTATCCGATCGAAAAGAGAAAAACACTCATTATTTTAATGAGCATGAGGTTATTACTATTTGCCGAAATAATGGAAATGTTCGTGACGGTGATTTTTAATAAGAATATCGTTACGCGAAGAATTATTAATTTTATGACAAATATAAATACAGATAATGCCGTTTATCGAAGAATTGATGTCTTAGATACTTTTACCGCTGAGTTTATGACGGAACTGGCCGCTGTGGATGATCTGTTCCAACATCCGAAGACTAAAGGATTGCGTACCTTACAAGGAATTTTTGACGTGATATGGCCGTGGGCGACAGTTAATTCCATTGAAGGGCGATTAGATGATAACTGTAATCCTGACGGCGTTGAGTTTATCCGCATGACTGCGCCAACGGGGGCTGACATTTATGTTTATCAGACGCCAGAGGAAGTCTGGTTTGATGTTAGCCGATTGCTTGAAGGAGAGTTTGGTTCGGCAATTTATCAGGCGGTAGCCGACTATGCGGTGAATACCCGGCGAATATTTATCGGTGATCCGGCCGGTCTATCTGATATCGCTATTCGCCGTAGAACCGAAGCTATGCTGTCATCCGCCCTGAAGCATGGCTCGACAGAATACCTTGAGCCCCATGCTCGTCAGAGATGTGGTGAGTGTGCTTTGGGGATCCCCCCACTCAAATGGCGTTCAGGGAATGATATTTATAACATCAGTTCTATGATCGAAACCTCACTGACGTCTATCAAGAGCCAGCTACCGGAGATTGAAAATGCCCGATACGATTTCGCAATCCGAGCCTTCCGAACTGGTGAAGGCCAGCCCCTTACTAATGGAATGCTACGCGCTTGGAGTACCCGTCCACGAATTAGAGCGGCAGGCGCAGGGGGCGCAACGCTTAAAAGAGCGATATTCCTCAATACCCTTTTACGCATGGAAAGCAGCGAAAGATCCGGACTTCTGGAACAAGTTCTACGGCAGCGGAATCAATTCGTAAGTTCCGCGCTGGAAGGGCTTTTTTACTGAGATTAACTTGTTGAGTTTGGTCAAGGTATTTAGCGCGGTACAAGTCAAATATTGTTGCTATATGCAAGATTTTTATAAACGTAGTGTCAGTAAGTATGTGATTGAAATGTAGTGCAGTCTGTTGTTTCTACGAATGTTCGCCTCTGTACGGTGTGGTTACTGAGGGGCAAGATGGGCACTAAAAAAATCGCTTTAACGGAGCCCGTCTGATTTTTTTTATACTTTTTTGAAAGGGATATCCGATGAAAGGTTTGTTAGCGTGTATGGCATTTTTGCTGGTTGGGTGCGCAAGTGTCAGTGAAACACGGGCACCTGATGGTTCAGTAATGAAGAATGTTAAATGTAGTAGTAATTCGGCGAAATGCTTTAAGGATGCTTCAGAGAGTTGCGAAAATACTAATGGCTCTTATCGTGTAGTGGCGAGCCACAGTAATGCTGGAGGGCTCTTTGCAGATATTTTTCCCGGGCCAGTGACTTGGTACAACATGACATATATTTGTGGTCCGTCTGATGGCGCAATGCCTACATTCCCGCTAATAGGTTCAGTTCCTGCAATGCCTGTTATTCCGCAGTCATCAAAACCAGAAAGAACTAACTGTTATATGATAGGTAATTCCATAAACTGTACCAGTTATTAAAATGCATAATGTACAGTGAAGAAAACATCAAGGATGACGATACGTCCGATGTCGAGGCAAATCAGACTTCCGCGCTACGACCGGATACGGTTTCGCACGCTTGATTCACCGAAGAATGCTGCTGTGTTTGGGTTTATCGAACCTTCCATTGCCGCATTTCCGCAGGTTCGAATGGTTGGGCTGATGGCAACCCATTCCCCTATGTTGCTGGATGAGGCATCTGGCGCGGTCGCAGAGGGAGAGCTGACGCTGGCTCATCGTCTGATTTCTTCTGCCCCGGATCATACACTGACGCTGTTTGAACGCTGCTATTTCAGTGCTGCTTTTTTCCTTGAGTGGCAGTAGGCCGGACGCAGACACACTGGCTGACACCGGTAAAAAGTAAGCTTCGTCATCAGTGAACGGCATTAATGTCTGGCTATGCTGTTTTTTTGCCGGGAACTGCGGGAACGCCGGGAACCGTCAGGTGTGGCGCGGCTTGGCAGGGTATCCCACCGGGAACTGCGGTTCCCAGTGGGAGTTTTATCGGGAACTATCAGGATAAAAAACGAGCAATAACGGTTCCCGGTAGTTCCCGATGGGTTCCCAGTGAAAGCGGGATGAAAAGAATGAAAGAAAAAACATTATCTACTGATTTATATGATTTTATTCTTTTCGGTTCCCGGCGTTCCCGGCGTTCCCGCAGTTCCCGGCAGTTTTTGCGATTGCGTAGGCGAACATATGCATAATTATTCATCATTAACGAATGATAATGCAATCTGATCAATAACATAGACGCGGTGCTTTTCACCCCCGATGCTTACGCGCTTGGTGTGGCGCGTATCACAGTCCCGCTCAGCTAGCACGCCGGCGGCACCAAGACACGATGCCACGCGCCTCGTGTCGTAGCCGGGGGTCGCCTCATCCAGCGCTTGCCCTGTCAGTAGGTATTGATTTTTACCGTTCGCCACGCGAAACCATCCAGCGCGGTTGGCTATCGTGTTGCATTGGCTCGCAAACGGCTCGAACCGGGCGGAGTGGCGGGTGATGAAGTCCGACACGGCGCGGAGAATCTTTCTGTCTTCGGACTGCCCGCGCCCGCGATAGTCCGCCCATGCCACGAACATGGCCTTGACCGCCTCCAGCGCCGCCCCCTGTTTCCACGGCAGGATACCCGCCGTGATTGCCAACTCGCCCGCCAGCGCGCACAGGGCAAACCGGGCAGCTACGCGGGATTCCTGTCCGGTGCTGACCGGGAACTGTTCACGCAGTTGGCGGAAGCGCTCCATCAGCTGCGCGCTGTCAGCGTCCTGCTGATGGAGCGCTATTAGAAACGCCACAAATGTCGGCCCGGCGTGGCCGTAGTAGGCGTAAGCGTTGGTGCGCAGCGCTTCAACGAATGCGCGCCCGGCTCCCCGGCATTCGGCGGCGTTATCCGGGTTGTGGGGCCGCGCCATGCCGTGCAGGTCGTCAAAGACGCCGTAGCGCCGTTGGGCGGGCACATCTGACAGGCGCATTTCCTGTCCGGCCTTGGCCGGTTGCCCGCCGCTTTCCATGTACTTGCCCACCGTCAGCTCACCGGTGGAAATCAGCATGGTGCGCCAGGTATTGACCGGCCGCGCCATGCCGTTCACCTTGCCGCGCTGGCGGCCGGTACCGTTACCCAACTGGTAAATCAGCCCGCCGATTTCCCGCGCCGGGGCCTCGCCGATTTCATCCAGTATCAGCACGGTGTCGTTGCGCATGGTCGCCAGCCCTTCAAGGCCAGTACTGGTGGCGTTCCAGTTGCGCTTGAAACTGCGCGGCTCACCCCACACGCTGCATGCCACCAGCGCCGCCACGCTCTTGCCGCTGGAACTGTCGCCCATGAAGTGAAACCCGCCGCTATCCACGTCCAGCAGGTGCAGCAGCGGTCCGGCCAGCGCCGCGCATACCGCCATCATGGGAACCGGGTTGCCGGCGCACCGGGCGGCCACGTCGCCTTGCCACTGTGTCAGCGTCCCCGCCGTGGCGTATTCGCGTGAGCTGGCTTCTGTGGACTGAAATACCACGTCGCCATCGCCGATGATGCGCCCCGGCATCACGAACAGCGCCGGTGAATGCCAGCCAGTGGCCGTGGCAGCCAGCACCCGGCGCGGCGGGCGGGAGTCCATGATGTAATCTGTGAGCGCTTGCCGCTGGCGGTGGGGGATGGTCACGCCCATACGCAGCAGCTCCGCGCGCAGGTCGCTGCCGTCGCCGGACAACATCTCCATGGGAGCGGCCCACTCGCGCCACTCGCCGTCCAGCGTCATGAAGCGCAGTAGGCGGCCATAGTTCTCGCCGTGTTCGTCGCGGGTAATCGCCACCACTTCCAGAGGAGAACAGATGAAGGTGTCGGTGCTGGTGGCATCCCGCACGCCATGCCAGTACAGGCCCTCCTTCAGTATCTGACCGCCGTCAATCTGTACCGGGTGCGGGTAGCAGGCATAGCCCGGCCGCACCGGGGTGACTTTCGGGTGTTTGGGGCGCGGTGTCTTGCGCCGCTTGTCAGCCGGCGGGCGGCTGTTATCGGTCTTTTGGGTCATGCTCCCATTTCCCATTGCATCAGGTCATTGAAATCGGACAGGTCAGCGGGCGCACCGGGCGGCCATTCGGGGAAGATGACCATCCCGCCGGCCAGCAACGCAGCCTCGTTGGCGGCCCGCTGGCCGGGGTTGCCCGGCGTGTTACGGTCGTCATCGCCGGCAATCACCAGCGCCAGCCCGTGCCCATAACGTTCGCGCAGCACCCGCGCCACATGTTTGAGGTTGCCGGCATTCATGGCGCAGGCCACGGCATGCACGTCCCAGCACTGAAACAGCGCCGCGCCGGTGGCCCAGCCTTCGCAGATGTACACCTCATGCGGCGGCGCGTCCGGGGCCGTAAAATCTAGCGCGCCAATCAGGTGGAACGCCCCCTGCATCTGCCCGTCGCGCAGAAACAGTTTGCGTCCGTCTGGGTCGATGGTCTGGACATTCACCAATTTGCCGCACACGGTGTGCAGAGGCACCAGCAGATCGTCGCAGTGCTGATACAGGCCGTAGGGGGGCACTTGTTTGGCAGTCAGGTAGGGGTGATACGGGTCCGGCGCGGTGGCGTCATGCAGTAGGTCGAACGCCCGGCAGGCGGCGCGTTGGCGCAACATGGCTCGCTGTTCCTGTTCGGCCGCCTTCCTCAGCGCCAGCTCACGCCGGGCAGCGTCAGCGCGTGCTTGTTGCGCCGCCCGTGTCCCGATGGGTAGTGCGTCCGGCTTGCCCGGCAGGACCAGCCCCAGCCGATCGGCCATCAGCCGCGCGGCGTCGGACTGGCGCACGTTCCACAGATAGGCCGCCAGCGCCACCAAATCCCCGCCGCCATCGCCGGTGGCAAAGTCATGCCAGCGGCCGCTGTTCAGCGATACCGAAAAGCTCCCGGCGTGGCGGTCAGCGCGGGTAGGGTTGCGGCTCACCCATTCGCTACCGCGCCGCCGGCCCTCGGGCAGCCATTCCGGTACCAGAATATCGGCGCTTTGCACGGCGACGGCGGCCACGCTGCGGATAGCGTCAATCAAGGTGGTGTCAGTCATAGGTCGCCACCGTTGCCCGCCGTGCTGGCTGCTGTTTAAGGTAGTTGCCCCACCACTCCATCAAGGCGCGGTGCCGTCCCGTTGGCAGGACGAAGTAGCGGCATTGCGTCGCCGGGTCGGTAGAAGACAGCGTGTAGGCTATGGTGTCTGCGCTGAACCCCTGATACTCGGCCAACACGCTGAACAGCAGTCGGACGCGCAGCGGCAGGTAGGCGGATTGCGGGCCGAATACCTGAGCATGCGCCAAGAGAATAGAGCGAGCGTCCACAGGCTGATTATTGTCATCGAGACCAGCGAACAACCACATGCTGGGCCGTGACTGAGCGGATTGGAGGGTGTGGTTTTCCAGCCCGGTCAGTAGCGCCAACACGGGCGGCGTCAACGTGATAACGTGGCCCGCGCCGCCTCCCCGCCGACGCCCGGAGGGTATCGTCCACGTTCCTGCGTCCCGGTCAATTTCGCCCCAGCGCGCCCCAGCAAGCATAATGTCAGCTCTTTCTTTCATGTAATTTCCTGGTAACGCGGGTGTTTTTCTTTTCCATTACGCCATCTCTCTGATAGCTTTCAGCTTCAGCAATACGTTTTTCCAGCCATGTATTAACAACGTCCTCGAACCAGCCCACCCGGCGCAAGCCGATGCGGAAACCTCTTGGGAACTCACCGCTGTGAATCATGCTTTGAAGGGAGCTATCGGATTTCAGGCGCAGAATGGCCTTTACTTCGTGTTTGGTGAGGATCTTTCGTTTGATTGGTGTCATTGGCTCAACTCCACTTAATGTCGGGCAATACAGGTGATGAGTGAATGGTGGCGTAGTTGGCTGAAAAGGGTAAGACAGAGTAAAAATACTCTACCGGTAGGATATTTTACTCTATCGGAATGTGGTTGTTATTTGACCGTATTGCTTAAGTATTCGCGCAAACGTCTGGTGATCGTCTGTTCGTTGGTGATGGTGAAAACCGGAACATCCGGATCCTTACCATGTGCAAGCAGTGCTTTGGCCCATTCAAGCGGACTGGGATCCTTTTTTTTCCCTCGGCACTCTTGTGGATATTTGTTTAAGATGAACAGCGCTGCCTTAAGTAGATCCTCTCGATTTTTTTCGTACCGTATTTTATTTCCGTGTGCCTTCTTAGGTTCATCGGGTACTTTTTGATTTTCAATCATTCCGCTTTTGGGTATTGATTGACCTAATTTCCCATAATCATAAATTTTCTCTACATCCATCCTTGTAATTATCAATTCATCAATGGAAATGGTTTTAACATCACCAAAAGTAATGATTACGCTTTTTATCTTTTCATTGCTTGCCTGAATGGGTGAGAACACACCGGTATAGAATCCATCGATATCGCATAGGTCATGGTATATGTCTCGCTCATCACAAAGCCCCCATATACCGCTGATGAAACATCCAAAAATTTCATTGTAAAATGTCGCATTGTCTTTTTTTATGACATTTGCTCTTACGTAACCTAACGGCATGTTGACTTTAGATATTCCGAAACAAGATCCTGCGATCAAGCATTTCAGGGTATCTTTGTTCGTGTTCAAGCGTTGTATAGCTTTTTCTTTATCATTGTTTGTAATGGAAATCACTTTTTTGACAGACGTTGTTTTTTCTCCTTTATCATCTGTTGTATTGATGGTTAATTTTTCTGTTCCATCTTCGTCTTTGATATGCTCTATTTCTTCTTCATAGCCAACCTTAATGAAAAATACTTTTTCCCTTCCATCGCTGTCTTTAATGGGAAATACTCTTTCTTTTCCATGATTGTTTTCGGCAATAACTATTCTATCAATTATATGATTGTTGTCAGAAAATAATTTGGTATCGCTGTAAAAAGAAATGACAGCTGGAATTTCTTCGTTCAACTCAACAGCAAGTGTTATCTCTTCATTATCATGCCGACGTAAAAGTTCTTCCTCTTCACAGTCCAACAATTTGGCCGCACTCTTGATGGAATAGTATTCACGCGGAGATCTTTCTTTTTCTTCCCAGATAGTTTTGGTCAATTTTTTGTTTTCCATCTGCTCTCATCGCATAACCCCAATTGGTGAGGCCAGCGTCAGCCTGTAGGGGGCAGGTGCTCGGGAGTGACCCCTAGTTTCTGCCGGTAATGCCTCATTGTAGAGGCAGTTCTATACCGCTATCAGACGCAACTTATGCACGCTATCGGCCGCCAGCACTTTCCCGGTAGCGGCGGTCTCGACGAACTCACCCCACCAGCGCATCAACACCCGGCGCTGTTCAAGATAGGTGGATCGGTTATAGGCGCGGCGCACTTCGTTGGTGTCAACGTGGGCTAGAGCGGCTTCGATCACGTCTGGCGAGAAGCCTTCCTCGTTGGCGGCGGTGCTGAATATGGCGCGTAGGCCGTGGGACACCAGCACACCTTTGTAACCCATACGACGCAATGCGGCGTTAGCGGTCTGGCTGTTCATCGGTTGTTTGGGGTCTTTGGCGGACGGGAAGATGTACTCGCGGTGGCCGCTGATGGGCATCATCGCATCCAGAATAGCTAACGCCTGCGGGGGCAGGGGGATGACGTGATCACGGCGCATCTTCATTCGGCCCGCTGGTATTGTCCACATTCCGGCATTCAGATCTATTTCCGGCCAGCGGGCTGCGGCGGCTTCCGCCGGGCGGGTGACTGTCAGCAACTGCCACTCAATAAGAAACCGGGTCTGTAGCTCGATACTGGCAACAGATAGTGTTTTCATCAGGCCGGGTAATTCTTCTGGCCGGATAGTGGGCATGTGCTTTTTAACCGGAGTCTGGAATGCCTTGCGGATCTTGGCCGCCGGATTGGCGGGTATCAGTCCGGCATTAACGGCGTAGTCCATCACTTCGTTGATGCGTTGTATCACTCTCTTCAACGCTTCCAGCTTACCGCTGGCCTTGATAGGTTCCAGCGCGGCTATGAAGTCGCGGGCGGTCAGGTTGGCGATAGGGTGATTGCCTATCCATGGGAGAACATGCTTTTCCAGTGAGCGCCAAATGTCCTTGATGGTGTTGGTCGCCAACTGTTCGGCCTTTTTCAGTTCGTACCAGTCGGCGGCCACTTTAGCAAAGGTGTTCTGGTTGGCGGCCAGCTCTTGGGCGCGGAGTTGTTGCTGGTGGGCTTGCGGATCCGTCCCGCGTTCCAGCAAGGTGCGGGCGTCCTCCCTCATGCGCCGGGCGTCGGCGAGCGAGATAGCGGGGAATGCTCCGAACGATATCATGGCCCGTTTCTTTGAGATGGGGCGGTAGTATCGGAACCGCCACAGCTTGGCGTTATTGCCAGGCTTAACCAGTAACTCCAATCCCTCTCCGTCATAAAGCGTAACGGGTTTATCGTTTGCCTTTGCGGCTCTCACTTCGCTGTTGGTTAATGGTCTTGTTTGCCTAGCCACGTCTAGCCCTCCGCATGAGTTTAGGCATACACGATTTAGGCATTTGGTGGGTGTATGCCTAAACATATGCCTAAAGATTCCGGGTAAAACCGTAGCAAACCGGTAGATAACAGGCAACAAAAAACCCGCAAACTCAGAGAGAATGCGGGTTTTTGTGGGGTTTCCGTTAATAACTGGTACTAACGGAATATGTATTTGGTCGGCACGAGAGGATTTGAACCTCCGACCCCCGACACCCCATGACGGTGCGCTACCAGGCTGCGCTACGTGCCGATGCTATGGGCGCTTATACTACCTTTTATTGTCATGATTGCAATAGCTAAACCGAACGACTGCTTTAGATTTAGGCAGTTAGTTGGCAATAAAGCGTCTTTCATTGGTCAGAACCTGCAAAAGCAGGGCAAGCTGCGGTTTTTCATCACTTAACCGACGGCCGTCCCGATCGTAGGCGCGATAGCTACCGTTGCTTTCCAGCATAATAATATTCTCAGGAGTGGTGATCATTAAGTCTCCGCTGTTGCCATTCGCCAGCCAGTTATTGCGTCGCTGGGCAGAAAACAGGTCTTCTCCCTGAGAGTAATCCTCGGTCGTATTCTTAACGTGTAGCAAGCGCTGCATCAGCGTGGCCATCACGTCTTTGTTGTCCGTCATTTTAGTAATAACCTGCGCCGGCGTGTCCGGCCAGTGAATGATGAGCGGCGTTTGCCACAGTGAACGACGGAAAACTTGCGCCTGACCGCTGAGGCTGTTGGGCATGGCGCTGATGACCACGACGGTTTTATCCAGTACCTGTTTTTCCCGCAGCGTACTGATAATCCGATTAACCTGCCGATCGACGTTTGGGATGTTCACCTTGGCGTTCGGTGTGGCGTTTGAACCATTCAGCTCAATATAAGAGAACCAGGGCGCGCTGTTATTGTCGTTATCCAGCCATTGCTGCCATTGTGAGGTAATCGCCTCGTCACTCTGCTCCTGCGGCGCCGGGAGTGAGATATCGGACAATAACGCCTGACGATAAAGCGCATTATCAAAACCATTGGTGGAAAACAGACCGAACTGATAACCCTGCTGGCCCAGCGCGCTTATCAATGCCGAAGGTTTGCGCGCGCTGAGAATGCCATCCATGTACGTTGTCGATATTCCGTAGAAAAGATTGAATAACCCGGCATTGGGCTGCGTGCCTGAGTCATAGTGATCGTCAAAGCGAATATTTTGCTCGGCAAATTGCGTCAGGTTCGGCATGTCGTTCCGGACGCTATCGAGCGGGGCATCGTTGATCATAACTACCAGCAGATTATATCCGCTGCCGCTATCACGGAATGTAATGTCGTTGAGCGGATATTCCACCGTCATCGCTTCAGGATTTCCCTGTTGTTCCAGACGGCGCTGATATTCCTGCGCGTCAAGCAGACCGTGTTTTTCCAGAAAACGGCGCGCAGTCATGGGATAAGACAGCGGCAGGTTGGCGCGCTGCATGGTGATCGGACGATAGAAATTCGCATCCGCCCAGATGTACATCAGGTGCGACGCGACAAACGCCGAGATAAAAACACCGGCCAGAGGTTTGCCAAAGCGTTGACGATTCAGGCTGCGCAGCTTTTGCCAGCACCAGGTGCCGAACAGCATTTCCACCATAAAGATCAGCGGAATGCCGATGAACATCAGTTGCCAGTCACGGGCGAGTTCGCTTTGGTCCGGGTTTATGACTAACTCCCAGACGGTGGTGTTGAGGTGAAGGTGGAAACGAGTGAAAACCTCAATGTCGACCAACAGCAGAGTCAGCCCGGCCGTTGCCAGCGCTGCGGAAAGGAAACGCAGCAATCGCTGCGACATGACGATAAATGTCAGCGGGAAAATGATCAGCAGGTAAGCGGCGAATCCGATAAAGCTGAAATGCCCAAGCCAACTGACCAACGCATAAATGCGGCCAAAGAGTGAAGAAGGCCAGTCGACGACAAACAGATAGCGGCTACCCAGCCCCAGACTGAGCAAAATATTAAACAATGCGAACCAGTGTCCCCAACTGATCATCTGGGAAACTTTTTCACGGTAGCGCTGGCTGTTGGTTACCATAAAGTTGGTCAAAAATTAGTGAACTTTATCTGCTTTTTTAATTGAAGCCTGCAATGCTTCGGCAAAAGAACGCGCCAGAACCTGACGTTGAGCCGGCGCGACGCTGGTATTAATCAGGTTGGTCACCATATTACCCAGCACCATTAAAGCAAGGTCGGTTGGGGCATGATGCTTTTCCAGAACACTGACCAGTTCGGATAGCAGTTGTTCAACGTGTTCGTCGCTGTAACGGGATGATTGTGGCATAAAATGGCGTTTCTCAAGCTGTTAAAGTCAGATATCTTACCGTATAGGCCGATCCTTTTCCGCACTTTTATCATTTTATACCGGTTGTGTATTGGCAAACGATGAAGCGCGGCTTTTTGGTTGCAGCTCTATCTGTTCGGTGTTTGAATACGTTCCTTGCTAAAAGGAGAGTTTATCATGAGTCTGGATATCGACCAGATTGCCCTGCATCAGCTAATTAAACGTGACGAACAGACGCTGGAAATGGTGTTGCGTGATTCATTGTTGTCGACCAATGCGACAGTGGAAGAGATGATGGCTGAATTGCATCGTATCTATAGTGCGAAAAGTAAGGCTTACGGCCTGTTTAATGAGCAAAGCGAACTTGCGGATGCGCTCCGGGCCTGTCGTAAAGGTGATGAGGACTTTCTGGCGTTCACGCGCGCGGCCACCGGGCGCCTGCGAGATGAACTGGCCAAATACCCCTTCGCCGAGGGCGGTATCGTTTTGTTTTGCCAGTATCGTTATCTGGCCGTGGAATATTTACTCATCGCGGTGCTCAATAGCTGCAACAGTATGCGGGTTAATGAACAGCTCGATATCAGTAGCACGCACTATCTGGATATCAATCATGCGGATATCGTTGCGCGCATTGACCTGACCGAGTGGGAAACCAATCCCGAGTCAACTCGTTACCTGACCTTTCTGAAAGGCCGGGTGGGGCGTAAAGTCGCTGACTTTTTCATGGATTTCCTGGCTGCTGCGGAAGGATTGGATACCAAGGCACAAAACCGCGGTCTGCTGAAAGCCGTTGATGAATACTGTGATGATGCGCAGTTGGACAAAAATGAGCGTCAGAATTACCGCCAGCAGGTCTACAGCTACTGCAATGAGCAGTTGCAATCAGGCGAGGAAATTGAGCTGTCGGCGCTGTCTGAGGAACTGCCGCCACTTGGCGAGAAAACATTCCAGCAATTTTCAACCGAGCAAGGGTATGACCTGGAAGAAAGTTTTCCCGCCGATCGCGGTACATTGCGACAGTTAACCAAGTTTGCCGGCAGTGGCGGCGGCATTAGTCTGAATTTTGACGCGCTATTGCTGGGCGAGCGGATTTTCTGGGATCCGGCGACCGATACGTTAACCATTAAAGGCACGCCGCCGAATCTGCGCGACCAATTGCAGCGTCGTTTAACGGGCGGTAAAGGGTAAGACTCCTGCTGTGGGCCGCCGTTGGCGGTCCAAAACGGCATTCCTGCCGTTTTGTCGAACCCTGGCGAGGCTTCTTATCAGTCCCATCAATATATAAAAGAAAACGCCCCTGACTTGCGTCGGGATTGACTCGCGCCTTCCGTGGCGCTCGCCCTGCGGGCCGCCGTTGGCGGTCCAAAACGGCGTTCCTGCCGTTTTGTCGAACCCTGACGAGGCTTCTTATCAGTCCCATCAACATATAAAAGAAAACGCCCCTGACTTGCGGCGGGATTGACTCGCGCCTTCCGTGGCGCTCGCCCAGCGGGCCGCCGTTGGCGGTCCAAAACGGCGTTCCTGCCGTTTTGTCGAACCCTGGCGAGGTTTCTTATCAGTCCCATCAACATATAAAAGAAAACGCCCCTGACTTGCGTCAGGGGCGTTTTCTTTTATATGGCGGTGAGGGAGGGATTCGAACCCTCGATACGTTTTCACGTATACACACTTTCCAGGCGTGCTCCTTCAGCCTCTCGGACACCTCACCGGGGGTTGTCGCGTAAGTGACAACGGGGCGCTACTATAGGCAGTCGCCTTACTTCGGTCAAGCAGTATTTAATGCTTTCAGCGCGTCTGGTTAAGCATTGAACGCTAATGACCAAGAACGTCTGGTAAAAGGAGATTCACCTTTGTTCGTCAGGTAAATAGCCTGCCGCTGACATAAAAAAGCCGCAGGTTGCTTCGCGACCTGCGGCATGCGTTGATTTCGTCTTTTTAGGCCAGCAGGCTTTTAATATAACTGCTCAGCGCTTCGTCCTTGCTGTTGGCGAAGAAGTACTCCTGGAATTTAGGGCCGCTGATAGCCCCTTTCAGCAGATCCTGATCGATCTCTTTCAGAATTGTGATCAGATCCTTATAGGCAACCGCTTTGACCGCATCCAGAATCTTCTTGTTGCGCTGCTCTGGAATCACGCGATCGCGCGGGTAACCCTGGCCGCTTTCACCTTCGAACAGCTTTTCGAATATGTATTGCAGATTTAACTCCGCGCCCCAGCCAAAGCCTTTGGCGAATGGCAGAGAAATGGCGTTGCCGTCGTTAATCTGGGCAAACATGTAGCCATCTGAAGGATCAACCACCAGGCCGCAGATGACGCCCGGGAAAGAGTTACAGGCCAACATCGCGCCAGCGCCGGTGCCACATCCGGTGACGACGTAATCAGCGGCGCCGGAATTCAGCAGAATAGCCGCCAAAATGCCATTCTGTACATAAGTCAGCGACGCGCTATCTTCAGCGGAATACTGACCATAGTTGAAAACAGTATGGCCCAGAGGCTCGACTGCTTTGGTCAAAGTCGCAGCAATGAGTTCGTTTTTAGCAGCCTGGCTGTTTTCGTTAATCAAAGCAATTTTCATGATCGTTCCTTTTTTGTGACGAACAATATAATTTTTTAAAACCGCATTTCAATTTATTGGGTTCAGTATACCGTTTCCAGAATAAAGCGCAAATCGTCAGATTAAAGAATGCGGCATAATGTCCGGAACCTGCTGAAAAGTCGCTTGCGGGCTTTTCATTGATATACATAACCTGACAAAAAAACGCCTCCCAGGTCTTACTATGAAGAGGTATCACGCTACCTATAACGCTATTTCCTCGAGGTGAAGAATGAATAACTGGATACAACAGATTCAGGGTCTATTGAACTCTGGCAAACCCAGGCAGGGTAGCCATCAAGGCGGTAGTAACGGCAATTTGGGGGATATGTTGAAACCGGCCGCGCTCGGCGGGCTTGCCGGTGTGCTATTGTCGAATAAATCCGCTAGAAAAATCGTGGGATCGCTGGGTAAGAATGCATTGATTATCGGCGGGAGTGCCGCTGCCGGCGTCGTGCTGTGGAATCAGTATAAGAAACGCGTGCGGGATACTCATCAGGACGATCCTCAGTTTGGCGTGCAATCTTCTTCCGATACTACCCGCGCGCAGCGTCTGATTCAGGCGCTGGTCTTTGCGGCTAAAAGCGATGGTCATATCGATGCTTCAGAGAAGCAGCGGATTGATGAAAATATTCAGCAACTGCAATTGGGTGATGAGGCCCAACGTTGGGTACAGGAAGCTATTGCGCAACCGTTGGATCCGGAACTGCTGGCCAGGGATGTGAAAAACGAGGAGGAGGCGCTGGAAGTTTATTTTCTGAGTTGTGCGGTGATTGACGTTGATCATTTCATGGAGAAAAGCTACCTGGATGCCTTGGCGACATCATTGAAAATTCCGCAGGACGTACGTCAGTCAATAGCGAACGAAATGAATAATCAGAAATAAACCGCGTCGTTGTTCGTCGATCGGCGATGAGTCGTGATTACTGCGGGCGAAAGCGGTCAACGCGTTTCGCCCGCTGATGAAATCAGAAGGCGCTTGTATCTTTGAATAAACCGACTTTCAACTCATCGGCGGTATAGATTAAATGCCCGTCCACCAACACTTCACCATCGGCAATACCCATGACTAAGCGGCGGTTGATAACGCGTTTGAAATGGATGCGGTAGGTGATTTTTTTGGCGGTAGGTAAAACCTGTCCGGTGAACTTAACTTCACCTACGCCCAGCGCGCGGCCTTTGCCTTCACCGCCTAACCAGCCCAGATAGAAGCCGACCAGTTGCCACATGGCATCCAGACCAAGACAGCCAGGCATTACCGGATCGCCGATAAAATGGCAACCAAAGAACCATAGGTCGGGGTTGATATCCAGTTCCGCTTCCACATATCCTTTTCCATGATTACCACCGTCTTCGGTCATTTTCACGACCCGGTCCATCATCAGCATATTAGGAGCTGGTAACTGTGGTCCTTGCGGGCCAAACAGTTCGCCGCGGCTGGAGGCAAGAAGGTCTTCTTTTGTATAGGATTCGCGTTTATCTACCATGTTCTCTGTAAGCCTTGTTTTAGTGAAGCACGCAGGTTAGCGTACAGATGTACGCTGAGCAAGCCCGTTACGTCTGGTTAAACCAGTTTACTTAACGGAAAAACCACGGAAAGCGGCGGCGTTCCTGCGGGATTAATTGTCCGATTCTTTCACGAATCGCAGCCAGCAAATTAGGCTGATGCGCATCGTTGTAAGCCAGGTTTGTCAGCAATGATATTGCTTCCGGGGCGGTTTCCACCGGGAAAAGATGAAATTGTCCTTCGCGAACGGCAGCAATGACCTCTTCATGCAGGCACAGATGGCGGAGGTTCGCCGCCGGCAGAACCACGCCCTGTTGGCCGGTCAGTCCCCGACGTTGGCATACTTCAAAGAAGCCTTCAATCTTCTCATTTACCCCGCCGATGGGTTGAACGTGGCCGAATTGATCGACAGAACCCGTTACGGCAATCTGCTGATTAATGGGTTGTAAGGCGAGGGCGCTGATCAAGGCGCTTAGCTCAGCCAATGACGCACTGTCCCCGTCCACTTCACCGTAAGATTGTTCAAACACGATTGAAGCGGAGAAGGGGAGCTGTTGGTCAAGCTCCAACTCTGAAATCAGGAATGCCTGCATGATCATCATGCCTTTGGCATGCAGATTCCCGCCAAGTTCCGCTTTGCGTTCAACATCGGTAAATTCGCCATCACCGGGATGAACGACACAACTGATGCGCGTAGGTTCCCCAAATGTAATCGGGTAGCCGGGATACTCCAGCACGGAAAGGCCGTTAACCTGTCCAATGACATAGCCATCCGTTTCAATCAGTATTTGACCCAGTTCGATTTCATCCTGCATACGTTCGCGCAGATAGCCTTCCCGCCAACGACGGGCGGCGGATGCGTCAATCAATGTCTGAGCCGTGACTTCCTGGCTTTGCGCATAGAGCGCGGCATATTTAAGCTGCTGGGTCAGCCACAGCGGACACAGCGGCAGGCAGCCTTGATCGCCGCTATAACGTACCGCCTGTTTGAAGAGTTCAGGCCAGGCATCGGCAGCCAGGCGCGGCAGATGATTTTCCTGACATAGCGCATTGATATAGGCGCACCACCGTGACATATCTTCAGTTTCAATCAGCTGTAGCTGCGCTTCAAATTCGCCGTACACGGATCGTTCGCTCAAGTCCGGCTCTATATCATGAATGTCCCCTAAACTTTCCCGATCCCCGAGGATGATTAAGCGGATATCCAGCGGCATTGGCGGAATATCGATCGGTAAGGGTTTGCGTTCATTGGGAGACAGCCAGCGATATACCCCTTCCGTAATGGTTTGCTTTAAACGCAGCCACATGAGTGGTTGAGCCAATAATGTTCTGGCAGTGAGAATCAGTGTTCCGCCATTTACCTTATGAATTAACCCAGGCGTGAGAGTTACTTCACCCTGAAAATGACGGACACTGCCAAACAGTTGCTCCGGTTCAATCCATTCTTGATAACGACAAGTGTCCTGGGATGCAAAATTGTCAGTGGACTGCGTTGCAGGTTGAACCCGAACAACAGCGCCCTCAACCGTATATTTGCTGCCGAACAGTGCGTTTGCTTGAGGTTTTATGGCATTTACGGCACGCTCAATCAGTGCCATGTATTCGCTATCCTCCAATGCCTTCAATAACATAAAACGTGAAGGTGAACGAGGATGGCAAAAAAGAGTCAGGCTATCGGCCAAACGCGGCTGAATAACAGAAAACTCAGCAGGAGAAAGCTGTGCAGCCTGGGCGAAGAGGGTTTGATATGGCGTATGGTTGGGCAGTAAGTGCTGCCACGCAAGTCGGTTACTGGTCAAAGTATCAAATGTAGTCGTCTAAAGGAAAAGCGTGATTATACAAGAATAATGCGGGCTGCACATGCGGCGTGTCCATATGATGTAAATGCGCCGTGCTCAATTCGCTTGTTTTGTGCAAAAAATAGCCTTAAAAATAGTCTTAAAAACAAGCTGAGAACAGTGAAAGTCAGAGAAAAGCTGTTATCCTAAGATCAACGTTACGCGGTCACTGAAGAATTAGTATGAAATATCAACAATTAGAAAATCTTGAGTGCGGATGGAAATGGAAGTATCTGGTGAAAAAACACCGTGAAGGCGAAGCCATTACTCGCTTCCTTGAGCTGAGTGCGGCAGAAGAGGCGGTGAATTCGCTACTGCAAATGGAAAACCAGCCGGTGAAGGTTTTGGAATGGATCGACCAATGCATGAATCCTGCGTTGGAAAATCGCATGAAGCAAACGATCCGTGCGCGGCGCAAACGTCATTTTAATGCAGAGCATCAGCATACCCGGAAAAAATCTATCGACCTTGAGTTTCTGGTCTGGCAGCGTCTGGCCGGGTTAGCGCAGCGACGTGGAAGTACGTTATCGGACACCATTGTGCAACTGATTGAAGATGCGGAGCATAAAGAAAAATATGCCAGTCAGATGTCATTGCTCAAGCAGGATCTTAAAGCGATTTTGAATAAAGGCAGCGGTAATTAAGGCGTTACGAAGTCGGTAAGTAGATGGATAGGAATGAATGAATAAAAAAACCTCGCCGAAGCGAGGTTTTTCTTTGTGGATAAAACTTAAGCCTGAGGCTGAGTTACCACGTCTTTGATGCCTTTAACTTCGATCTCTACGCGACGATCCGGTGCCAGGCAGTTGATCAGCGCAGCACGAGGTTTCACGTTGTCACAGGTAGAACCGGTAACAGGGTTGGATTCGCCTTGGCCGCGAGCAGAAATCTTGTCTGCCGGGATGCCTTTGGAAACCAGGTAATCAACAACGGTCTGAGCACGTTTTTCAGACAGCGCCTGGTTGTACTGCTCGGAACCCAAACGGTCGGTGAAGCCCAGAACAACAACGGAACCATCTTTCGGATCCAGAGAGCTCAACTGAGAATACAGCTGATCCAGCGATTGCTGACCTTCTGATTTCAGCGTGGCCTTGTTGAAGTTGAACAGTACGTCGGACTTCAGAGTGAAACGTTTGGTTTCAACAACTGGAGCCGGAGCCGGAGCCGGAGCGGCCGGCGCAACGTAGTCATCCTGACCGAAACGGTAAGACAAACCAACGCTCATCAGCAGGTTATCAGGACGTGCGCCAACGGTAGCGGCGTCGCCAATGTTGCTAACCCACTGGTAGTCTACGCGGGTAGCCCAGTTTTTGTTGATGGCGTATTCAACGCCCAGAGCCGCCAGCGGGGAGACGCCGGTGTCATCGTTGTCCAGGTTACGAGTGCCGCCGGCATTGCTATCCGCACGCCAGATCAGACCGCCTAAACGTGTATAAACGTCCAGGTCCGGCAGTACCGGGTAGCTGAGTTTGGCAGCAACCTGAACGCCCTGAGCCTTGAAGCTGGCGCTATCGTTTCTGTCTGCTGAAGAGCCAGCGTATTTAATACGGCCCAACCAGTCATAACCCAGTTCAAAACCCAGATAAGGGTTGGCCTGGTAACCCAGGAAAGCACCTGCGCCTAACTTGCTTTTGATTGGGTTGTTGTTGATATTTTCATAACCGTTCCCGTAGAAACCGGTGTCATGAAATTGAGATACACCCAGCTTACCACCGACGTACCAGGTGTCATCTTTAGGTGCGGCTTGGGCTACGGTAGCGAAGCCAGCCAGTGCCACTGCAATTGCGATAGCTGTTTTTTTCATTTTACGCCTCATTATCATCCAAATCGGCAATTAACGCGGAAGGTTAATAGACCTTTGGTTAAAATCCTTTAACGGGAGACTTTGCTCTTATTTATTACTCACTGCCAAGTGTATTGGCGTTATAAAAGAGCAACTCCAGCGAGTCAAAGTCTACAACGTGATTGGAAAGTTACAAGTATGATGTGATTCGTATTCTAGATAAATTAACGATTCATACACACTTACTAACAAATAGTAGATGCTTTTGACAGATATCGCCGGTTTTCTACTGTCGGGAAACACACCAGAAAGCCTTGATAAGGCTTATGCCGCCGGGAAATATTCTGGTTATCCCGTTAATCGGGTGAGATAATTCTGAATTTACTCAATGATACAATGTTGAGTGAATTTTTAGGCTGGGAAACAGTCTATGCGCGCCGATATTCGTATTTTCTGGTCTCATAATAAAACCATAGGTATTTCCTGATTGGGCCGCCCGACGCAATCTTACCTTCTCTTCCTCAGTCAAATCGTCCGATAACCAGCATAGCACCGCGCTATAGTTTCCGGATAGAAGTGCTTTCTCCATGGCGTCTACCGTGAATAGGGGATTGATGTGATTTAACTGAACGCTTTTATCTAACGGCAGACCGGATTGCTGCAACCAGGGACGGCTGAGTTTCTGCTGGGGGGATAACCAAAGCAGCCAGCGTGACTGCGCACCCAGTTGTTGTAAAAGCGGCAGCAGCAAATGCGCAACTATGGGTTGGTCCGCGCTATAAGCAATTTCACTGATAACGCCGCCGCAACCTGTTGCAGGCGTCGTCGATAATGGGCTACCCGAAAAGGCTGTCTGCTGAGCAGTGTAAAAACGGTGTGGTTGAGTGCGCATAATGAGTTCTCCCCATAGTTTTGCTGTATGCATATACAGTATATCTGGCGCGGGTGAAAATCAACCTGATTTTTTCAAAGCGCTTCGCATATTCGGTATGCAACGCTCAACAAGCTCATTTTGTGTTTGAAGAGGTCTTTGCCCTGTGATTAATTACTTGTTCTTGTTACGGGTGTTCCAATCTGACAGGGACAGTTTATTTCAATACTAAGGGTCACAGTAATGAAACATTTATGCGAAAAAAGGATTTTGCAGTCTAAGCATTGTTTTGCCTCTTTAGGGGACATAACGTCACGTTCCCAATTTGGCGGTTACAGTATCGCCGCAAATAAAATTGTTTTTGCCCTGGTTTCCGGAGGCGAACTCTACCTGCGCGCCAGCAAGAAAGATGAACGACACTTCCACGATCGTAATATGCCCCATCTTATTTATACCAAGCGAGGGATGCCGGTTCCGTTAAATTATTATCTTGTCGATGAGTCGCTATGGGAAAACCACGGGCAATTATTGCACTTCGCCGCAATGTCTCTGTCGGGCGCGCAGCAGGATAAGGCGGCCAAGAGCAAAGCAGGGCGCCTGAAGGATTTACCTAACCTCAATCATGATCTGGAGCGCTTATTATGGAAGGTCGGCATAAAGAATGTTGACGAATTACAGCAATATGGCGCCAAAAAAAGCTATCTGAAACTAAGGGCTATTAGCGCGAATCTGAGCGTGAATATATTACTGGCGCTTGCCGGCGCGATATGCGGCATGCATCAGGCGGCCTTGCCCAATGGCATGCGTAATGAGTTGCTGGAATGGTATGAAAGCAATGCCGTGTCTTCGTTTAAAAGACACAAGCATTGATGCGGACTGGTTGACTGGCTGAATAGTTTCAATAAATTAATCAATACTGTTTTTTAATTGCGTCAGTTCGGGCAATAGTTCGATGAGTAGGCCAATCTGTTGAAGAACCAATAGTTCTTTGCTATCCGGTTCCGCCGATAGGGATTGAATGCGGCTGGTTATCGCGTTCAATTCCTGATTTATTTTCAGATCGTCTTTCTCATGAGGATGCAGCGCATCTTCAACGTAGCGAACCGCGTCATCCAGCAATTGCAGGATTTGCGAAGATGAAATTTTTTCGCGATGAGCGCCTAATGTGGAGATGTAACTGAGCAAAGTATGATTGAGACACATCAGGCGAAAGGCATTGTCCATTTTATTCCGGGTAGCATGCGGCTCCGAGGACATATTAGAAACCACTGACGCCAATTCCGCATCGCAGTTATGGGCATCGCGTCGGGCAATACGGTATGTCAGGCTATTGTCTTTCCCCTGATGGTATTGCGCCATAATCGCATTCAGGTAGCGGCAATTCGCACTCAAGGTTTTATCAATAACCGCCGGCAGTTCCCGAAAACGCCAGTCCGGCCAGATAAAACTGACCGCCGCCCAGGCGATGGCGCAGCCGATTAAGGTATCGACTACCCGCGGCATGGCGACTTCAAAGCCCTCACCCAGTAGGTTGAAGCACAATAGCACCAGCAACGTAATGAACATGGTGGCGTGCGCGTACTGCACATGCCGAAAAGCAAAAAACAGCACGCCGCTAATCACGATGAGCGTCAGTTGCCCTTCGATCGACGGCACAAAATACAAAATGGGCAATCCCAGCAAAATCCCCGTCAATGTGCCGATGATGCGCAAAGCCAGGCGACGCCGCGTGGCGTTATAGTTAGGCTGGCAGACGAATAAACTGGTTAGCAGTATCCAATATCCATGCTGCATGCCTGTCAGTTGGATAATGGCATAACCGCTGCAAAGCAATACCGACATCCGGACGGCATGGCGAAACAGGGCGGATTGAGGCGTCAGATGGCGGCTCAATCGCAGACGGATATCGCTCCAGCCGGTGATTTTGTCATCGGCCAGGGTATTTTCCGGATTGTTCTCCTGTTCGATGGTTTGCTCCGATTCAATGGTCGAGAGCTGTGCGTCAATCGCCCGCAGATTGTTCAGCAGGTATTGCAGCGGTTTGATTTGCGAGGCTGCGGCGCTATTGCTTTCAGCAATGCGCGTAATTGCCCGTTCAAGATGGACGAATGCACGATCGATATGGCTATCGTGCTGATATTTTTGATGAAATAAAATTGACTGCGCAAGCTGTTGACAAGCGCGGGCCTGCATGGAGAGCAAGCGCTGAAAACGAAACAGCACATCGCTATAGCGGAGTTTTTCACGCAACTGAGCGTAATTCATATGAGAGGAACTGGCTCGTTCATGGATATCCTGCGCGACAAAGTAGTAATGCAGCGTCCGGCGCGTGCCTCTCTGACCGCGATCGCCCCGCAAGCGCGTCAGTAATGAAGATTTAGCTTGATTCAGCGTGGCCACCAGTTGACTGTTGACCATCGTCACTTCAATCAGCGGTTTGTCTGACTCTTCTTCAAGATCGGGATCGAAGAGATTGGCTTTGGCATCAAGGTAGCGAGCCAACTGCTGATAACACTGCGCCAGATTGTCTTGCAACGGACGAATAGGGAAGAGCAGGTGTCCGAGCAGCGTGAGCAGGTTGTACCATAATGCGCCAATCAGCAGCAGGACGGGCTGCTGGTACCAGGTGTCGTATAGCGAAACCCCCAGCATGGTGTAAACCGCGATTAACAATGCGCCGAAGGCGATGGTGGCATAACGCTGACCCAGCGCGCCGAGCAAGATAAATCCCCAGGTAGATAACGCCAGCCCGATGCCGAATAGCCAGGGATAGGGAAATAGCAGCTCGATTGAAACGGAGGCAATCAGAAAACAGATCAACGTAATGAACAGATTACGCAAACGTCCGGTCAGCCGATCGTCAAGGTCGGTCAACGCCGCGGCAACCACGCCGAGCGTAAGCGGTATGGTTGACGTCGACTGACCCAGCCACAAGGGGACGGCTGCCGCGCCGGCAAGAGCAATAAAGATGCGGGTGTTGTACAGCCAACTGCTGTTATAAAGATACCGACGGATCCCTGGGATGAATGCGGACAACGCGATTTCCTCTGACTCAGTTAACGATAGTGGCGGCGGGCGTTTTCTTCTCTGGCTGCCTGAGCCATCTCAACCGATACGACGCGGCGGCCGACCGGCCACAGTGCGATGGCGGCGATTTTAAAGTTGGCGATGCCGACGGGAATACCAATGATGGTGATACATTGCGCAATACCGGTGAGAATATGTGACAGGCATAACCACCAGCCGAAGAAAACGAACCAGAATATATTCAGTACGGCGCCGCCGGCATTTAAAATGGCATTCTTTCCATCCGGACGCAGTTCATCAACGTGAATCGCTTCGTTGCCATAAGGCAGGAACGATAACTTGGTGATTTCCCAACATGATCGGGTCAGCGGCAGCGTGAATATCAGCAAGGCGCTCACCACCGTGGCGAGCAGCCAGGATAATGTGGTGAAAAAACCACCTAACACGAAATTAAGGATATTCAATACGGTGCGCATAATTTCTCCAGTGTTCTCAGGATGACCAAACTCTATGATGATAAACGAATTATTACATTAACTATCAAGATATCCTAACCTGTTTTTAAGGCTAGGGCCTGTAGGCGGATAACAGGTAAACTACGATGACGGCGATCCAAATCTCACAATATTCATGGCGCAAATATAATGGAGCTTAAATCAACATCTTTAGGTAAGCATTTGGCGCAGCATCCGTATAACCGGGTGAGGCTGCTCAACGCGGGCGTCGAAGTGAGTGGCGATAATCACGAATATATTATCCCGTTCAACCAGCTTTTAAATATTCATTGCAAAAGAGGGCTGGTGTGGGGAGAACTGGAGTTTGAACTCCCGGCTGACAAAGTTGTGCGTTTACATGGCACCGAGTGGCAGGAAACGCAGGCGTTTTACCGTTATTTGCTCAAGTCCTGGCAATCATGGAGCGAGGAAATGAGCCTGGTGAGCGCGGAAGTGCTGCAAAAACAGGCTGACGAAATTCATGCTCTGGAACAGCAGGACGGCTGGTTTGACCGCAAGGCGCTGCTGCAATTACAGGAAAATATCGGCAATACGTTGGCATCGCTGCCGCTGCCTGTGACGCGACTGGACGAATTCGCTATTTGCCGGGATAACTATCAGCTTTGCCGAGAGTGGCTCGATCGCGGCGGCAAACGGCGGGTGGAATGCAACCAGAGCTGGATGGCGCGCACGTTGACGGCGGAACAGAGCTTTTTCCAGTCGGTGGAATCGACGGCGTTGAATGTCGCGCAATGTAAAGCAGTGATGAATGGTGAGGATGCGGTATTGGTGCTGGCCGGGGCCGGCAGCGGTAAAACCTCCGTGCTGGTGGCTCGCGCCGCCTGGTTAATGCACCGCGGGGAGGCTGTCCCGGAACAGATTCTGCTGTTGGCGTTTGGCCGAAAAGCCGCAGAAGAAATGAATGAACGCATTCAGGCTCGATTACACACGAAAGACATTCAGGCGAAAACGTTCCATGCGCTGGCATTGCATATTATTGAACAGGCAAGCCGTAAAGCGCCCATGATAAGCCAGTTGGAAAGCGATGGTAAGAAACGACGCGACTTGCTGATCCGAAATTGGCAACAACAGTGCTCAGAGAAAAAAACGCAGGCCAAAGGCTGGCGTCAATGGTTGACTGACGAACTGGCGTGGTCTCTGCCGGAAGGCGATTTCTGGCACGACAAGGTACTCGCCGAACGTCTGGCGGGGCGACTGGAGCGTTGGGTTGGTCTGATGCGCATGCACGGCGGCAGCCAGAGTGAAATGATTGAGCAGGCGCCAGAGGCGATCAGACCGCTATTCCAGCAGAAAGTCCGTTTGATGGCGCCGTTGTTGAAAGCCTGGAAAAAAGCCCTGAAAGATGAGGGCGCGGTGGATTTTTCCGGTCTGATCCACCAGGCGGTCAATATATTGGATAAAGGGCGTTTTATCAGTCCGTGGAAGCATATTTTAGTCGATGAGTTTCAGGATATTTCGCCCCAGCGTGCGGCGCTGTTGTCCGCATTACGCAGGCAAAACAGCAGAACATGTCTGTTTGCGGTCGGCGATGACTGGCAGGCCATCTATCGCTTCAGTGGAGCGGAACTGTCGCTGACAACGGCGTTTGAGCATAGCTTCGGGGTAAGCGAACAATGCGAGTTGGATACAACCTATCGCTTTAATCAACGCATCGGCGAGATTGCCAATCAATTTATCCAGCAGAATCCGTATCAACTGAAAAAACCGCTTAATAGCCTGAACAAAGGGGATAAGAAAGCAGTAACGATCCTCCCTCAGGAGCAATTAGAGCCTTTGCTGGATAAACTCAGCGGTTTCGTTAAGCCCGATGAGCGGATTCTGGTGCTGTCCCGCTATCATCATTTACGTCCTCAGGTATTACAGAAGGCGGGAACCAGATGGCCGAAATTACATATCGACTTTATGACGGTTCATGCCAGCAAAGGTCAGCAGGCCGAATATGTGATTATCGTCGGTCTGCATGACGGCAAAGATGGTTTCCCCGCGCCGCCGCGCGAATCCATTCTTGAACAGGTGCTTTTACCTGAACCTGAAGATTTCCCCGATGCGGAAGAGCGGCGGTTACTGTATGTCGCATTGACCAGAGCCAGGCACCGCGTGTGGCTATTGCAGGACAGTAAAAATCCGTCCGTCTTTATCGAACAATTGCGCAAGCTGGGCGTGCCGGCGCAACGCAAACCTTGATGGATAAAGGGGAATAAATCGTTTTCAATGCGGTCGAAGGTCGCCGTAAAAAAGCCGACGGCGGCGCGTCGGCTTGTTATTAAAGAGGTGAATTACTTCAGGCGATCTTGAAGATATCGCTGATAATCCGGGATGGCGATTTCGACCGGCTGTCGAAACAGTTCCGAGTTAATCAGAAAATCCGCCGTTGAGCGGTTTGTTGCGACCGGTATATTCCACACCGTGGCCAACCGCAGCAGCGCCTTGACATCGGGGTCATGCGGCACGGCGTTAAGCGGATCCCAAAAGAAAATCATCAAATCTATTTTCCCCTCTGAGATTAACGCACCAACCTGTTGGTCGCCGCCCATTGGCCCGCTCAGCATGCTTTTGACAGGCAGACCGGTGTTCAACTGAATCAGATTACCTGTCGTCCCCGTGGCATAAAGTTGATGTTCAGCAAGCGCCGCTTTATTGGTTCCGACCCAATCCAGTAGGGATTGTTTGCAGTGATCGTGCGCGACCAGGGCGATATGCTTATGCGCGGCGATGGTGCGGGTGGTGTACTCCATGGTTCGTCCTTCATCGGTATGGTAGGGCTATCGGTGTGAGGAAAACAGATTACGGAAACCCTGTTTCACTGCAAAGAGGTAAAAAGAAAAAATGCGGGTATCCCGCCAAAAATCGGTTGTAACTGTGCGTAAAATAGCCGCTCTGGCGGGTTAATGGGTATCTTTTTCGTGTACCCAGCGCAGGAAGCGTTGTTGAGTTTCTTTATCCGCCTTCTGGAACCAATACTGCATGATTGAAAATAACGTGCTGGAGGCGGTTGGCGCGTCAAGCTTGTCTGTTACCGGCCCATCTTCCAACAGATCGTCGTTGGTTGACGTCATGATGGCAGCAAATTGCGCCACCGAGGCACGATGTTTTGCCGAGTTATATTCAGACATCTTCTCTTCTATTTTCTGAGTCAACTCATCATCGGTGACGTTCAGTATATCGACCCGAGTAGGGATGATTTGTTGTCTTTCATCTATCAGCTGGTAATGAGCCTGTTGATCAAAGTTTTTGCGTTCCTGGCTTGTTTCCAGCGAGGGTAATTTAAACGAGACAGACGCCAGATTCTGGGCATTGAACGCCGCAATTAAAGCGGGAGAGGTATACGTCGTCCGGACGTTGTTTATGGTGCGAATGTCTTTTACCACTTTAAAAAGAAGTTGATGTTGCCCGTTGTCTAGCTCGAGGCTATCAGCGCCTTTCAAAATCGTACTGGATACCTTTTGCCCATCCACCACGATAAGATCAATGTTCTGATCCAACTTCAGCGTGATTGCGATGGCTGGCGCGCTTATAACCGAAATGAAAAGGCACGCAGTGATAAGGCCTGCTTTCATTCATATCCCCAAGAGTTCAATTAATCCGAATATTGTTAAGCAATTGTCGGAATGTGTCAAAGATTTCAATTTGCAACATCATGTTATTATTTATGATGTTATTCTGCGGCTATTTCCCGTGTTATGCGCATGCAACCGTCAGGAAAGATTTTTTAGATTATCCGGCAATGCCGCCCTTCATCGAAAAATGTACGATACTCTGTATGACATCTCATAAAAGGTACTCTGAGCATGATGAATGACAGTGATATTGAATCTGTGCTTAAAACAGTAAAAACCATTGCTCTGGTCGGCGCCAGTGATAAAGCGACGCGGCCAAGCTACGGCGTCATGGCCTATCTGCTTGACCAAGGCTATGAGGTCGTCCCCGTGAGTCCGAAATTGGCGGGACAAACGTTGCAAGGGCAGAAGGTTTACGCCAGTTTGGATAAAATCCCACAGCATGTTGATATGGTTGATGTATTCCGCCAACCGGAAGCCGCCTATGAGATTGCTCAAGAGGCGATCGATATCGGCGCTAATGTATTGTGGCTACAGCTTGGCGTTATTAATGAGCAGGCTGCCAGTCTGGCGAGCGCCGCGGGACTGCGCGTTGTTATGGATCGCTGTCCTAAAATTGAAATTCCACGCCTGGGATTGGAAAAATAACATGTCGACCACATTTACCGGTTTTCGCGCCGTAACCGGTAAATGTTAATAGAGTCGCATACCATTGCTATCAATGGCGCAATTGCGGCGCACGGCGTTGGATGACTTTGGCCAATTCCTCTAACGAGGGATGTTCATCCTGGTAAGGTTCTTCTTTTATCAGTTGGGCTTCGGCCAGATAAGTATGAATAGGCTGCCCTTCATCATCTTCCATTACCACATGATACCAGGGCGCAGCCCGCAACGTATCGTTGGCGTTTAACTCTTCCCACTTGGGGACTTCTAATGAATATTCGGGGTCGATATCAATGACGACGCCCGGATACCCCAGTAGTTTATGACGAATCTGCTGCCCGATTCCAAATTTACAGATGATCATATAATCTCCTGAGAAATCTATAACACTTTCTAAATGGGGGAGCCTTGAGCTTTTTCAAGTAGAGCGAACAGTTCGTAAGCTTATTTTTTGCACAGATCTCTTCGGTTGAATACTATGATATTAGTATGATTCATTTTTCGTCGGATATCGCCAGATCGCGGGAAAGTGGTTATCTATTAATAACAATGGGAGGGAGAATCGTGTCGACCTTATCTATCGCGGCTTACGTTTATGGGAGAGTTCAGGGCGTCGGCTTTCGTTACAGCACTCAATACCGGGCCACACAGTTGGGTCTCAATGGTTATGTACGCAACAGCGACGATGGCAGCGTAGAAGTTGTTGCCTGTGGCGAACATCAGGCGATCGAACAATTAGTCCAGTGGTTGAAACAAGGCGGCCCGCGTAGCGCCGGGGTTGAAAAGGTGATTACCGAGCCACATGCTAACGTTGATTACAACGGGTTCAACATTCGCTATTAGCGCTATATACATTTGACCGGCTTGGGTAAACCGGCAATTTTTGTCGCCTGTTTGGCTGGTCCTTTGGGGAATAAGCGATACAGATAGCGACTGTTGCCTTTTTCTTCGCCGTATTTTTGCGCCATCGCTTTAACCAACATGCGAATGGCGGGGGAGGTGTTAAATTCCAGATAGAACGCGCGAACAAACCGGACGACCTCCCAGTGAGCCTCCGTCAGCGCAATATCTTCCTGTTCCGCTAATACCGGCGCCAAATCTTCGCTCCAGTCAGCGCTGTTCATGAGATAACCTTGCGCATCCGTTTCAATGATGCGGCCTTCAAACTCCAACATACTTCCTCTGACGTAATATGACATCGCGGCAGTTTAACAAAAATTTCTTTTCCCCAGAACAAAACAAAAAGCCCCGCACAAAGCAGGGCTTTATTAAACCGTGTCGGCAATCAATCGTTACGCATAATGCCCAGGATGCTCAACAGGCTGACGAACAGGTTGTATATCGAGACATAGAGGCTGACCGTGGCTCGAATGTAATTGGTTTCGCCACCGTGGATGATATTACTGGTTTCCCAGAGAATCGCACCGGCGGAGAACAGAATAAACAGTGCGCTGATCGCCAGGTGCAGCGCAGGAATTTGCAGGAACAGATTAGCGATAACGGCGACCACCAGCACAACAAAGCCCGCCATCAGCATTCCGGACAGGAAGGACATATCCTTCCGGGTAGTCAATACATAGGCGGAGCAGCAGAAGAACACCAGCGCAGTACCACCCAGAGCGAGCATGATAATGTCGCCCGAGCCGGCGGAAATCAGCGTACTTAACAATGGGCCCAGCGTATATCCCATGAATCCCGTCAGCGCAAAGGCCGCCAGAATACCGGCCGGACTATTTGCCAGCTTGTGAGTCAGGAACATCAGACCATAAAAACCAACCAGCATTAATATCAAGCCAGGCGCAGGCAGGTTAAATACCGTACTGGCAGTCGCGGTAACGGCAGAAAAGCCTAATGTCAGCGATAGCAGGAAATAGGTATTACGCAATACCCTATGGGTGCTAAGCAATGAGCTTTCGCGGGTTGATGAAGCAACAATACGATCCATATAACGACTCTCTCTTTCAGGGGGCCATATTCAACCTCAAAGAGTAAATAGTTTCTTAACGTTATTAAAGCCGTTTTACCCTTCTTTACGCTTAAAATTGATATGTTTATGAGCGTTGTGGCGATTTTGCGTTCACTTGAAGCGCAAGAGACTATTTTTCAGGCAATTAAACACAATGATGCTTTACAAGGCTCAGCTCTCTGTTTATAGTGCGCGTCATTGCGGAGGAGTGGCCGAGTGGTTGAAGGCACCGGTCTTGAAAACCGGCGACGCGAAAGCGTTCTAGAGTTCGAATCTCTACTCCTCCGCCAACCAATTCAACGGGCTAGCTTCGGCTGGCCCGTTTTTCTTTTGTGCTGATAGAATATTTTTCCTGATTAGCAAACGCTCACCGCTGGTACGCCTTTGTTGTCCTGTCATAAATCAGCGTCAGGTTTTATGACGACTAAAAGCTGCTTGTCTCTGCTGTTGCTTTCTTCTTTAAGCAGAAAATTAATTTTCTTTATATTAATGAGATTGCTGAACCGGATGCCCCATACCTGTTCACGAGGAGGGGAGAGCAAATGGCGACATACTTACGGAGTAGACTTTCCACCGGCTAAATCAAGGATCCTGAATGATTGAGGGTATAAAACGATTATCTTGAATATATTGATTTTAATATGAGCATTAATTAATATATCATTTTTTATCAATGAAGATATATTTAATTGTGAGGGGAAAATTTTGACTAATCAACCAATGAGTTTTCAACAGCTAAGTGAATACTTGAGTCGTATCCCAGAGGAGATTTCTTTTACGGGTTCTAGTAAAGCTAAGTTTAAATCGCTAACGATTGCATTACTGTCGTTATGTTTTGCTGTTGTCCTATTGTTTAAATACTTAGAAGCTTCATCAGGTAAAGGTGCGCTCATTCTTTTTAGCGTTATTACCGTGTTTTTCTTTATATTAACGTTTAAACAATGGGGCGATGGAAAAATTTCCATTGTAAAATTAACGCATACAGATGTGACAGTTAAAGATCTCAATAAAAAGATCCCTTTAGAGTGCATTGAAAACATTTCATATACATATGATAGTAATGACACGTTGAAAATATTTTTGAAAGAAAAAATTAAAGATCTCGCTTTAACAAGTAAGTTTAATTCTTTACGTGGCGCTTCAGTAAGTATTCAAAATAAAAAAGATAAGCAAGTGATAGTGATTATTGTTCCCTATAGCTTCAATGTTGATGGTAAGCGTCTTTATCCGGAAGAGATACAAAATATTTTTGAGCAATACTTGAGCATTCCTGCAATTAAAAAGGAAATGATAATTTCACCGGCTCAATAATTTCAATATACAAGCTGGAACGCTTGGAAATCGGCGACCAAAGCGTCTGATTAGACGTGCATAGACAGGCGAGCGCTGGCATGAGTTCTTATCTGCCGGCGCTGCTTTGGTCTTAGCTCTTATTTATGCAACAACGCCGACAGCGCCTGAAAGGCGGGCTGACGCGGATTACTTCCGGCGCGCAAGCAGACCGATCAAAAGACCAATCGTTCCGGCTGCCAGGAGGCTCGCAATTGGCGACGCTTTTACTTTACTCGCCACAGTATCCGTCGCATCGCAGAGCGTGTCGCATGCTTGTGCGGCGTATTTGCGGGTTGCGCCCTTTATTTTATGCTTCGGCGAATCGACAGCGTCGCCGAATGCTTCCTGAGCGGCGCCCGCAGCCTCATCGGCCTTGTTTGTGACCTTATCAACGATATTTTCGGCTTCGTTATCAAAATTTTGTGTTGGCATCTTTGCCTCCGTTTTACTCATAAGCGACACTGAAAGGATAGTCCGTAATACGGCGCGATCCACTTGGCACGCAAACTTTTACATATTCGCCAGCCCATTTACCTGTCTGGCTCAGGCAATTTGGTTGCGCTTTTTGTCAAACAGACAGCATGAAAATATGCTCTGGTATCAGCGGACGATAAGACGAAAACCGAGAAGACCCATGACGCATCCACTCATCCGATCCAGCGATGCTTTATAGCTCAGGTAAACTTGACGCGGCCTGCTGGCTGACAGCACATACGCAACAAACCCGTACCATAGAAGATCAATAAGGAATGCGATAGCGGGCAATGCGAGGTACATGAATAGCGTAATTTTATGACTCAGTATCGCCGCAAAAATACTGCCGAAGACTATCGCCGTGTTCGGGTTACTCAACTGAGTGAGTAGTCCGGTGATAAATGCTTGGCGGAAATTCATTTCCGTTGAGTCTGAGGCATCAACGGCTAGCGGCGTCCCCGCCTTGCGGAACATCTTGATTGCCAGCCAAATCAGATAAAGTCCCCCAGCCGTTTTCAATAGGCTGTAAAGCCACGGAACCCATGTGAGAATGGAATGAAAGCCCAGTAAAGCAAGGGCGGCAAAAATCAGGCATCCCACTCCCATGCCGAGCGCCGTTCCCATTGCTGCTTTACGTGACGAGGCCACTGCCGTTCTTGCCACCAAAATGAAACTTTGACCAGGGCTCATCGCGCCCAAAAGAATAGCGCCTGAGAGGGTTAATATTGTCAGCGTTGTGCTTTCCACACCAATTCACCTTGTTTATCCATGTAAAGAATGAGGTTAATGTACAGGATTTACAGGCTTATCATCAAAGTATGGCGTTCGTCGCCCTCTGCATGCCCGTCGGGGATTGCGTAGGGAAGTGGCCGTAATGGGAAGATAAACGCATGGCGCTCAGGTTGTGCCATGTCAGGCATGGATCACGTTTACCCAAGAAAAGTGAAGGCGATCATGGTACTGAACGGCAAGGGCGACTAGGCTTTTTCTAAACGGTTAACCAAGAAAGAGGCGGTCATGTATAAAACCATTTTAGTACCGGTTGATATCGAAGAAGATGAATTAACCAGGAATGCGCTTGCCCATGTGGTAACGCTGGCAAAACTGTCTGATGCGACGGTGCATCTTTTTCATGCATTGCCCGATGCTTCGGCATTTTTATCCGCGTACTCTTTTGGCATCAAAGAGTTCAAGAATGAGGCGGTCGTCAAGGCTGATGAAAAACTGGAATCCCTTATCAAGACTATCGACCTTCCGGCCTCCCGTTTATCGTTCAGCGTGAGTTTCGGGACGCCCAGAGATGAAGTGTTGCAACTGGCCGAGGAGATTGATGCCGACCTGATCGTTGTTGGTTCGCGTCGGCCTGATGTAAAAACCTACCTGCTGGGATCGAACGCCGCCGCGATTGTACGCCATGCCAAAACATCGGTATTGGTCGTGCGCTAGGCGGATTAGCCGGCTTATTCCGGTCGTGCGTGATAAGCCGGTGATTTATCTTAGCTGACTGTCTTTACTGCCGCGACGGTTATAGCCGCTGCTGAGCGTTCTTTTCTTATCGAGTTTTTCCTGACAGTCTATGCAATAGCGCACGCCGGGCAAAGCCTTTCGGCGGGCATCCGGAATTTCATCACCGCACTCATCGCAGTAATGCGCGCTTTCCCCGCTACTTAGCTGACTACGGGCATGTGCAATGGCATCATCTACTGTCGCATCAATTTGATCCTGAACCGCCCCGTCATTCGACCAGCCACTAGCCATAATCACCTCCACAGAATAGTGAACCTTGTTTTAGTATTGGGGAGATTTTGCACGATTCAAGAGTAATAACGGTAATCGTGTCGGTCAAAGTGAACGCCAACGTTGTCAATGAGAGCCTGGCGCGGCGGAATGGTCGGCATCAGGTACGCTGATTTTCATGACGATCGGTATATTCGACGCGAGCAATCAACTGGTCGATATTGCTGTCGGAAAATACCTCTATGCCATGCGCTTTCAGCAGTTCCGCCGTCACGCCATTTCCCGCTATCTGTTGGCCATCAAACCGGCCGCTGTATATCACGTTGCTGCCGCAAGATGGGCTTCCTTCGGTGAGTAATGCAAAGCGACATCCGTGTTGTTCCGCCATTTGCAAGGTTAGCCAGGCGCCTAAGATATAGCGTTCTGTTACATCGGCGCCGGTGGCTTCCATAACGCTGGCCCCTTGTGCGATCACGGCATTTCCATTTTGGGAAGGAATAATTTCTGCCGCGGGGCGAGGGGTGGCGAATCCAGCGGCCAGCTCAGGGCAAAAGGCCACCAGTCGGGATTGTTGTCGCCATTGATCAAGGTATGACGCAACCGATTTCTTATCAGAACCGTTATAACGTACCGGGAAACCAGACAGACAAGCACTAATCAGGATTTTACTCATGGGGCGAATATTGCGTAAAGACAGCTATCATAACCGGGTTGATGTCAGGCGCAAGCGCTCTTCGCAGAAGAGCGTGCCGTCAGAAAATAGAGAAGAGTAAAACGACAGGGAAACTTAACGGCCATGTGACGCCTATAAGCAAAGAGGTGAGAAACCGAATAGTCAGCGAGTTATCTCTGCTCAGCAGAAAAGTGACGACGAGTGAAATAACGAAACCGATAACGTAAATGAGTTTAATTGATTCCCACAAAGTCTGATGTGGCACGTTTGCTTCCTTTTATGCTTGATGCGCCTGCATTCTAAGCTGTTAATATTTTATGATCAATTTTTTAACTCATTGATTCCATGTACAGCTGCTCATACTATGGCGCAGTGACACAAAATTTCTGACGAGCAGGTCAAAGAACGCATTATTCAATAATCAATTTCTGCCTCTCCGGGAAACTCCCTCTATCTTTATCATTTCGCGCGTAACGGCAGCCAGCGCGGTAAAAGGAGCGCCCGGCGCCGGCGCTGCGGATATGCCCCATTTGGGAAAAATATGAGATATCAACGCAAAGTGTTGCAGAATAGCGATCACTTAAAGGCAGTGAATGATGCGGATTACGCGAATAGATAAGTGATTATCTTGTTGGAAAATACGGTAATTTCTCCCTGAGAATAATATCTGAAACGGGGCCGAAAAAATGATGCGCTATAATCAGATGAGGTAGCGTGAATACGTGGCGAATGACAAACCCAATGTGACAATAATATTAAATTTTTGTTTCCATCTGGACATTATCTCAGTACTGTCATAGCTTGTTGTTTTATTCCATCAGAAAGGTAATAAAATGAGTGAGATATCTAGCCTGTCGCTGAAGATCCCAGTTGATCTGAAAGAGAAAATTAAAGCTGCCGCACTGGAAAAAGGTGTTTCAATCAGCGCTGAGGTAAGCGCAAGATTATTACAAAGCTTCGGTGATGATGGAAAAGCTAACTCATCCTCAGCCGAGGCCGTGGATAATCAGGACATAAAAGAGGGAGAGGATGTCCCATTAACACCTAAAGAAATCAAGAAAATCAGAGCATTACTTAAAGATAAAACGAAAAACGCTTCAAAGAAAAAATAATTTCCCCGTCCTCTGGCATGCTATACCACACGCTTATGACGCTATGCGTGATGATATAGCATTGCTTCCTGCTGCTGGCTAACATCCAGATATGTGATACAAATCAGTAAGGTTTCTCTATTTTTTGCCGATAAATGCTATTCACATCATTCGTGGAGGCAATTATGTTAATGGGAACTCTTAAAGAAACACTGATTTTTGTACAAGATGATGGCACGGGACGCCATCGGTACGAGATCTACAAGAGTGACCATCAAGGTGGATATTTCGCTGTTATATATATCCAGAAAACCGTGTTATTAAATGATACGGCTGTTGTCACCTGGGTCATTGATAATCCGTACTGGCGTATGAAATCACATTATATTCCGAATGCCCGTATGGAATGCGAAGCTCACTGGAAAGAAACATACCGCGTTTTGGTCGCTTGATGTAAATATAAATTCGATAAAGGATAATTTATTACATCCTTTATCGCACCCCGGGTTAATAATGTCGCAATTATTTCACTTATATTTTGTGTGGTTATTTTTGTGGTTGAGTTTATTATTTGTTTTATTAGTTGTGGTTTTTAAAATAATTATTATTTTCATTTTTTTAAATTAACGATTTTACTTATCGGTGAAAATAATAAATTATGAAAAACTGATCGATTAAATAGATATATAAAACATTAAATATATCCATGAGGAGATATAAAGATTATCGCCAATACGCCGATACCACTTTGGACATTGGGATGAGTATACAAATTTGGTTGTTTTTACCGCATTGAAGCGCCCTTAATCATTATCTCGGGTGCGTTTTTTTGGACTACAACAGGCCGGCATAGCGACATTCTGTATGGTCTGGAATTGGCTCAATGTCAGTACCCATGCGTATGCAATCTGCTTTGGCGTAGGCCTCTGCGCCCTGGCACGTATCATTTTTCAAGTATAAAAAACAAGATGTAAGGATAATATTTGAGGAACGCCATATTTAACCTGGTCTTTTTCGACGGAGGTGGCGGTTATTTTCTCGGATGAAGATCGAATGGATAAACAAAGGAGATTTCAATGAACTTGTCCAACTGGCGTATAGGAACTCGATTAGGCGCAGGTTTTGCTTTCCTGGTGCTAATGCTTTTGATTGTCGGCAGCGTCGCGGTAACAAAATTGACTGATTTTAATAAAAAAATGGATGACATTGTTTCGCAGGATTACCCATTGACGGTAAAAAGCAATCAGTTAATCGATGAGCTGAACGCCTTTCTCAATAATCAGCAAGTGTTGTTTTTATTAACGACGCAGGCTGAAATCAATCATCAATTGGAGCTTGGTAAGGAAAACTCAGTAAAGATCTCTCAGCTAATGGATTATCTGCAAAAACATGTGGTGGATGAAAGGTCGATGGCGGTTCTGAGTTCAATTGGCGATATCCGCAGAGATTTCCTTGCTTCGGCAAACAAACTGTCAGGTTTTATTGTTGCCGGAGATGTGGAAAGCGCGACCAAAGAGTATTTCAACGTAACGCATGTCGCTCAGCAGAAGTATAAGGATAAAGTCACTGAGCTGATTGATTCTCAAGATGCGAAAATGTCTGAATCGGCGCAGGATGTCGCGGAAAGCTACAGAGAGACGCTAATCGTCATGGCCGGCGTTATTATCGCCAGCATCATCGCGGGGTTGGTTATTGCTTTGTCGATCACGCGTAGCGTGACGCGTCCGATACAGGATGCGCTGGTGGTGGCGGAGAACGTCGCCAAAGGGGACTTAACGTCGGAAATCAAGACTGACCGCAAAGATGAAACCGGGATGTTGCTGGCGGCATTGCAGAATATGAATACCAGCCTGAGGCAAATTGTTACCCAGGTTCGGGATGGCGCAGAAACCATTTCAAGCGCGGCATCTCAGATTGCGGCGGGTAACCAGGACCTGTCTGCCAGAACGGAAGAGCAGGCCAGCTCTCTGGAAGAAACGGCATCGTCAATGGAACAACTGACATCGACGATAAAGAACACGGCTGATAACACCCTCCAGGCGACGGAACTTGCCGCGAATACCTCGGACACCGTGGAAAAAAGCGGCAAGATGATGACCATGGTGACGCAAGAAATGCGCGGTATCAGGGATTCCTCACAGCGTATGGCTGAAATTATCGGCGTGATTGACGGCATTGCCTTCCAGACCAATATCCTGGCGCTGAATGCCGCCGTAGAGGCGGCTCGTGCGGGTGAACAAGGCCGGGGATTCGCTGTTGTCGCCAGTGAAGTTCGCGCTTTGGCGCAAAGAAGCGCTACCGCGGCCAAAGAGATTAAAGAATTGATTGATGATTCATTCAATAAGGTTCAGGACGGTATGGGGCTGGTGGAGGAAACCGGCGTTACGATGAATTCTCTGGTAACGAATGTGCAGGGCGTTAACAGCATTATCAGTGAAATCGCTCAGGCAAGCCGTGAACAGAGTGATGGCATCAACCAAATCAATCTGGCGGTCGGACAAATCGACACCACGACGCAACAAAATGCGGCATTGGTTGAAGAGTCGGCCGCCGCAGCGCTCTCTCTACAGGATCAGGCGCATAACCTTACTCAGACGGTCAGCGTATTTAAACTGGGTTCGGCGCATACCGGCTCAACCGTGAGCAAGAAAGCGAAAGACCCGGTATTGTTGCCGACAAAAAGCGCGGGAACGACGAGCGAGAAGACCTCGGGCGGACTAGCGGACTGGACCACGTTTTAAATCGTTCTGCCGTATCGCTTGACGCTGATGGCCGCCAGTGAAGCATTCAATGGCGGTTTTTTTCTGGATAGGATAACGCTATTCCCGCAACGTTTGGGGAATAGCGGTTCGATGCAAACGCCAGCGCATGACATCGATCAGGATAAACAGCAGTAAGCTTACGCCCATAACGGGCAGACAGACGGCAACCAGAGCGCTAACGGCGATGAATAGCATCCTGGGAACGCGGCCGATCTGTAATAGCGCCCCGGTCAGCGTTTTAACCGGATTTCCCTCGCCGCGATGCCTGGGACGTCGAATCCACCACATGCGATATCCCCAGACGATGGTCGTGCAGAGTCCAAGACCAAAAACGGCTAACACGAGCTGATTGGCTAAGCCAAACAAAACGCCCATATGCGCATCAACGCCCCAGCGGGTTAATTTGGCCGCCAGTGGAAAAGTGCTGAAATCCGTTTTGTCGACGATCTCGAGTGTCTTGGGATTGACCGCAACGGCATCGACCTGAGTCGGCCAGGCGCGATCGATTTCCGCGACGGTCCAGGCCTGATTGGCCTGCCGTGCCGGTTTTATCTCGATCTTCCTGGCATCAATGCCTGCATTTCTGGCGGCGGTTAATACGCGATCGAATGTTTCCGGCGGGGCTTCCACTCCGTGAGCAGGGGAGTGGGTTTCGTGATGCGCCGCGTGTTCATCCGCATGCCTATGTTCATGCTCAGCCGTCGTATCGCGGGTAAGCTGTGTTTTCACCGCAGGGGTTTGCCAGCCCAATAGGTTTCTGACCACTGAAATGTTGTTGCCGGCCCACTGTGACCAGGTCAGACCGGTCGCGGAAAAGAACAGCATTCCCGCCATCAGGCACAATCCCATGGTCGTATGCCGACGGCGCAGACGTCGCGTTTGTGCCGCCGGCGTTCGGGAAGGTTTATTTTTACGTCGCCTGCCGGGAGCGGTAGAACGACGAGTCGCCCCCCAGATGAGCAATCCGCCCAGCGCGGCTACCCACAACCAGGATGCGGCGAGTTCGCTATAATTGCGCCCGAAATCACCGAGCAATAATCCCCGATGCAGATAATCAATCCAGGTGCGAAAAGGGAGAATGCCGCTGGTGCCATAGACGGTTTCATCGCCACGGATCGCCAGCGTGACAGGGTCAATAAAGATGGCTCGATTCTCCGATGGCGCCAATTCGGGCGAGGCAAACATCACTCTTGTCGTTTCACCCTGTCTGGCGGCGGGTCGGATGGCGGCCAATCGAGCGTCATGATGATGCCCGAGCTCGGTTTGCGCGGCGACGATTTGCGCTTCCAGCGAGTGGGGGACGCCGTGACTTTCGGTAAAAAGCTGATGAGCGTAGAGCCGGTTTTCAATTTGCGGCGTCAGCACATACAGCGTCCCGGTAAGCGCGGCGACGAAAATGAAGGGGCCGACAAAAATACCGATATAAAAATGAAGACGAATCAATAAGGCGATCATCGCGGCTCGCGTCGATACGGCGTCTGCTGATATCACGCCTTGAGATAACGATGGCTCGGACGCTAGCGTCTCCTGAGGCGAAGTCGGCGCTGCCCGGTTTTTAAGATGCGGCATAAAACCTTCTGAAATCAGTTGGTAAAAATGACCAGACCAGAAACGATATTCGGCAAGAATATCGCAGTCAGATTTTCTTTATAAATAGCCGAAGGCATTTCGGCGCAGTTTCAGAGAGGCGGCGCGCGCGGAATGGGAGAGGCGAATCTCTCGATCAGAATGACGCTGGATTGGGCGGCGGCGACGCGCAGTGGGGATAGATAGCGCTTCACCGTAATGACGATACCGGCTATATCGGATAATGCGGGCGTGTAGAAGAACAGGACGCAGTAACCGCAGGCTTCGTGATTCGCCATCAGGGCCGACTGGGGAGGCGAACGATCGTGAGCGCCGGCCATGTCGTATCCGGCGTGATGGTGATGCCCGGTTGAAATCGTTGCTGCGTTTAACGCCTGGGGCCGGGCGTTGCCATGATCGCGATGAGCCAGCATTTGCGAGAGCGCTGGCGCAATGAAGATGGTCAACACGGCGAAGATACCGAGCCAGACCGGGAAACTTCGCGGCCGCAGCGAAAGTAAAAGCATAAACGTGGCGCCAAAACCGTATCGGATTCAGTGGCGGACACTGTACCCTATTTATGTTGGTTTTGTTACGTAAATGTTTGCATGCCGGTTTGGGAGGGTGAAATAGCATCCGGTATTCGCGTTATCTTTTGCCATAGCAGGCGATCAGTAAACGGAATATTCCTGAAGCCAGAGCGCGTAGGTATCCGATATAGTGGAGTAGACGTGGCCCAAATAGCCATTTGGGAAAGCAGGTTTTTCCTGGCCGCGCATGAGGAAATGGCGTTTTAATGGCTTCGGGCAGCCAAAAAACGTGTCAAAGTAGGGAGAGGAGGTCGTTTTTTATGTCAATGCAAACCGATTTCGATGTAAGCGAGGTGGCAAAGGGATTGCGTGCGGAAAGTGAAAATGCCCTCTGTTTTCCTTTTTTCATCAGGACTATCATTTATCGGCGTACCGATTGTCTAAACGCTGACCTATTATGATGAATCATCTGGTTATCGAGTTGTCGTAAAGCTAACTTATCCATTAATATGGATTTTAATTGATTGAAGCACACGAACACAGGGGGAGTTGTGCTGGTTAATAAACTTGGGTCTAAACAGCGGGCTGCTGGCCTTTGCTGGCTTTCAGCGGTAGCCGTGCTGTCTTTGAGTACAGCGCCGGCTTGGGCATTTTCTATCGATGACGTTGCTCGACAGGCAGAGGCGTTGGCGGCAAAAGGTTTTGATGCGCAGAAAAGCAATCTTCCAGCACAATTTCGTGATATGAAATTTGCCGATTACCAGCAAATCCAATTCAATCAGGAAAAATCATACTGGAACACGCTACAGACGCCTTTCAAACTTCAGTTCTACCATCAGGGTATGTATTTCGATACGCCGGTGAAAATTAATGAAGTGACTGCCACGACGGTAAGCGAGATTAAATATTCAGCGGATTACTTTAATTTCGGCTCCGTTAATCATGATCCTGAAACGCTGAAGAACCTGGGTTTTGCCGGTTTTAAAATTCTCTATCCAATTAATAAAGCGGATAAGAATGATGAAATCGTCAGTATGTTGGGCGCCAGTTATTTTCGTGTGGTAGGCAAGGGACAGATATATGGGCTGTCTGCCCGCGGTTTGGCTATCGACACCGCGTTGCCTTCCGGCGAGGAGTTTCCGCGTTTTCGTGAATTCTGGATTGAACGTCCTAAACCGGCCGATAAACATCTGGTGATTTATGCCTTGCTGGATTCGCCGCGTGCGGCCGGGGCATACCGCTTCGTGGTTTATCCGGGCAGCGACAGCGTTGTTGACGTTCAGGCTAAAGTATACCTGCGGGATAAAGTCGGTAAGCTGGGCGTCGCACCGTTGACCAGCATGTTCCTGTTTGGACCCAATCAGCCGTCTCCAACGCTGAACTATCGTCCTGCGTTGCATGACTCTAATGGGTTGTCGATTCATGCCGGTAACGGCGAGTGGATTTGGCGTCCGTTGAATAATCCTCGACACCTGTCCGTCAGTACTTATGCGATAGAAAACCCGAAAGGATTTGGTTTGCTGCAGCGCGGCCGCGATTTCTCCGCTTATCAAGATCTTGACGATCGTTATGATCTGCGCCCAAGCGGCTGGGTCGAGCCGAAAGGCGACTGGGGCAAAGGTAAGGTGGAGCTGGTTGAAATTCCCACCGCGGATGAAACCAACGATAACATCGTTGCGTTCTGGACGCCGGATGCTTTACCTGAAACCGGCAAGCCTTTGGAGATAAAGTACCGTCTGCGCTTCACCAACGATGAAGAGCAGTTGCATTCACCCGATATTGCCTATGTTCAGCAGACCCGCCGCTCCACCGGCGATGTCAAACAGTCGAACCTGATTCGTCAGCCTGACGGTTCCGTCGCTTTCCTCGTGGATTTCGTCGGACCATCGTTAAAAGAGATGGACGAAGCAACGCCGGTCACATCTCAGGCCAGTATTGGCGACAATGGCGAGATTGTTGAAAATAGCGTCCGCTATAACCCGGTAACTCATGGTTGGCGTCTGACACTGCGTTTACGCGTCAAAGATAACAAACAGCCGACAGAAATGCGGGCTGCGTTGGTCAATGGTGAAACCACATTGACTGAAACCTGGAGCTATCAGCTACCTGCCAATGAATAAGTCAACTTCTTCTCTCGATTATATCGAGAAATTACCCTTGTCTGCCGAGCAGGCAAGGGCGCTGCGTGAAAAGCTACCGGAATCAGAGTCTATCGATCAGTCTGCATTGCATCAGATATTGTCGGATGGCAGCCAGATCAAGATTCATTCAGAAGACGATGTCGCGTTGAAGTCGGTTAGGTCTCGTCTGGAGATGGCCTGGTCTGATGGCCTGGACAACGATAAGCAATTGGGCGAAGACACCGAAGGCCGGACGGCATTGCAGGCTATGCCCAAGATCACCCGATCTTCCATGTTTCCTGATGTCTGGCGGACGAATCCGCTGGTGCGCTGGTGGGAAAGTCTGTTGGGCCGCACGGCGATGCCTCGTCATCATTATCATGATGCCAGCCCGGAAGAGACCATCGCTGAAAACAGGTGGCGCATGGTGGGTACGATGCGGCGCTACATCCTGCTGGTGCTGACGCTTTTTCAGACAGCGGTCGCCACGTGGTATATGAAAACCATTCTGCCTTATCAAGGTTGGGCGCTGGTCGATCCGTTTGAAATGGCGGATCAGCCTTTGATGCGCTCGTTCCTGCAACTGCTGCCGTATGTATTGCAAAGCGGTATTCTCGTTTTGTTTGCGGTTCTGTTTTGCTGGGTTTCGGCCGGTTTCTGGACGGCGCTGATGGGATTCCTGCAACTCCTGATTGGACGGGATAAGTACAGTATTTCTTCCACGCTGGTGGGGAATGAACCGCTTAATCCGGATCATCGTACCGCGCTGATCATGCCTATCTGTAATGAAGATGTAGAGCGCGTTTTCGCTGGTTTGCGGGCTACGTATGAATCCGTGGCAGCGACCGGAGCGCTCGACCACTTTGACATTTATGTGCTGAGCGACAGTAACGATCCGGATACCTGCGTCGCAGAGCAAAAAGCCTGGATGGAGCTTTGTCGCGATGTGGGCGGGGAAGGGCGAATTTTCTACCGTCGCCGTCGCCGTCGCGTGAAGCGTAAGAGCGGCAACATTGACGACTTCTGCCGTCGCTGGGGCAGTCAATACAGCTACATGGTGATTCTGGACGCGGACAGCGTGATGAGCGGCGAATGTTTAACGTCGCTGGTCCGGCTGATGGATGCGAATCCCAATGCGGGTATTATCCAGTCTTCGCCGAAAGCCTCTGGCATGGATACGCTATATGCGCGCTGCCAGCAGTTCGCCACGCGCGTTTATGGTCCGCTGTTTACCGCCGGTTTACACTTCTGGCAGTTAGGCGAATCCCATTACTGGGGGCATAACGCCATTATCCGCGTGAAACCCTTTATTGAACACTGCGCCCTGGCGCCATTGCCGGGCGAGGGATCGTTTGCCGGGGCCATTTTGTCCCATGACTTCGTCGAAGCGGCATTGATGCGTCGTGCGGGCTGGGGCGTTTGGATCGCCTATGACCTGCCGGGCAGCTATGAGGAGTTGCCGCCCAACCTGCTGGATGAATTGAAACGCGATCGCCGCTGGTGTCATGGCAACCTCATGAATTTCCGCCTGTTCCTGGTTAAAGGGATGCATCCGGTTCACCGTGCCGTATTTCTTACCGGCGTGATGTCTTATCTGTCCGCGCCGCTGTGGTTTATGTTCCTGATGCTATCAACGGCGTTGCAGGTCGTGCATACCTTGATGGAGCCTCAGTACTTCCTGCAACCCCGGCAGCTATTTCCCGTCTGGCCGCAATGGCGCCCGGAGTTGGCGATCGCTTTATTCTCAACGACGCTGGTATTACTGTTCTTGCCAAAATTGTTGAGTGTGATCCTGATTTGCGCCAAAGGCGCGAAGGCATATGGCGGGGCGTTCCGGGTAGTGATTTCATTACTGGTGGAAATGGTGTTTTCCGTCCTGCTGGCGCCGGTCAGAATGCTATTCCATACCGTCTTCGTCGTCAGCGCGTTTCTGGGCTGGTCGGTACAATGGAATTCGCCTCAACGCGACGATGACGCCACGCCTTGGGGAGAGGCCTTTATTCGCCATGGTTCTCAATTAGTGTTGGGGCTGGTTTGGGCGATTGGTATGGCGTGGCTGGATCTGCGTTTCCTGTGGTGGCTGTCGCCGATCGTGTTCTCGTTGATTCTGTCGCCGTTTGTCTCGGTTTATTCCAGCCGCGCCTCACTGGGGCTGGGCTGTAAACGCGCCAAACTGTTATTGATCCCTGAAGAGTACGATCCGCCGCGAGAACTGGTGGCGACCGATAATTACTGGCAGTTGAATCGTCAGCGTAAGCTGGAGAACGGCTTCATCCAGGCGGTATTCGATCCTTCGATTAACGCTCTCGCCAGCGCCATGGCGACGGCCCGCCATCGTTTCAGTCAGGCGATAGAGGATGTTCGTGAGCAGAACGTTAATGATGCCCTGGGTCGCAAACCGGAAGAGGTGAGTGATAATCAGCGCCTGGCGCTGCTCAGCGATCCGGTGACGATATCCCGCCTGCATTACCGGGTCTGGCAACGGCCTGAACAATATGCGTCATGGGCCGATTATTACCGGAAATTATCCTCGCCGTATATTAAGGGATAACATCCCGGTACGCCGAATGGATAGGATAAAAAGCAACGGTTTGCGCCGTTGCTTTTTTTTTAACCGCAATTTACCGCCATGCTTTTGGGCGATAGCGAGAGCTAATCCCCCGGCAGTTCAAGTTTGGAGGTGCGTAGCTGTAAACAGCGCCAGGAGTAGATCACATTCGCCAGGACAACCAATGCGGTTGCAATGAATACGGCGCGGAAGCCGTAAGTCGCCGAAATGGATGCGCCGATTATCGGCCCCGTCACATTACCGATATCGCGAAACGACTGGTTATAACTGAAAATCCGTCCGGCGACCTGATTGGATGAATGGTAAATCAGCAATGTTTGTACGGCGGGCAGTAACGCGCCGTCGGCCGCGCCTAACAGGAAACGAAGCACGCCAAGTTGCCAGGGAGTCTGAACAAATGCCATGGGAATTAACAGTAAAACAGACACTATCAGCATGGCGATCAGAATACGTTCCGGGCCGATTCTGTCTCCCAGTTTGCCAAGCCGCGGTGCGCTGAACAACGCGGAAACGCCGGGAATGGCGGCGATCATTCCACTGATAAAAGCCAAATTCTGCGTGTGTCCGGCCAGGTCCCGCACGAATAAGGTGAGTATTGGGGAGATGGAGCCGGTCGCGACCTGGATAATTAACGTAGTGACAAACAGGCTTAAAACCAGTTTGGGGTTTTTCAACGATATCATCACCTGCCGGCCGCTCAGCATGTCCTTTTTACGAATAGCGGTAAAACGCTCCCGCACATAAAACAGCGTGATCAGAAAACAGAGGAGCAATACGGCGGCAGTAACGAAAAACACCGGACGCAATCCATAGGTATCCGCCAGATAGCCGCCGATTAACGGGCCGATAAGCGCGCCGCTGACTGCGCCGGTAGAGAGGGTTCCCAGCGCCCATCCACTTTTATTGCGTGGCACCTGAGTGGCGATCAAGGCATTGGCATTAGGTACAAAACCGCCTAGCACGCCGAGCGCGGCGCGCAGAAACAGGAATTGCCATATATTCTGCGCCAGCCCCATGAGCACCATGACAATGCACATCCCCAGCGCTGAGCGCAGCAGCATCAATTTCCGGCCTTTACGGTCGGCCAGACGTCCCCAAAAGGGGGAAGCGATAGCGGAAAAAAGAAACGTGATGCTGAAAACCACACCGGACCACAGGTTCAACGCTTGATGACCGGTGACGCCCAATAGCTCGACATATAGCGGAAGAAACGGCATGACCAGGCTGAATGCAGCGCCAGTAAAGAAGCAACCTACCCATGCAACATAAAGATTACGTTTCCAATCAATAGGCTCCACTTCTGGTGTCATAAATTTCCGATAACAGGGTTAGTGTTTTCCACTCTTACGTCGCCATGTCTTGAGCCAAGTCGTGAGGGGAAATCAAATAGATAGCAGGCTATTAGTATGTGCCGCTAAATGGTTATCAGCAAGACGTTCATCGCTAATCTGTAAGCATTAATTGGTTTGGCGGGGGAGAGGTGAAACCCTTATCCACACCTATTTGATGTGAATAAGGTCTTCGGCGTTAATAGAGCGAGGGTTCGCCTTCCGGACGGGTTTTAAATCGACGGTGGAGCCACATATATTGGTCGGGCGCCAGAAGGATATTGTGTTCAATGATTTTATTCATCCATGCAGCCGTCGCTTCCTCGCTTTCCAGGGGGACGTCTAATTCCGCCGGCTGAATCAGCAGCTCGTATCCTTTTCCCTTCGGTAAACGGCGAGGCACGAATGGAACGATAGCGGGCTTGGCGGTTTTTGCCAGGATGTAGCTTCCCACCGTGGTGGCGGCCTTGTTCACCGCAAAAAGAGGGACGAACACGCTGCTGCGGGGGCCGTAATCATGGTCGGGGGCATACCAGATTATTTCACCCTGTTTAAGCGCCCGGATCATACCTTTAAGATCCTTGCGATCGAGCATGGATTTGTTCGAGCGCATTCTTCCCCAGGTTTGCAACCAGTCAATCAGTTTATTATCGTTGGGACGATAGACGCCAATCCCTGCATTGTTTATCCCAAAAATGCGGGCGCCAAGCTCCAGGGTCAGAAAATGCAGTCCAATCAGCAGGACGCCGCGTTTTTGCGCCCGCAGCGGCCGTATGTTTTCCAGCCCTTTGACGGTGAACCAGCGTTCTATACGCCAGTCGGGCCAAAACCACGCCATGCCGGTCTCGATGATGCCCATTCCGACGGCTTCAAAGTTTTTTCTCACCAGCTCATCTCGTTTTGCCGTTGGCATATCGGGAAAGCATAATTCAAGATTTCGGGTGGTGATTTCAACTCGACGAGGAAGCAACCGCACGGAGAGATGACCCAGTCCGGTGCCGATACGATAAAGCCAAGGGTAGGGCAGCAATACAATAAGGTAGAGCGCGCCGATACCCAGCCAGGTTAACCAATAACGCGGGTGCAGTAATGAACGATTAAAAGTGGGGAGTTGTGTCATGGCCTCAGTGTCGAATTCTGGTGCTTGTAGGCACACATACCGTTAAAAAATAAGTGAGATACTCACTCAACAGGATAGATGATAGCGGCACTTTTATTAGCAAAAATTTTGCGGCGCGCTATAGCCTGATTTTTATACAAAAAATGAGTCGTGTTGCTAATGATAGCATTTGGCGCCAGCAGAGTGTAAGCGTTGATGCCATCGTTAAACGTTCGTTTGATTATCTAATGAGTTGAATTTTCGCCGCGCTCTGGCAGGCGCTTATTTTATATTCATGCCCTGACATCAATCCTGCTATCGGGTATGATGCCGGGCGATTCAGCGCCGGCAAAAATCTGGCGCAAAATCGCCATGATTAACCTCAATGAAGACAGGAACGTACACCATGCCAGTGTTACATAACCGGGTTTCCAATGAGGAACTGAAAGCGCGTATGCTTGCTGAAACCGAGCCGCGAACCACAGTTTCTTTCTATAAGTATTTTACGCTTGATGAACCGCAGGCGTTCCGCGATCGTTTGTATATCCAATTTGAGCAACTGAAGGTCTTTGGCCGGGTCTATATTGCGACGGAAGGGATCAATGCGCAAATCAGCGTGCCGAATAATCAGTTTGCAGCGTTTAAAGCAGTATTATTCAGCGCGCATCCCGCTCTCGATCGGGTTCGGCTGAACGTCGCGCTCGATGATGATGGAAAATCTTTCTGGGTGCTGCGGATGAAAGTCCGCGATCGGATAGTGGCCGATGGTATTGATGACCCGACGTTTAATCCGGCGAATGTCGGCCAGTATCTACAGGCCGAACAGGTCAACGCCATGGCTGACGATCCCAATACGCTTTTTGTTGATATGCGTAATCACTATGAATACGAAGTCGGCCACTTTGAAAATGCGTTGGAAGTGCCTTCGGACACGTTCCGCGAGCAACTGCCAATGGCGGTAGAGATGCTCAGGCATGAGCAGGATAAAAATATCGTCATGTATTGCACCGGCGGGATCCGCTGCGAGAAAGCAAGCGCGTATATGCTTCATCACGGATTTAAGCACGTCTATCATGTGGAAGGCGGGATCATTGAATATGCGCGTCAGGCAAAAGCCAAAGGCCTGCCGCTAAAGTTCATCGGGAAAAACTTTGTCTTTGACGAGCGGATGGGCGAGCGGATTACTGATGAAGTGATCGCGCACTGTCATCAGTGCGGCGCGCCGTGCGACAGCCATACCAACTGCCGTAATGAAGGTTGTCACCTGTTGTTCATTCAGTGTCCGGCATGTGCGGAAAAATATCAGGGATGCTGTAGCGAAAGCTGTCAGGAAGAGCGACGCCTGCCATTGGCGGAGCAACGCGCCCGGCGCAGCGGCCGTGAAAACGGCATGAAAATCTTTAATAAATCGAGAGAAGTGTTGCAATCCGCATTGCATATCCCTGCGCCTGCCGCCAGGGATGAAGAGAAATAAGCGATTAAAAAGCCCTTTCATCAACTGAAAGGGCTCATTTACCGCCGAGAGTTTATTTTTGCCGCACGCCTTCAACAGAAATGATCAGTTGAACTTCCTGCGAAGCCGGCCCCAGATCCTGGGTAATATTAAAATCTTTCAGCTTGATGGTGCCTTCGGCTTCAAATCCGGCGCGATAGTTACCCCACGGATCATTACCCTGACCGATCAGTTTTGCCTCTAACGTCACAGGTTTGGTTACGCCGTTTAAGGTCAGATTACCGCTGATATCGTATTCATCGCCGTCTTTTTTCACTTCCGTGGACGTGAATGTCGCCTGAGGATATTTGGATACGTTCAGGAAATCCGCACTGCGGATATGCTTGTCACGTTCCGCATGATTGGTGTCGACACTGTTGGTATTAATGGTGACATTCACTTTATCGCCGGCCGGGTTGGCTGGATCAAAAGTGAAGGCGCCATCAAAATCGTTAAAGCCGCCATAAATCCAGCTATAGCCCAGATGGTTAATGCGAAACTGGATAAACGCGTGCTGGCCTTCCTTATCAAACTTGTAATCGGCGGCCAAAGCCGATCCGGCAGAGGCTAGCAAGGATGCGGCAGTCAGGCCCAGTAGTGTTTTCTTCAGCATCGGTATTTCTCCATTAATTCGTAAGGTTAAGAGATGTTGCGACCCAACATCCGTTTCAACGTCGTATCACCATCTATAAAGTGGTGCTTTAATGCGGCTAAACCGTGCAGAGCTGACAACGCTACCACCACCCAGGCAAGATAGAGATGCACGGTACCGGCAACATCGGCTTGGTCCGTCAAACCGCTTAAGGTGGCTGGAATAGAAAACCAGCCAAAAACTGAAATAGGTTGCCCCTCGGCAGTGGAAATCAGATAGCCGCTGATCAATATTGCAAACAGCACCACGTAAAGCGAGATGTGCGCCAGGGTGGCGCTAATGCGAGTCAGCGTTGAATAACTTTTTAATGGCGGAGGCGGAGGGGAAAGAAAACGCCAGATCACGCGAAAAACCATAATGGCGAAAAGCAATACGCCGATGCTTTTGTGGATCTCGGGCGCGCGGTGATACCACACATCGTAGTATCCCAACGTTACCATCCAGAGTCCCAGGGCAAACATACCGTATACGGTTAACGCGCCTATCCAGTGGAGAAGAATACTGACATGACCATAACGAGATGAGGTATTACGCCAAAGCATAGTTATGACTCCTTATCAGGTAACCTGTACAATTTTGCAAACTTAAACATGTCCAAACACAAAAGCAATATAAAGTCACAACTTTTAACAAATAGGCGAATTTGAACAATTTTTTTGAATTGAAATTCATATTTTGTTCAATCCGATGCAGATGGCGGATAAAAAGAATCAATCCCTGCCGGGCGCTTTCTTTCGCGTACGGTTGATCGTGATGAACAAAAAAAGAAGGTGGTCTGGCGGTTAAAATGACAACACCGTCAGCGAGACGGTGTTGTCATTGGGAGAGTGAATCAAGAATCAATAAATCTGGTAGCAAAATAATAATAAACGTTATCAATGGTTAATGCTTTCTATAATCCAGGGATTGACAATCTGTTGATTCGATTTTTGCAATGCCTGCTTCAAGTATGTATATCAGCTTCCTGGCTACATCTGTCGTTAACCATAACGTACGGTCAACCTGTGCTTCATCTGGAGCCTGATCCGAAGTGGCTAAATAGTGTAAACGGATCATCATGGCATCATAACTGTCAACGGTGCTGATGTCCCAACCTACAAGAGGATGTGTCTGAATAACTTCATTTTCTCTATCCATAAATACCCCTTATTGACTAGTTACTAACATGAGTGACTAACGAGGTTTAAGGTGGCCCCTTATTTAGAAGAGCACTAACAGTATATCGTCGCTTATTTAATTTATGGGAAATATTTTTAAAAAATCTGCAAAAAAAGTTTTTGGACGCTAATTAAACAATCCGGAGCGAAAAAACATTCATCCCGGACTGTTGCGGTGAATGGAATAAATGAAAATGCTATTCGGTATTTAAACCGGCATTTTTCTCCAGGGTGGCGACAAAACGAGCAAGATGTTTTTTCAGCGAAGGATCCCGATTCTCATTTTGAGATTCCAACTTCAGATTGTGGATCAAAAGCTGGTTTGCTTTTTCATCAAGACAGAAAACCAGAGACGAAAATGCAAGCTCTAACGCGTCAATCTTGCGCTGCTGTGCGCCGATTAGCTCCAGCAGTTCACCGAATGTCATTGCTTCTTCCGGTTTTTCTACTGTCATAATAGGTATCCTCGGTTATAACAGGATGGCAAGATGCCCGGTACATGAATCATTACAGCCTATAATTTATCATTGAGCCAAGCCTTTCTACAGCCAAAATTTCTTCGCCCGTCCATGGGCGCGCTTTTCAGAACGCCGTCAGCGGGGTTAAAGACGCCGTCGGTTTTTTATGGCGGCTATTCCTGACCGCTCCTTTTCAAGCCGTCGCAAGCGACGCTAAAAAATTTCCCCGGCATTTTTTATTCGGGTATAAACCAGTCGTCCGCGCTTTCCCAGGTTTCTTGCAGCATTTCGGAGATACGTTCCTTATCCTCTTTATTGCCGCCCAACACGGTCAGATTATTGGCCGCCGCATAGCGGATCTGGATAGGCGTATCCGGATAGTGTTGGTGAATTCGGTTACCCAACTCCTGGGTCAGTGCTTCCAGTGCGCCCGCGGGGAGAGGGGATGACTTTGCTATGGTAATTTCGACACGCATAATTGCCTCCATTGATAACTGTTTATTTATACAGTTATCAATGAAAAAGAACAAGCGCTGAAGAAAAAATCGCAGCCTGAAGCCACGGTGTAAAAACTTCCGTCCGGGGGATCAGCGATGAACGGTTTGCCGCTGAGCGGCGGCCATCACAAAGAGAGGCTATGATGGGCCGATATGTTATCGAACGGACCAGTTAAGACGTTGTCCCGCCAGGAAGGGGATTACTGACTCATCACCCATTGAAATTTGTTGCGGGAACGTCACCGGTGTACGATGCAGTTCAATCAGGCCTTCATTAACCGGCAAGCCATAAAAACGCGGACCGTTTAATGAACAGAATGCTTCAAGTTTATCCAGCGCGTCCAACTCCTCAAATACCGTCGCGTAGGCGCTCAAGGCCGCCTGGGCATTAAATACCCCCGCGCAGCCGCAGTCGGATTCTTTTCTGTGCTTAACGTGCGGTGCTGAGTCGGTACCGAGGAAAAGCCGGTTACAGCCGCTGGCAACCGCCTCGCGCAGCGCCTGCTGATGAATATTCCTTTTGAGGATAGGCAGGCAGTACAAATGCGGACGAATGCCGCCGACCAGCATATGATTGCGATTAAACATTAAATGTTGTGGGGTAATAGTCGCAGCAAGATACTCATTACCTGATACAATATAGTCCGCCGCCTCTTTGGTGGTGATGTGCTCGAATACCACTTTCAGTTCGGGGAACCGTTGACGCAAGGGTTCCATAACCGACTCAATGAACCGGGCTTCCCGATCGAAAATATCGATTTCTGGGCTGGTCACTTCGCCATGCACTAACAGCGGCATCCCAATTTCCTGCATTTTTTCCAGTACCGGATAGATGTTGGCGATGTCTGTGACGCCATGGCTGGAGTTGGTCGTCGCATTCGCCGGGTATAACTTGGCGGCCGTGAAGACGCCTTGCTCAAAGCCGCTGACAATCTCCGCGGCGTCCAGCGTGTCGGTCAGATAGCAGGTCATCAACGGTTGAAAATCATCCCCTGCGGGGATCGCGGCCAGAATGCGCTGACGATAAGCCTTCGCGCTTGTCACGCTGGTGATCGGCGGCGTCAGATTCGGCATGATGATCGCCCGACCAAAAAAACGGCTGGTGTACGGCAGGACGGTTTCAAGCATCTGATCGTCACGTAAATGGATGTGCCAATCGTCAGGGCGGCGGATAGTTAGAATGTCTGGCAATGCGGTCATTGAATGTGCTCCAGCGGTCAGTAGAAAAACATCATCTGTCTGTTGGTTGGGACTAATACGGCGGGGAATAAGAATAAGTGCAAAGCCTTGTGAATGCATCCGTTAGTTGATGAATGCGTCAAATTAACTAGTATAGCTACTACGATTATTGGCATCCCATGCCTTATCTTTTGATCTTTAACTGTAAATTATAGAAGGACTAAAATGGAAATTCGTATCGTTGCCAGCTTACAGGCAAAAGCTGAATTTATTGACGACGTGACTGCTGCGGTGAAGGCTGCGGTGGCGCCAAGCCGTCAGGAAGCGGGAAATTTGCAGTACGATCTGCACCAAGAAATCGATAAGCCCGGCGCTTTTGTTTTTTTCGAGCGTTGGAAAAATCAGGCTGCCGTGACGGAACATGAGCAGTCAGCGCACTTCAAGCGTTTGATCTCCAGCCTTGAAGGCAAGACCGACGCGTCGACGATCAAATTGCTGAATTATCTGGACTGATAAAAAATCGCCGGGAGCGATTTTCAACGTCGCTAGCGACGGCTTGGAAAGGGGCGGGCATGGATAGCCCGCCATAAAAAATCGCCGGGAGCGATTTTCAACGTCGCTAGCGACGGCTTGAAAAGGGGCGGGCATGGATAGCCCGCCATAAAAAATCGCCGGGAGCGATTTTCAACGTCGCTAGCGACGGCTTGAAAAGGGGCGGGCATGGATAGCCCGCCATAAAAAAACACCCGCCAACTGGCGGGTGTTTTTGTTGCAGACGGCGCTGAGATTATTCGCTGATCTGCGTCGGTCTGGTGGCCGGCGCCGTCGCCTGATTAACGGCTGCGTGGCCGCCGGCGGATCCTTTGCCGTCGAACTGATAGGCAGGACGCTTCCAGTCGCTTTGACGTACCGGCTCTGGTTGGTAATCCGGCGCTGGCGCTTTCGTCATCGGCGCTGTGGCGTGGAACTTATAGCGCGTCGGTGCCGCCGCTTCCGTTGCTGTCGGTTGAACCGGCGTTGCCGGTTTTTGCACTGGCGCGCTCGGCGAGGCGTTTACCGGTTGAGGGGCGATTTCTTCAACTGCCTTCTCGCTTTCCTCGACAACCGCCTCGTTTTCTTCAACAGGTTCGCTTTCTGCAACGGCCCTGTTTTCTTCAACGGGTTGGCTTTCTGCAACCGCCTCGTTTTCTTCAACGGGTTGGCTTTCTGCAACGACCTCGTTTTCTTCAACGGGTTGGCTTGCTGCAACGACCTCGTTTTCTTTAACAGGTTCGTGTTCTTCAATGACCGGGTTTTCATTAGCAGGCTCATTTGCTTCAACGAACTGCTTTTCTTCAACTACGTCATTGTTTTCTTCGGCAACCTCATCATCCTCGCCATAGGCTCTTTCCTCTACGAGGATCGGCGGAATGGCGTCAGCATCGGTTTTCGTCTCGATAATCTCGTCAGACGCCGCCGGGGTAACTTCCTCTGCAACAATGGTCGCATTGGCCGCTGGTGCCTGCTGTACGGGTTCGGCAACGCTGGTCGCTGCATTATCCTGAGCTGCGGCTGCGATAACCGGCGCGGCTTCCACTACGGCTGGCAGACTCGGTGTTGCCATCGCCGCGTTGTTTTCCGCCTGCTGCTGCTCTTCAAGCTGCTCCAGCGATTGGTATTGAGCGACAGGGTAGTTTATCCAAACTTTACCTGACGCCATTTCCGGCGCGGCAGCGGCATATTCCACCGGCATTGGCGACTGAGACGGATAACGTTCGTCACGATAGCGGCGACGGCGCTGACCGCTAACGCGCAGATGGCGAGGTGAACGACGGGAACGACGCGGCATACCGGCATTTTCGCCATTCGCCCCCTTGTTTGCATCGGCAGCTTGCGCATTTTCCGTTTCGCTATTGTCAACCGGCGCAAGGGCAACCTCGTCCACCGGTTTAACCCGCGCAGGCGTCGTTTCCGTTACCGCTGCCTGTGCGTCAACGGCGTCCTGCTGGGCGCTTTCAGACTGTACGCGAACTTTCTGCGTCAGTTGGCGACGCTGACGACGCTGGGTTACCGGAGTCGGTTTCTCCTGTTCGGCAACGTTGTCTTCCGCTTCGGCCACCACGGTGTTTTGTGCTTTCGGCTCTTGCGCAGGCTGGCGTTTATCGTCCTGACGACGACGCTGACGCTCTGCGCGCGGTTCGCGACGCGGTTGGTCGTCGACAGCGGTTTTTTCGCTATCCTCGACTACGCGGATTTCAGGCGCGACTTCCGTATTCTGACGTTTGTTGCGACGCTGATCTTCACGCGCTTCCCGATTGTCGCGTGAATTACGATCGCGGCGGTTGTTATTCTGGCGACGAGTATTACGGCGCTCTTGACGCTGCGCTTCACCTTCACTGGCATTGTCAGGCTCGGCTTGCTTTTCCGCTATCGTTTCTGCCGTCGCGGTAGACGGCTCAGAAGCGAAAATACCTTTCAGCGCGCCCAGGAAACGGCTGACGAGGCCTGGCTGCGCCGCTATCGCCGCGGCGACCGGCGCCGCTTTTTCCGCTGCCGGCGCTTTGTCTTCCGTCGGCATGGTCGGCATGCTGAACGTGGCTAACGCGGGCTGTTCCGGCTGCTTACGTTCGGCAACCTGCTCTTCCTGCAATTGCTGCGCTTCGGTTTCCAGCATCTGCGGCAACAGATAGCTGAGCGTCGGTTTTTCTTCGCCCTTGCGCACGCGCACGACGGAGTAGTGCGGCGTCTGCATTCCGTCGTGAGGGACGATGATGGCGCGAACGCCGCCCTGACGCGTCTCGATGGCATTGACCGAGTCGCGTTTTTCGTTCAGCAAATAAGAGGCGATCTGAACAGGAACGATGGCATGAACTTCTTTGGTGTTCTCTTTCAGCGCTTCTTCTTCGATGAGGCGCAGAATAGACAGCGAAAGCGATTCATTGTCGCGTACGGTGCCGGTGCCGCCGCAGCGAGGGCAAACATGGTGGCTTGACTCGCCCAGCGACGGGCTCAGGCGCTGGCGGGACATTTCCAGCAGGCCGAAACGAGAAATCCGACCAATCTGAATGCGGGCGCGATCCTGACGAACGGAATCACGCAGTCGGTTTTCCACCTCGCGCTGGTGGCGCACCGGCGTCATGTCGATAAAATCGATTACGATCAGGCCGCCCAGATCGCGCAGCCGCAGCTGGCGGGCTATTTCGTCGGCCGCTTCCAGGTTGGTATTGAACGCGGTTTCTTCAATATCGCCGCCGCGGGTCGCGCGCGCCGAGTTGATATCAATCGCCGTCAGGGCTTCCGTGGTATCAATCACGATAGAACCGCCGGAAGGCAGGCGCACTTCGCGTTGGAAGGCGGATTCAATCTGCGATTCAATCTGATAATGACTGAACAGGGGAATTTCGCCGCTGTAAAGTTTGATTTTGCTGTTGAAATCCGGGCGGCCGAGCGCGGAGATGTGCTCTTTCGCCAGATCGAGGATCTTGGGGTTGTCGATCAGGATTTCACCGATATCCGGCCGTAAATAATCACGGAAAGCGCGAACAATGACGTTGCTTTCCTGATGGATCAGGAAAGGCGCCGGGCGACCTTCAGCCGCTTTCTTGATGGCTTCCCAGTGTTTCAGGCGAAAAGCCAAATCCCACTGCAATGCTTCGGCGGATTTGCCGACGCCCGCAGTGCGGACAATAAGGCCCATGCCGTCGGGCAACTGTAAAGAGGCTAACGCTTCTTTCAGTTCGGTTCGATCATCACCTTCGATACGGCGTGAAATACCGCCGGCGCGGGGATTGTTCGGCATGAGAACCAGATAACTGCCGGCCAGACTGATAAACGTTGTCAGCGCTGCGCCTTTATTGCCACGTTCTTCCTTATCAACCTGAACAATGACTTCCTGGCCTTCGCGCAACACATCTTTGATGTTGGGACGGCCATGGGAGGAATAGTTGCTGGGGAAGTATTCGCGAGCGATTTCTTTGAGAGGGAGAAAACCATGTCTTTCAGCGCCATAATCAACAAAAGCGGCTTCCAGACTGGGTTCAATGCGAGTGATTTTACCTTTGTAGATATTTGCTTTCTTCTGCTCATGGCCCGGACTTTCGATATCCAGATCATACAGCCGTTGACCATCGACCAAGGCAACACGCAACTCTTCCTGTTGAGTCGCGTTAATCAACATTCTCTTCATCTTTAACTTACTCGTTATTTTTACTTACATTATTGATAGAGCTGCGGACAAAAGAACCGCATGACCGGAGTGAACCGATGGCCTCGTGGCTTATCGCAGGGACGTCAACCTCCCGGTTGTCGCCTGCATAGAGACGCATGTTTCGGTAGCCTGTGTTTCCTGATGGAAAACAGCGCATTTACTGAGGGAACAGCTTCTGAATAATGTTGCCAGATCTGATTCCATTTGCCGGCCAAGCTGCAATCCGCAGCCCGCTAACTGCTTGATATCACATTACGTCTTACGCCATTGCTGCGTTTGTGTGTCATCAGGCAAACTTAATAATTCCGCAATTTCCCTTGTTTTAACGGAAATCAGCGCGGAAAACACGAAAAGCATTATTCCATTGCTGACACTGTTATAGCAAGGTTACTTTGCCTGTCATCTAAAGATAGTTGTGCTGCCGTTCACCAAACTGTCGGTGATTGAGGCTAAACTCAACCAAACCTGTTGGTGTAACCCTATCTTCATAAGTCAGACTCACAGTTAAGCACAGAAAAAGAAGTGGCGCTATCCAACCTCTCTATTTAGAATCGCGCATCATGAAAACAGACAATCCTTCAGTACAATTTGTAACAATCTCCGCCGATGAGGCCGGACAACGCATTGATAATTTTTTGCATGCCCGATTGAAGGGCGTGCCTAAAAGCCTGGTTTATCGCATCTTGCGCAAGGGCGAGGTAAGGGTAAATAAAAAGCGGGTAAAGCCGGAATATAAGCTGCTCGACAATGATGAAGTGCGTATCCCGCCGGTTCGACAGGCCGAGCGCGATGCGCCGCCGGTTTCCGCCAGCCTGGGCAAAGTCGCCGCGCTTGCGGAATGCATTATCTATGAAGACGATTATATTCTGGTGCTGAACAAACCTTCGGGTACGGCGGTTCACGGCGGCAGCGGACTGAGTTTCGGCGTTATCGAAGGGCTGCGCGCGCTGCGGCCTGAAGCGCGTTTTCTGGAACTGGTGCATCGCCTCGATCGTGATACGTCCGGCGTGCTGCTGGTGGCCAAGAAACGTTCGGCGCTGCGTTCTCTGCATGAGCAATTACGTCTCAAAGGCATGCAGAAAGATTACCTGGCGCTGGTGCGGGGAAACTGGCCGTCGCATTGCAAATCGGTGCAAGCGCCGTTGCTGAAAAATATTTTGCAGAGCGGCGAGCGCATCGTTCGGGTAAATAGCGAAGGCAAGCCTTCAGAAACGCGCTTTAAAGTAGAAGAACGTTTTGAGGCGGCGACGCTGGTTCGCGCCAGCCCGGTAACCGGTCGAACGCATCAGATCCGTGTTCATACGCTACATGCCGGCCATCCGATCGCGTTTGACGACCGCTACGGCGATCGCGACTTCGATCGCCAACTGGCGCAAACCGGACTGAATCGTCTGTTTTTGCACGCGCAGGCACTGCGGTTCGCCCACCCCAATACCGGGGAAACGCTGCGGGTGGAAGCCCCCCTGGACGACCAACTGCGGCATTGTCTGAAAATACTGCGCAACGCGAAAGGGTAAATCGATTGCCGATGGCGGGATCCGGTATCCCGCTTTTCATTATATAGTCGTCAGCGGATTGATTTGTTCCGCTCGCAGCATTTGCGCCAGCGCAATTAAAGGCAGACCGACCAGCGTATTGGGATCCCGCCCGGACAATCGGTCAAATAGCGTAATTCCCAATCCCTCGCTTTTAAAACTGCCGGCGCAGTTCCAGGGTTGCTCCTTGGCCAGATATCCCTCAATTTCCGCTTGCGTCAGTTGGCGAAAATGGACGTCGAATGGCTCGACGAGACATTGCAGCCGCTGGCTGGCGCTATTAAACAGCGCCAAACCGGTAAAAAAAGTGACGCATTGTCCACTCGCCTGCCGCAATTGCCGCACCGCATTTGCCTTATCATGCGGTTTCCCGGTAATGACGCCGTTCAATACGCAGACTTGGTCGCCGCCGATAATCAAGTGTCGGGGATAGCTCGCCGCCAGCGCGCGTGCTTTGCTTTCAGCCAGCCTTGCCACTAATGCCGTCGCCTCTTCGCCTGGCAGGGGCGTCTCATCCACGTCAGGGGCGGCGCAGGTAAAGGGCAGGTTAAGTTTTTCCAGCAGCGATTTGCGATAGGGCGACGTTGAAGCGAGAACGATCTGATGCATAATTTTTTTATAAACCGTAGCGTAATAATAAAAGGCATTTTAAACTGTGTGCCGCTCTGGAAGCGAATATTGGTGAAAGGTTGTGCTTCACAGCCTTTTTCTTTGACTCTATGTCGTTACGACGTTAATATGCGCGCCCTATGCAAAAGGTAAAATTACCCTTAACCCTTGATGCGGTTCGTACTGCTCAAAAGCGTTTAGATTACATTGGTATTTATGCGCCTGAGCAGGTAACGCGAGTTGCCGAATCAGTGGTGAGTGTGGACGGTGATGTTCAGGCTTCTTTGTCTTTCAATATCGATAACCAGCGCCTGGCGGTGATTAACGGTAGTGCGGATGTGTCGGTCACATTAATGTGCCAGCGCTGCGGAAAGCCATTTGAACATCAGGTTCATGCGACGTTTTGTTTTAGCCCGGTCATCAATGATGAACAGGCCGAAGCTTTACCGGAGGCGTACGAGCCGATCGAAGTTGATGAGTTTGGCGAGGTCGATCTGCTGGCAATGGTTGAAGATGAAATTATTCTGACTCTGCCTATCGCGCCGGTACATGATTCTGAACACTGTGAAGTGTCCGAAGCGGACATGGTGTTCGGCAAACTGCCTACCGAGGCGGAAAAACCGAACCCGTTTGCCGTATTAGCCAGTTTAAAGCGTAAGTAATTAAGGAGTAAGGTCCATGGCCGTACAACAGAACAAACCCACTCGTTCCAAACGTGGTATGCGTCGCGCTCACGATGCGCTGACCACGTCTTCCGTATCCGTAGATAAAGTTTCCGGCGAAACTCACCTGCGTCACCACATCACTGCGGACGGTTACTACCGCGGTCGCAAGGTTATTGCCAAGTAATTCTCGCGAATTATTAGCAAGGCAATACTTTGACACGCCTAACTCTGGCGTTAGATGCGATGGGCGGGGACTTCGGTCCCTGCGTAACAGTGCCTGCTGCATTGCAGGCACTGGCTTCTAATTCAAGTCTCAACCTGATATTAGTTGGCGATCCTGCTGCGATTACTCCATTACTAGCCAAAGTCGATTCTGATTTACTGTCCCGGTTGGAAGTTGTTCCGGCTGAATCGGTTATTGCCAGTGATGCAAGACCGTCGCAGGCTATCCGCGCGAGTCGCGGAACCTCAATGCGAATTGCGCTAGAGCTGATTAAAGATGGAAGAGCCCAGGCTTGCGTCAGCGCGGGCAACACCGGTGCGCTGATGGGACTGGCGAAGCTCCTGATAAAACCGCTTGATGGCATCGAGCGTCCTGCATTGGTCTCCGTGTTGCCTCATCAGCAGCATGGGAAAACCGTGGTGCTGGATCTGGGCGCCAACGTCGAATGCGATAGCACGATGCTGGTTCAGTTCGCGGTCATGGGGTCGGTGATGGCGGAAGAAGTTCTTGGGTTGAAAAATCCGCGAGTGGCGCTGCTGAATATCGGTGAGGAAGAGAGCAAAGGCTTGGACAACATCCGCGATGCGGCGGCCAAATTAAGAAATACGCCTTCGATTAACTATATTGGTTATCTTGAAGGTAACGAATTGTTGACCGGGAAGACGGATGTGATGGTCTGTGACGGGTTTGTGGGTAATGTCACGTTGAAGACAATGGAAGGCGTGGTAAGGATGTTCCTTTCGTTGCTGAAATCTTCATCTTCCGGTACGGAACGCAGGCAAAAACAGTCATGGTGGTTACGATGGCTGGGACGTTTGTTACAAAAACGTTTGGCCAAACGTTTCGGGCATTTGAATCCTGACCAATATAATGGCGCGTGTCTGTTGGGACTACGGGGATCCGTAATCAAAAGTCACGGCGCAGCGAACCAGCGAGCGTTTGCGGTCGCTATCGAGCAGGCAACGCAGGCGGTGCAACGGCAACTTCCAGAGCGGATTGCCGCCCGTCTAGAAGCTGTATTACCCAAGAGTGATTAAGCGTACATGTATACAAAAATAATCGGAACGGGCAGTTTTCTGCCTGAGAAAATCAGGACGAACGCGGATTTAGAGAAGATGGTGGATACGTCTGACGAATGGATCGTCACGCGTACCGGAATTCGTGAACGTCGCATCGCCGCGCCAGATGAAAATGTTGCCACGATGGGCTATCATGCCGCGCAAAAAGCGCTGGAAATGGCGGGCATTGATAAATCGCAGGTGGGTTTATTGATTGTTGCGACGACCTCCTCAAGCCATGCTTTTCCCAGCGCCGCCTGCCAGATTCAGCACTTGTTGGAGATTAAAGATACCATCGCCTTTGATCTGGCTGCGGCCTGTGCGGGATTTACCTATGCGCTTAGCGTCGCCGATCAGTACATTAAAAATGGCGCGGTGGATTATGCCCTGGTTATCGGTTCTGATACCTTGTCGCGCACCCTGGATCCGGAAGATCGCGGTACGCTGATTCTGTTCGGCGACGGCGCCGGCGCCGTTTTACTGTCAGCGTCAGAACAACCCGGCATCCTGTCCACGCATCTGCATGCCGATGGGCGCTACGGCGAGCTGTTGACGTTGCCGCATCCGGAACGCGACCATCCTGAAAAACCGGCCTACCTGACCATGGCCGGCAATGAAGTGTTTAAAGTCGCCGTGACCGAACTGGCGCACATTGTCGAAGAAACGCTGCGCGCGTCGCAACTGGATAAAAGCGAGTTGGATTGGCTGGTACCCCACCAGGCCAATTTGCGTATTATCAGCGCGACGGCAAAAAAATTAGGTATGGGAATGGACAAAGTTGTGGTGACGCTGGATCGTCACGGCAACACATCCGCGGCCTCCGTACCCTCGGCTTTGGATGAAGCCGTGCGCGACGGACGGATAAAACCAGGTCAGCTGGTACTGCTTGAAGCTTTCGGCGGCGGCTTTACCTGGGGTTCTGCGCTGGTTCGTTTTTGATTAAACAGGATTTTTACTATGACGCAATTTGCAATGGTATTCCCCGGTCAGGGATCGCAATCCGTTGGTATGCTGGCGGAACTGGCGGCGGAATATCCGATTGTTACTGAAACATTTGCTCAGGCTTCCGCCGTTTTAGGTTATGACTTGTGGCAGCTTGCCCAGCAAGGACCGGCTGAAGAACTGAATAAAACCTGGCAAACCCAGCCGGCTCTGTTGACGGCGTCTGTTGCTATCTGGCGCGTCTGGCAACAGCAGGGCGGGAAAACGCCAGCGCTGATGGCCGGTCATAGCCTAGGCGAATACTCTGCGCTGGTTTGCGCCGGCGTCATTGATTTCCAGCAGGCGGTGCGTCTGGTTGAATTGCGCGGCAAGCTTATGCAGGAAGCCGTGCCGGAAGGCGCTGGCGCCATGTATGCCATCATTGGCCTTGATAATGACGCCATCGCTAAAGCATGCGAAGAATCCGCGCAAGGGCAGGTGGTCTCGCCGGTGAACTTTAACTCGCCGGGACAGGTCGTGATTGCCGGGAACAAGGAAGCGGTGGAACGCGCTGGCGCGGCCTGTAAAGCGGCGGGCGCCAAACGTGCGCTGCCGCTGCCCGTTAGTGTGCCTTCGCACTGCGCATTGATGGAGCCGGCGGCGAAAAAACTGGCGGTCGCGCTTGAGTCCGTTGATTTTAATGAGCCGAAAATCCCCGTGGTCAATAACGTCGACGCGCGGATTGAAACCTCGCCGGAAGCCATCCGCAGCGCGCTGGTGCGTCAGCTTTACCGTCCGGTGCGCTGGACGGAATGTGTGGAATTCATTGCCTCGCAAGGGGTTGAATCACTGTTGGAAGTCGGGCCGGGCAAAGTCCTGACTGGCTTAACCAAACGAATCGTTGCTACCCTGACAGCTGCCGCGGTGAACGATCCTGCTTCTCTGTCAGTGGCGCTTGAAAAATAAAACGGAGAAGACAATGAGCTTTGAAGGAAAAATTGCGTTGGTAACCGGCGCAAGCCGCGGAATAGGCCGGGCGATCGCTGAAAAACTGGTTGCCCGCGGTGCAAAAGTCATTGGTACTGCAACCAGTGAAAAGGGCGCTGAAGCGATTAGCGCCTGGCTGGGCGAAAACGGTAAAGGTTATGTGCTGAACGTCGCTGATGAGGCTTCAGTAGAAAAAACGTTGGCGGACATTCGCGCCGAGTTTGGCGAGATTGATATTTTGATCAATAACGCCGGCATTACGCGCGATAATCTGCTGATGAGAATGAAAGAAGATGAATGGCAGGATATTCTGGATACCAACCTAACATCGGTATTCCGTCTGTCCAAAGCCGTTCTGCGCGCTATGATGAAAAAACGTTTTGGCCGTATCATTACCATTGGCTCCGTGGTTGGAACCATGGGTAATGCCGGGCAGGCGAACTACGCGGCGGCAAAGGCGGGTCTGATTGGTTTCAGCAAATCTCTTGCGCGCGAAGTGGCTTCCCGTGGTATTACGGTTAACGTTGTCGCGCCGGGTTTTATTGAAACAGATATGACTCAGGCATTGACAGAAGAACAGCGAGCAGGCATTTTGAGCCAGGTTCCCGCTAACCGGCTTGGTGATGCGAAAGAAATCGCCAGTGCTGTTGCATTTTTAGCCTCTGATGAGGCGGGCTACATTACCGGTGAAACATTGCATGTCAACGGCGGCATGTATATGATCTAAAAAGTACGAAAACTATTTGCGTTATTTGCGGCGATAACCGCAAAATAGCACAAAATCGTGGTTCGACCAGCCGGGATTTTGTTGCATCTTTTTCAACATTTTATACACTACGAAAACCATCGCGAAAGCGAGTTTTGATAGGAAATTTAAGAGTATGAGCACTATCGAAGAACGCGTTAAGAAAATCATCGTTGAACAGCTTGGTGTTAAGCAGGAAGAAGTCGTAAACAATGCTTCTTTCGTTGACGACCTCGGCGCTGATTCTCTTGACACTGTTGAGCTGGTAATGGCTCTGGAAGAAGAATTTGATACTGAGATTCCAGACGAAGAAGCCGAAAAAATCACGACTGTTCAGGCAGCCATTGATTTCATTCAGGCTAATCAGCAGTAAGCGAACATATCTAGGCGGTCATTCGACCGCCTAAGTTTTTTTGTCCCGCAGTGTCATATTTTTCCCTCCCTGGAGGACAAGCGTGTCTAAGCGTCGAGTAGTTGTTACCGGACTGGGCATGTTATCTCCTGTCGGCAATACAGTTGAGTCTACCTGGAGTGCTCTTCTTGCCGGTCAGAGTGGTATCAGCCTGATCGACCATTTCGATACTAGTGCCTATGCAACGCGTTTTGCTGGCTTAGTAAAGGATTTTAATTGTGAGGAATTCATTTCGCGCAAAGAAGCCCGCAAAATGGATGCCTTTATTCAATACGGGATCGTCGCCGGCATTCAAGCCATGCAGGATTCCGGTCTTGAAGTAACGGAAGAAAATGCACCGCGTATTGGTGCGGCGATCGGTTCCGGCATCGGCGGTCTGGGTCTCATCGAAGAGAACCACAGTTCGCTGGTGAAGGGCGGTCCGCGTAAAATCAGTCCGTTCTTCGTGCCTTCAACCATTGTTAATATGGTTGCCGGGCATCTCACCATCATGTACGGATTGCGCGGCCCAAGTATTTCCATCGCCACCGCCTGTACGTCCGGCGTGCATAACATCGGTCACGCCGCGCGCATCATCGCTTACAATGATGCCGACGTCATGGTTGCCGGCGGTGCGGAAAAAGCCAGTACGCCGCTGGGCGTCGGCGGTTTCGGCGCGGCGCGCGCATTATCAACCCGTAACGATAACCCTCAGGCGGCAAGTCGTCCGTGGGATAAGGATCGTGACGGTTTCGTACTGGGTGACGGCGCCGGTATCATGGTGCTGGAAGAGTACGAACACGCCAAAAAACGCGGCGCGAAAATTTATGCGGAAATCGTCGGTTTTGGTATGAGCAGCGATGCCTACCATATGACGTCGCCGCCGGCAAATGGCGCCGGGGCCGCGTTGGCGATGGAAAATACGCTGCGCGATGCGGGTATTTCCGCATCCCAAATCGGTTATATCAATGCGCACGGCACGTCCACCGCCGCAGGCGACCGGGCTGAAACGCAGGCGGTGAAGTCGGTGTTTGGCGCGGATGCCGGTCGTGTATTAGTCAGTTCGACGAAATCGATGACCGGACACTTATTGGGCGCGGCCGGGGCGATCGAGTCGATTTTCAGTATCCTTGCGCTGCGCGACCAGGTCGTTCCGCCGACAATCAATCTGGATAATCCGGATGATGAATGCGATCTGGACTTCGTGCCTCACGAAGCGCGCCAGGTCAGCAACCTTGAGTATACGTTGTGTAACTCTTTCGGTTTCGGCGGCACCAACGGTTCGTTGTTATTCCGTAAGGTGTGATCGTCAAATGACCCCCTCCCGGCCTCCCCCTTGGCAGGGGGAGGAGCTAGTCTGCTCCCTCCGCTGTGAGGGGCGGGGCGGGGGCTTGGCCACGAGGTTTGTCTGCAACCTCAAAAAACCCGGTTTCCGGGTTTTTTTTTGTGACGGGCCATCCGTGGCCGTCACCCTTGCGGGCCGTCGCTGTCGCGACGTCAAAAACTTTTCCTGAAAGTTTTTTGTGACGGGCCATCCGTGGCCGTCACCCTTGCGGGCCGGCGCAAATCGGATTGTGCGACTTGTATGAACCTGCGGTTTGCTGGCAAGCTGGCGAAACGTGGTTGAAAGGAAGATACGGATGCTCTGGATAAATGGTCAGTTGCAGAAACAACTCGCGGTATCGGATCGCGGCACCCAGTTTGGCGATGGATGTTTTACCACGGCCAGAGTGCGAGATGCCGAGATCGTCTGGCTTGACCGGCATCTGGCTCGGTTGCAGCAGGCGGCGGAGCGTTTGATGCTGCCCGCCATTGACTGGTCGTCATTACGCCAGGAGATGAATCTGGCGGCGCGAGGTCGCAGCGAAGGCATCGTTAAAGTTATTCTTACCCGGGGTTCGGGCGGACGAGGATATGGCATTCAGGGCTGCGATAGCCCGACGCGGATTGTGATGCAGGCGGACTATCCCGCTCATTATGCCCGTTGGCGCGAGCAGGGCGTCAGCCTGCGTCTCAGTTCGGTCGCATTAGCCCGAAGTCGGCTGCTGGCGGGTATAAAGCATCTGAATCGCCTGGAACAGATCCTGATTCGTATCGATCTTGAACGGCGCGCGGCCGATGAGGTCTTGGTGCTTGATACCGCCGGGTCGCTAGTGGAATGCTGCGCGGCTAATTTGTTCTGGCGTAAGGGGAAGCGCGTCTATACGCCGGATTTGTCCTATGCCGGCGTGGATGGCGTAGCCAGACAACACATCATTTCACTGCTGGCGGGGTCTGAGTTTGATCTGCATATTGTTACCGAACCGGTAGAGACGCTGGCCGATGCGGATGAGGTGTTCATTAGCAACGCATTAATGCCGATTATTCCCGTAAACCAGGCGCAGTCCTGGTGTTATCGCTCAAGAGAACTCTATCGGTTCCTGAGCCCTAACTGTTAGTCGTTGGTTGATTTATGAAGAGAAAAAAAATTGCTGTGCTGATCGTCGCACTGCTGCTGGCATTGTTCTTTTTGTGGCAGAAAGTCCGGAATTTCGCCAGCTCGCCGCTCGCTATCAAGCAGGAAACCATCTTTACTCTCCCGGCCGGCACGGGTCGTGATGGATTGGAAACATTATTACTGGATCAGAAAGTCATTTCCGACGGTACCTTTTTGCCATGGTTGCTGAAGGCTGAGCCGGAATTAGCGAAATTTAAGGCCGGTACATACCGTTTTACCGCTGGAATGACGGTTCGGCAAATGTTGGCCTTATTGTCCAGCGGTAAAGAGGCGCAGTTCTCCATTCGGTTTGTGGAAGGCTCGCGCCTGAAGGAATGGCTCGAAACGTTGCATCAGTCATCCTATATTAAACATACGCTGACGGATAAGAGCGTGCGGGAGATTGCCGAGCAGCTCGGGATGAAAGATAAACCCAATCCGGAAGGATGGTTTTATCCCGACACCTATCTGTACACGGCCAATACGACCGACCTCGCGTTGCTGCAACGCGCTCACCTGCGCATGAAAAAAACCGTTGATGAAGTATGGCAGGGACGTGAGGAAGGATTACCGTATAAAACGGCGGATGAGCTGTTAACCATGGCTTCGATCGTTGAGAAAGAGACGGCGATCGCGCAAGAGCGTACTCAGGTGGCGTCTGTTTTCATCAACCGCCTGCGCGTCGGCATGCGTTTGCAAACCGATCCAACCGTTATTTATGGCATGGGTGACGCGTATACGGGGGTGATTACCCGCAAGGCGCTGGATACGCCGACGCCGTACAATACCTACGTTATTTCCGGTTTACCGCCAACGCCGATCGCGATGCCGGGAAAAGCGTCTCTGGATGCGGCCGCGCACCCGGCTAAAACGTCATATCTCTACTTTGTGGCGGATGGTAAGGGCGGTCATAGTTTTACCACTAACCTTGCAGACCATAATCGCGCTGTAAGGCTATACCGCTCAGCGGTAAAGGATCGGAATGAGCAACAGTAAATTTATCGTGTTGGAAGGTCTGGAAGGCGCGGGGAAAACCAGCGCCAGGAATGTCGTGGTTGACACGTTGCGCGCATACGGCGTCCATGACGTGGTATTCACGCGTGAGCCGGGCGGCACGCCGTTGGCCGAAAAACTGCGTGAATTGATCAAGCAGGGCATTGCGGATGAAAAAGTAACGGATAAAGCGGAAATTCTGATGCTGTACGCGGCGCGCGTCCAACTGGTCGAAAACGTGATTAAGCCGGCGTTGGCGCGCGGGAGCTGGGTGATCGGCGACCGACACGACCTCTCATCCCAGGCATACCAGGGCGGCGGGCGCGGGATCGATCGGCTGTTGTTGCAGTCGTTGCGTGATACCGTATTGGGCGATTTTCGCCCCGATCTGACGCTTTATCTTGATTTACCGCCCGCCGTCGGTTTGCAACGCGCTCGTCAGCGCGGCGAGCTGGATCGCATTGAGCAGGAGTCATTCGCCTTTTTTGAACGTACCCGCGCGCGTTATCAGGCGCTGGCCGCACAGGACGACAGCATTGTGACGATTGACGCATCACAGACGATAGAAAAAGTCGGCGTCGCTATACAGGCCGAGTTGCGGCGCTGGTTGCAGCGGCAGGGATTGACTTTGCAGACGTTGACGCAGGGTCAGGACTGATGGATTGGTATCCGTGGCTTAATACCTCTTATCGCCAACTGATCGGGCAATATCAGGCGGGAAGGGGGCATCATGCCATCTTGCTGCATGCCTTGCCGGGCATGGGGGATGATTCGCTGGTTTATGCGCTGAGCCGCTGGCTGATGTGTCAGCACCCCGAGGGCATGAAAAGCTGCGGTAAGTGCCATGCCTGCAATTTAATGATGGCGGGAACCCATCCAGACTGGTACGTGCTGAATCCTGAGAAGGGTAAGCACAGCCTGGGGGTCGACCCATTGCGCGACGTGCTGGATAAGCTGTATCAGCATGCCCGGCAGGGCGGCGCCAAAGTGGTCTGGCTGCCGTCGGCCGAGCAACTCACGGAGGCGGCCGCCAATGCGTTGCTGAAAACGCTGGAAGAGCCGCCGCAGGGTACCTACTTTCTGTTTGGTTGTCGGGAACCCGCCCGCTTGTTGGCGACGCTGCGTAGCCGTTGTCTGTATCACTATCTGGATGTGCCGGGCGAAACGCAGAGCGTGCTATGGCTGAATTCCCGCCATAAGAACGACGCGCAGGCGTTGCGAACCGCATTAAGGTTGCAGGCGGGCGCGCCGCTGGCCGCGGAAAAGCTTTTGCAGCCAGAGCGTTGGAAGCAGCGAATCGTATTGTGTCAGACGTTCTCCGCCGCGCTGACTTCGCGCGACCTGCTTTCTTTACTGCCGCAGCTCCACCATGATGATGCCGCCGAGCGTATTCACTGGCTGACGTCGTTGCTGCTGGATGCGATGAAATGGCAGCAAGGGGCGGGCGAGTATCTGGTCAATCAGGATCAAACCGAACTGGTGGCGCATTTGGCCACTGGCGTTGAGAATTCTCAGTTACAGTATGAGCTGCATCAGTGGCTGGCCTGCCGACAACAACTGCTGACGGTCACGGGCGTGAACCGGGAGTTACTGTTGACGGAACGCTTGCTTGATGGCGAGCGCAGCCTGTCCGCGCCTGGCCAACGCGACTTCCATCCATTTTCCGCTTAATTGATTTCGAGTAAATATCATGTTGTTAGTTGATTCTCACTGTCATCTTGACGGACTGGATTACCAGTCCCTACATAAAGATGTGTCTGATGTAGTGGATAAAGCCAGACGTCGCGACGTCGGCTTCATTTTGGCGGTGGCGACGACGTTGCCGGGTTTCCGCGCCATGACCGATCTGATCGGCGAGCGGGACAATGTCGCTTTTTCGTGCGGCGTTCATCCGTTAAATCAGGATGAGCCCTATGATTACGCCGAGTTACGTCAGCTTGCGGCGTCCAGCCAGGTTGTGGCGCTGGGAGAGACGGGGCTGGATTATCACTATCAGGCAGAGACGAAAGCGCAACAGCAGGCGTCTTTTCGTGAACATATCCGCATCGGCAACCAGTTGAACAAACCGGTGATTGTCCATACCCGGTCTGCGCGCGCCGACACGCTGGCTATTTTAAAGGAAGAGCAGGTAGAGCGGTGCGGCGGCGTCCTGCATTGTTTTACCGAAGATTTAGCCACCGCCAGAACCCTGTTGGATATGGGATTCTATATTTCATTTTCCGGTATCGTCACCTTCCGTAATGCGGAGGAATTGCGTGATGTCGCGCGCTACGTGCCGTTGGATCGCATGCTGGTTGAAACCGACTCACCCTGGCTGGCGCCCGTGCCTTTCCGCGGGCAGGAAAATCAGCCCGCCAACGTACGTGACGTGGCGGAGTATTTAGCCATATTGAAAGGCGTTGAGTTGGAAAAACTGGCGCAAGCCACTACCGCGAATTTCTGCCAGCTGTTTCACATTGATCCCGCAAGGTTGACCACTGCGCGATAGTGGTTGAGAATAGCCGAGTTTTTTTGGACCGTGTAATTAATCGAGACGAATGCACAATCTGACTGGCTTTTACGTCGCCAGGATTGTGCGTTTTTTAGTAAAGCGTTATGTATGCGCTTAAATTGTGACCTGTTTTCACTTGTTGGATTGTTGAAACGTGATAGCTGTCAAACATTGATCACGCTATTTATTTTACTCTGCGTAAAAATTAAAAGGGGGCTATGACACCCCTCACTTGTAAAGGGTATCCTCCCCACCTTTATGTACATATAAGCATCAGAAGTAAAAGCACCATTACTCAGGAGCACACTCAATTATGTTCAAGAATGCATTCGCAAACCTGCAAAAAGTAGGTAAGTCGCTAATGCTGCCGGTATCCGTATTGCCTATCGCAGGTATTCTGCTGGGCGTCGGGTCGGCAAATTTTAGTTGGCTGCCAGCCATTGTTTCTCATGTTATGGCGGAGGCCGGCGGGTCTGTTTTCGCCAACATGCCGTTGATTTTTGCTATCGGCGTGGCGTTGGGCTTCACCAACAATGATGGCGTGTCTGCTCTGGCTGCCGTTGTGGCGTACGGCATTATGGTGAAAACCATGGCGGTGGTCGCGCCGCTGGTTCTGCATTTACCTGCGCAAGAGATTCAGGCTCAGCACCTTGCTGATACCGGGGTGTTAGGCGGCATTATCGCGGGCTCGGTCGCAGCGTACATGTTTAATCGTTTCTACCGTATTAAACTGCCTGAATATCTTGGCTTCTTTGCCGGCAAGCGTTTCGTTCCGATCATTTCCGGTCTGGCGGCGATTTTCCTGGGCGTTGTCCTGTCATTCGTCTGGCCGCCGATTGGTCGCGCTATCCAGACGTTCTCTCAATGGGGCGCGTATCAGAACCCGGTGGTGGCGTTTGGTCTGTATGGCCTGGTTGAACGTTCCCTGGTGCCGTTCGGTCTGCACCATATCTGGAACGTGCCTTTCCAGATGCAAATCGGCGAATATACCAACGCGGCCGGTCAGGTGTTCCACGGCGATATCCCGCGTTACATGGCGGGCGACCCGACCGCGGGTAAATTGTCCGGCGGCTTCCTGTTCAAAATGTATGGCTTGCCTGCCGCGGCTATTGCTATCTGGCACTCAGCCAAACCGGAAAATCGCGCCAAAGTGGGCGGGATCATGATCTCCGCGGCGCTGACGGCATTCCTGACCGGTATCACCGAACCTATCGAATTCTCGTTCCTGTTCGTTGCGCCGATTCTGTATGTGATCCATGCGATTCTGGCCGGTCTGGCGTTCCCGATCTGTATCCTGCTGGATATGCGCGACGGCACCAGCTTCTCTCACGGTCTGATTGACTTTATCGTGTTGAGCGGCAACGGTCATAATCTGTGGTATTTCCCGATCGTCGGTCTGGGTTATGCACTTGTCTACTATGCGATTTTCCGTTTGTTGATCGTCAAACTGAACCTGAAAACCCCCGGTCGCGAAGATACCTCCGCCGAGCAGGTAGTGACAGGCGGTTCTGAAATGGCTGGCGCGCTGGTTAACGCCTTCGGCGGTAAAGATAACATCACCAATCTGGATGCCTGTATTACCCGTTTGCGTGTGAGCGTAGCCGATGTGTCAAAAGTCGATCAGGCTGGTTTGAAACAGTTGGGTGCTGCCGGCGTCGTTGTTGCGGGTTCAGGCGTTCAGGCCATTTTCGGCACCAAGTCCGACAACCTGAAGACCGATATGGACGATTTCATCCGTAATAGCTAATTAGTTAGTTGGGGAGATTCAACACGGCTAATGCCGGTCACTTAAGGTGTCCGGCATTTTTTTTAATGGATATGCCGAACACCCACCTTGATTTCTCTGCGATCATTCCCTGCCCGCCGCCGCGTGAATACCCGGCAGCAACGCTCACCGTTCCAGACGCGCCATTTTCCGCCTTAACCGAAGAAAAGCCTGATTGATTTATTAGGTTATTTAATGTTATTCGATGGCGGCCGGCAGAAAAAATTCCCTCTCAGGCGCTCGATGAACTGTCTGTATCGTCGCTATAGCGCGATAGTTGAACGAAAATGCGGCTCGTTCCAGGATCATTCCCTTTCATGATGCTATATGCATTCAGCTATTCATATCAATAATACTTAAGTTTTCGCCTGGGTTGATCCAGATCAATTCGGGGAGAGCTTCCATTTGATTCAACCGGATTCAAATATCTATAGTTTTTTTAAAAATTTTTTACAAAAAAGGGAATTATTTATGTCTAGTCATCGCTCAATATCTTCACCGAAAAAATTCATCATCGCAAAAGATCTGCTGTTGGACCCCAGCGCATATATTAAAGACTTTGGTCATCAGGCCCTTATTATTTGCGACGTTTTTTTTCTGGAGACGGTCAATTCAACCACTAAATTTAACCTGCAAAAAAATGATGTCGCCGGCGTTATAGAGAAATTCGCGGGCGAATGCACGCAAAAAGAAGTCGATCGCCTGTGTGCAATAAGAGAAAAAAACGGTTGCGACGTCATCGTCGGCATCGGCGGCGGGAAAACATTGGATGCGGCGAAAGCCGTTGCCTACCAACATAAAAAACCTGTCGTCATTGTTCCAACCATTGCGTCCACCGACGCTCCCTGTACCGCCCTGTCTGTTCTCTACAAAGAAAACGGCGAATTTGATAAGTACCTGTTCCTGCCGGAAAATCCGGATACCGTCTTAGCCGATCCAAACGTTTTGGTGAAAGCGCCGGCGCGTTTTTTCTCCGCGGGCATCGGCGATGCGTTAGCCACCTATTTTGAAGCCCGCGCCTGCTACGCCGCTGACGGTCTGAATCTGATTTTAAGAAAACCTTCGATAACCGGTATGGCCATCGCCAAACTGTGCTTCGAGCAACTGAAAGCCAACGTCGAGCAGGCGATGATTTGCGTGGAAAATAAAGTCAGCTCGCCCGCTTTTGAAGCCTGCCTGGAGGCCACTATTTACAACAGCGGCGTGGGCGCGGAGTCCGGCGGTTTGGCGGCGGCTCATGCGGTGAACAACGGCATGTCCGTGGTGCCGGAACTGCATAGGGCGCAGCACGGCGAAAAAGTGGTTTTCGGTCTTTTAACGCAGTTGGTGCTGGAAAATGCGCCGCAAGCGGAGCTGGAAGAAGTCATCCAGATTATCAAACTCGCCAAACTGCCGCTGTGCCTGGAAGATTTTGGTCTGACGCAGTGGAAAGAAAAAGATTGGCGCGCCGTTGCTGAAGTCGCCTGCGCAGAAGGCGATACGATGACCAACATGGTAAAAAAAGTCACGGCGAACGATGTCTATGACGCCATGAAGATTGCAGACTCGCTGGGTAAATATTATCGCGATAAATAAGCGGCCAATACCGATCGTCTAAGGGCGATGAGTCGGCGAAGTGTGTATGTAAAAAGGTTCATGACTTTCATGAGCCTTTTTTATGGCGTCGCTGGCGAAATATCCATTTGCCACAGAAATCGTCGAAGAAGGTTGAAAGAAACGGAATATCTCACTCATACTGCCTGTACAATCTCATCCGAGTCTGTTTTAAAAGGAAATCAATCATGGCTGAAGAGACTATTTTTAGTAAAATTATCCGCCGGGAAATTCCTGCCGACATCCTGTATCAGGATGAACTGGTCACCGCTTTTCGTGATATCGCGCCGCGTACGCCGACGCATGTTCTGATCGTACCCAATGTCTTGATCCCTACGGTTAACGATACGACGGCCGAGCATGAAGCCGCATTGGGACGGATGATTACGGTGGCCGGGAAAATCGCGCGGCAGGAAGGGATTGCGGACGACGGTTATCGTCTGATCATCAACTGCAACCGACACGGCGGGCAAGAGGTTTACCATATTCACATGCATTTGCTCGGCGGTCAGGTATTAGGGCCATTACTTTCAGATCGCGTCTAATTCGGCAGGCCAATATTCGTCGACCATGTTGAACATGGGCGTGCCGACGGATGCCGGGAGCCAGGGGGTAAAGAAGAAACATGAAAAAGTATCTATGGGTGATATTGGCTGCGCTGGTGCTGACGGGGTGTCCTAGCCGACCGCCGGAACCCACGGAGCCGCCAGCGACGATTGAACCGGTCGAGCCGCCACCGCCGTCGACGCCGCCGCCGAGCGAACAGGTTCCGACGCCGCCTAAAATTCAGACGTTGAATTGGGGCGCCAGTATCGAGCCGCTGGTCGCCCGGATGCTGAAAGCCGACGGCGTGACGCAGGGCAGTATTCTGCTGCTGGACAGCGTGAAAAATAACACCAACGGCGCGTTGCAGACGGCGAAAGCCACCAATGCGCTGTACAATGCGCTGTCGTCCAGTCAGACCTTTACGCTGGTGCCGCGGGAGCAGGTCGCCACCGCGAAACAAACCTTAGGGCTATCGGTTGACGACAGTCTGGGATCACGCAGTAAGGCGATTGGGCTGGCTCGCTATGTTAGCGCGCAGTATGTGCTGTACAGCGACGTGAGCGGCGATGTGAAATCACCGGTGCTGGATATGCAACTGATGCTGGTGCAGACCGGGGAAATTGTTTGGTCGGGCAGCGGTGCGGTACAGCAGTAAACAGCAGATTGCCGATGTTCTTGGCAGACGTTTTCCGGCGGCAGAGTCCGCCGGTTTTCGTTTTGAACCCATTAGCGGACTAAGCAGTGAAAGCTGGCGAGTAAGCGCGCCGGGATTCGATGGACTGGCGCGACCGCAGTCGGCGTCCGGTCGTCTGTCCGGCGTCGATCGTCAGCGGGAGTTTCACCTGTTGCGGCAGATGGCGGCGGCGGGATTAGCGCCTCGTCCGCTACTGTGGGAGAAGGGCTGGTTAATTGTCGAGTGGGTGCCGGGGCGCGTCGCCACGGCGGCGGAGTTTTCCGCATTGCTGAATAACGGCGAGCTGGCGCGTTATCTTGCCGTTATTCATCAACGGCCGCGCTGCGGTTATCCGTTAACGTTGCCGCCCCTGTTCGCCCTTTATTGGCAAAGGATGGACGCTGGCCGGCGTTCACCGGCGCTGTTGCGGCTTCACCAACATTTCCAGCGGCAGGCGCCGCCGAAACCGCTGGCCGTTGCGCCGTTGCACCTGGATGTTCACGCGGAAAATCTGTTGCTGACGGGTGAAAAAATCATGCTCATCGACTGGGAGTATGCGGCGGACGGCGATATTGCGCTGGAATTGGCGTTTATTGCGCGCGCCAATCAACTGGACGCCGCAACGCAACGGCGTTTTTTACAACGCTACCGCCAACAGCGTCCAGGTTTTTCCCTCGCGGACCTTCAACGACAGACTGAACGCTGGTTGCCGTGGGTCGATTATCTGGTGTTGATGTGGCACGAAATACGCTGGCGGCAAACCAGACAGGACAAATTTCTGCGAGCGCTGGCGCCGCTGCGTCGACAGCTGGGGCTAAATGAGTAGCCGCGCTCGTACAAGTATCAACGACGTAAACAATGAATGAGGTTTTCGTGGGCCCGGTAATGTTAGATGTCGCCAGCTATGAGCTGGATGCGGAAGATAGAGAAATATTAGCCCATCCGCTGGTGGGCGGTTTGATTCTGTTTACCCGCAATTTTCATGATGCGGAACAGCTGCGCGAACTGGTGCGCCAGATTCGTTCGGCATCGCGCGAGCGCTTGGTGGTGGCGGTCGATCAGGAAGGCGGCCGGGTGCAGCGCTTCCGCGAAGGGTTTACCCGGTTGCCGGCCGCGCAGGCGTTTGCCGCGTTGAACGCCGAAGGCGAAGCCTGCCGGCTGGCGCAGGAGGCCGGCTGGTTGATGGCGGCGGAAATGATCTCGATGGATATTGATATCAGTTTTGCGCCGGTGCTGGACATCGGCCACAACAGCGCCGCCATCGGCGAACGTTCGTTTCATGAACGGCCGGAAACCGCGTTGGCGGTGGCGAACAGTTTTATCAGCGGCATGCACAGCGCCGGTATGAAAGCGACGGGTAAACATTTTCCTGGTCATGGCGCGGTCAGCGCGGATTCCCATAAAGAGACGCCGGTGGATCCCCGCCCGCTGGAGGAAATCCGGTCGCATGATATGCTGATTTTCAAGACGTTGATTCAACAGCGGCAGTTGGATGCGATTATGCCGGCCCATGTGATCTATACCGCCGCCGATCCGCGTCCCGCCAGCGGATCGCCGTTTTGGTTAAAGCAGATATTGCGTCAGGAATTGGGCTTTAACGGCATCATCTTTTCCGATGACCTGTCGATGGAGGGCGCGGCGGTGATGGGGAGCTATCCTGAGCGGGCGCAGGCCTCGCTGGACGCCGGATGCGACATGATTTTGGCTTGCAACAACCGGCAAGGCGCGGTAAGTGTTTTGGATAATCTGTCCCCGGTCAAAGCGGAGCAACTGACCAGCCTATATCATCGGGGTTCGTTCTCCCGTCGACAACTGTTGGATTCGTCGCGCTGGAAGCAGGCCAATCAGACGCTTACGGCGCTAAGCGAGCGTTGGCAGGCATACAAGGACGAGAGGAAATAAGATCTTCCGCTACACCGCCCGCGGCGCGGTGTAGCCAAAATAGTGGTGAGGATTCAGATGATTATCTACTTGCATGGTTTTGATTCGACCAGTCCCGGCAACCATGAAAAAGTGTTGCAGCTTGAGTTCATTGATGATGACGTGCGGCTGTTAAGCTACAGCACGCTGCATCCGCGTCATGATATGCAACACCTGTTGAAACAGGTCGATAAAATGATTCAGCAGGCCGATGACGACTCTCCGCTGATATGCGGCGTCGGGCTGGGCGGTTTTTGGGCCGAACGGGTTGGTTTCCTGTGTGCTATCCGGCAGGTGATTTTCAATCCCAACCTTTTCCCGCATGAGAATATGCACGGTAAGATCGATCGGCCCGAAGAGTATCTGGACATCGCGACGAAATGCGTCGCCGATTTCCGCGAGAAGAATCGCGATCGCTGCCTGGTGATGCTGTCGCGTGAGGATGAAATGCTGGATAGCCAGCGCAGCGCGCAGCTGCTGGGGAATTATTATCCGATTGTTTGGGATGATGAACAAACGCATAAATTCAAAAGCATCTCGACGCATTTACAGCGTATAAAGGCATTTAAATCGCCTGACTGACCGTCAAACCGTCATCTTCCGTTAGTCGTCGCGACAAGATTATCGCCGGTGACGGCGTCACTTTTTGTCGGCAAGTAAATCCTCATAATCCTCTGAAATAAAAAGAAAAATTCTAACGCTTTCAGCATGAGTATGAAAATAAATTGATATATATCAATTTTGGTATGACCAAATGACCTGGCATGATATTCTTGCCGCAGATATTGAGTTTAACTTACGCGAACCCTATGTAATATAAGGATATTATAGTTAACCCTATATTAACTAACGGTTCACAATTCAGGGGGGTCATTTTGACATCACCAATTAAAAAAATTGTTATTGTCGGTGGGGGAGCCGGTGGACTTGAACTGGCAACCAGTCTGGGTCACAAACTGGGTCGTAAGAAAAAGGCGGAAATCACGCTGGTGGATCGAAATCACAGCCATCTGTGGAAGCCGCTGCTGCATGAAGTGGCAACCGGATCGCTGGATGACGATATGGATGCGCTGAGCTATCTGGCTCATGCTCGTAACCATCACTTTCAGTTCCAGTTGGGTATGCTGACGGATATCAACCGTGAGGAGCAGACTATTCAACTGGCCGAAATCCGTGATGAGGCAGGCGAACTGCTGGTCGCGGCCCGCAAAGTCGCTTATGACATCCTGGTCGTCGCGCTTGGCAGCACCTCCAATGATTTCGGTACGCCAGGGGTCAAAGACCACTGTATATTCCTGGACAACCCGAAACAGGCGCGACGTTTCCATAACGAAATGCTGAACCTGTTCCTGAAATTCACCGCCAATACGGAAGAAAAAGAGCGGGTAAATATCGCCATCGTCGGCGGCGGCGCCACCGGAGTCGAATTGTCGGCGGAACTGCATAATGCGGTGAAACAGCTGCACAGCTACGGTTTTGACGGTCTGGACAACGAGACGTTGAACGTCACGCTGGTTGAAGCCGGCGAGCGTATTCTGCCGGCGCTGCCGCCGCGCATTTCTGCCGCGGCGCATCAGGAACTGACGAATATCGGCGTGAGAGTCCTGACCAAAACAATGGTCACCAGCGCGGAAGCCGGCGGCTTGAACACCAAAGACGGCGAGTTCATTGAAGCCGATCTGATGGTGTGGGCGGCCGGGATTAAGGCGCCGGATGCCATGAAGGATATTGCCGGTCTGGAAACCAATCGCATTAACCAACTGGTCGTCGAGCCGACGTTGCAGACCACTCGCGATGCCAATATTTTCGCGATTGGCGATTGCGCTTCCTGCCCGCAGGAAGGCGGCGGTTTTGTTCCTCCGCGCGCGCAGGCCGCACACCAGATGGCGTCACGCTGCTACGCCAACATTCTGGCGTTATTGAACGGACAGACTTTGAAGCCGTATGTGTATAAAGATCACGGCTCGCTGGTTTCATTATCCAAATTCAGTACGGTCGGCAGCTTGATGGGCAACCTGATGCGCGGCTCGGTGATGGTGGAAGGGCGCATTGCGCGTTTTGTTTATATTTCGCTGTATCGTATGCACCAGATTGCGCTGCACGGCTATATAAAAACCGGTCTGATGATGTTGGTCGGCGGTATCAACCGGGTTATTCGTCCCCGCCTTAAACTACATTAATGCCGCGCCGGGATACCGGCCTCTCCCCGGGGTAAGGCGGCCTGAAGCCGAACCTTGCCCCGTCTTCCGTTATCCGATTTCATGGCGCGACGATGTGATTCCGTACGGCCGTTTCTGCATCATTCAGAATAAAATATCGTTTCATTAGAGCTTCTCGTTAAGAAAAATCCCAATTTGTGTTTTTACATTATGAAAATAACATATTTGGTTAATTAGTCTTATTGCGGGAATCACGATCATTGTGCAGACTTCCCACTGTTTATTGGCGACGTAGGACGTCGCCTATTCTGAAGTGACACATTCAGATAAACCTGCGGAATCATCGCGGCAGACGCGATGCGTAGCAATATATTCGGGAGGTATCCTGTGAACAAATCAATGTTAGCGGGTGTTGGTATCGGCGTGGCTGCGGCATTGGGCGTGGCCACGGTGGCGAGTATGGATGTTTTTTCATCTAAACCGCAGTTTGCGCAGGTGCTGACGGCAACACCCATCAAAGAGACGATCAAGACGCCTCGTCAGGAGTGCCGTAGCGTTAATGTCACCCAGCGTCGTCCGGTTCAGGACGAGCATAAAATCGCGGGTTCGGTACTGGGCGCGGTGGCAGGCGGCGTATTAGGCCATCAGATCGGCGGCGGTCGCGGTCAGGATGTGGCGACGGTGGCGGGCGCGCTGGCGGGCGGCTATGCCGGGAATAAAGTGCAGGGCAGTATGCAGGAGAACGACACTTACACCACGACGCAGCAACGCTGCCAGACGGTATATGACAAATCACAAAAAGTGCTGGGCTATGACGTCACCTATAAAATCGGCGACCAGCAGGGGAAAATTCGTATGGACCGCGATCCCGGAACACAGATCCCGGTCGATAAAAACGGCCAGCTGATCCTTAACCAACAGAGCTGATACGCTTCAGCCTGAACGCTCTCCATTACGTTGCCCGGTACGCCGGGCAACGTCCTCTAAGCGCTTCCTGTCTTGTAAGCCGGTTACAGAATACGATCGTTCGGCGCTTTAAACAGCGCCTGCATATCGTCGGAAATGGCAAAATTCATGTTGATGTTCTTGGGCGGAATCGGTTGGGTGAACCAGCGCTGATACCATTTTTCCGCTTCGCCGCTGGTCTGCGCCTGGGCGATGATATTATCCATCAGTCGCTTAAACTCGGGATCGTGCTTACGCAGCATGCAGCCATAGGCTTCGTGAGATTGCGGGGTGCCGACGATATCCCACTGATCCGGTTTCTTCGCCTTGGCGCGCTCGCCGGCCAGTAGCGGATCGTCCATGTAGAATGCGACCGCGCGCCCGCTTTCCAATGTGCGGAAGGCATCGCTGTGATCTTTGGCGGAGATGATGCGCATCTTCATATTATTTTTATCATTCAACTGGTTAAGCAGAATTTCGTTGGTGGTGCCGGCGGTGGTGACGACCGGTTTCCCCGCCAGATCCGCGAAGTCTTTAATGCCGCCGCCTTTCTTGACCAATAATCGTCCCCCGACGATAAAAATAGAGTTGGAAAAGGCCACCTGTTGCTGGCGCTCCGCATTATTGGTGGTGGAGCCGCATTCAAAATCAATGGTTCCGTTTTGCAATAATGGAATTCGCGCCTGTGAGGTAATCGGCAGCAATTTTACCGTCAGGTTGGGCATTCCCAACTGCTTTTTCACTGCCTCGACGATCGCATTTGAGTATTCCTGCGAATAGCCGACCACCTTCTGGTTATTGTCATAATAGGAAAAGGGTACGGAGGATTCGCGGTGTCCGACGACGATAATGCCGGTTTGCTGTATTTTTTTAAGCGTCTCGGCCGGCGCGGCGCCGGTATCCTCGGCATTGGCCGCATTGCAGGCCACGCCAATCAACAGTATTGAGACAAGTGTTTGTTTTTTCATTCAGGGGTTCCGTTGTGTTCTGTGAGCTGTCGCGACAGCGAGTGACGCCAGCGCCGACTCGTTGTCAGTATAGATGCTGCGGAAAAACAGCATTAGGAATTAGGGTATTCCGCTTGTCGCCTTCCGATACCAAGCAATATCGATGCCATCAGTGAATCTTGCGGTCGGCAAGCCGATACCGGCGTCGGAGGGGAGGGCGCGGCGGCGGTCTCTTTGCAATGGAACACGACAGGCGGCGGGAGGCACTATTTTAGTGCGTCAGCGGCCCGCCGGGATCGGATGTGAATCATCCCGGCGGAACCGGGCGGAGGGCGTTGGCGCGAATCAGTCGCGGAATAAAACATCCGCCCAGCGGGCCAGACCGGCGGTAACGGAGCCGAAGTCATTGCCGCCGGCGATAGGAATGTCCGGCAACAGTCGCTCAATGGCCTGACGCAACAGCGGAGAGCGGGCGCTGCCGCCGGTCAGATAGATGACGTCGGGCAGGGTTTGGCTGGTTTTCAGCGCCAGCTCGATTTGTTGCTGAATACGCAGCAGCGGCTGTTCTATCGCGGCATTCAGTTCGCTATGGCTGACGGCGGTCGTCAAACCGGGCTCGACAAAGTGCAGATCCGCCGCGGCGAGCGCTTCATCGGACAGCGTGATTTTGCATGCCTCCGCCAGTTGCACCAGACGATAGCCCAACCGTTGGCGCCAGACGGTAAGCAGGCGTTTTACCGCTTCGGGCTGTTGGGCGTCGCGTATCATTTCATTGATTAGCGTTCGGCACGCCGTGCTGTAGAACGCTTTCTGCGCCGGGATATCGTTAATCGCCACCGCATTCCACCATGGCTGACTGGGCAGCGTGATGCCTTTCTCCGTCATGCCGTTCATACCCAGCACCGGCATTAACTGTTTGAAAGCCAGAATGATATCCAGATCGTTGCCGCCGACCCGGCAGCCGCTGTGTCCCAACAGGCTTTGCTGGCGTTCGCGCTGATGATGCCAGTCCGGCCCCATCAGCAGCATCGAGCAGTCGGTGGTGCCGCCGCCGATATCCACCACCAGTACGCGGGTTTCTTTAACCAGCGTCGCTTCAAAGTCCAGACCGGCGGCGACCGGCTCGAACTGAAACGCGACGCGTTGGAAACCGGCGCGCGCCGCGGCTCGCGCCAGAATGCCCTGTGCCTGCTGGTTGGCTTCCTCGCCGCCGATACTCTGGAAATTAATCGGCCGACCGATAACGGCCTGGGTGATGGGCTGAGCAAGCTGTCGCTCGGCCTGCTTGCGAATATGCAGCATCATGGCGCAGACCAGATCCTCAAACAGCGCGATCTGCTGAGGCTGGAGACCGACGGCGCCAAGGAAGGACTTGGGCGATTTCACGAACCAGGTTTCTTCCGGATCGGCGATATATTGCTGCAACGCCGACTGCCCGAACTTCACGCTGTCTGCCAGAACGCGGATATCCTCATCGTGGTTATAGTTGATGGAACGACGAAGCAACAGCGCGTTTTCACCGCCGGCTTCCACCTGATGGTGACGCCACAGCCATTCGCTGACGGCTTCGCGCACCGGCGCGCACAGCAGGGAGGATAAATACGGCGAGTCGTTTTCCAGCGGCACGAGCTGCGGCGTACCGGCATTCATCACCGCGACGGAACAGTTGGCCGTGCCATAGTCAAAACCGATAAACATCCTGCATACTCCACGCCGTGAAAAAAGGGTGGGGACTTTACTGCGTTACTCTCCGGGTTGTAAAGGGGAAATATGCGCAATCGCCCATCGGCGGTCAGATTTAAAGAAAGGAAACAATCGTTATAGAAGCAAAAATTTTAATACCATCGATTATATTTTATGTAAAAAAAAGAAACAATTATAATCCAGATGATGATAAGTGGGGCTGAATAGGTCGGAATGAAATTAATAAAAAAATAAGCGCCAAGGACTATAAATGCAACAGGAACTAGAGATATAAAAGATTGCAATACCCATAATATGACACGTTTCATTTTTTCAAAATCTCATATAGAGCGTCCATGATTTTTTCTTCATTATTATCGCCGAATTTTATTTGATAAATAATTTTAGATATATAATGTTCGATTAGAAAATAGATCATTTCAATGTTTTCTTTGTAGAGAGTCTGGTAATAATCAGCATCCTGATACTGACGTTTTCTTGCTGCAGCTGCCGCTACCTGAGCGTTAGCGTAAATATTTGTCCCTGTAACAAACCATGAGGAAAATCGCACGGTTCCTTGTATCATTCGACTAAAACAGCGATCGATTATAGCGACCTCAAAGGATAAGCTCAAACATGTTCAGAGTAAAAATTGCCCTTATATACATTCTTATCGCAATTGTTTACTTTCTAATAATTCCTGATGCCATTATTCGTTCAATATCTTCTGAGCGTTTGGCGCAGCTTAGTGAAGCGTTAAGCATAGGGGGATTGTTCAGTCCGCTTCTTTCACTTCTCATTTTCCTGGGGGCGTTATCAATTTTACTGGCCTTTTTATCAGTATTCTTTGTTAGGCGGACTATTGTTGCGTTCCTAAAGAAATAAGGTATCGAAATTAGATCGTATACGCTTTCGCATTTCAGTACCTTCCATATGTTCTTCGCGCATGCGCGATTCCTCTGGCGGAGGTCCGGCTATGGTAATTACGCATGGTAAAACAGGTGATGTATAAAATAGGTAAGGCAGTGATATTTATCGCCATCTTTTTTCTTGCGGCATGGACACTGCCCTATCCAGATTTATCGACAACTGAACAACAGCAAGTATTTATAGCATTCTCAAGAAAAATAGGTGCGCATGATTATGCAATGGTTTATATGGTTGCACATACATGCATCAATTTGATAGTTACTGTAATTACCTATGCGGTAGTGATTAATATTTCAAGCTATATAAATCCCGTCAATCATAAACACATCAAGGATTACAACGACAACGTCGTAATCCTTTTTATTCCACAGCTCTGAACAGGGTTACTGCGCGGCAGCCCGTTCCTCGCGCCGGCAGGTCGGCACGGCGTCGCAGTAGCGCGCCATCAGCTTCAGCGTGACGCCGTTGGTCCAGCCGAAGCCGTCTTGCAGCGCATATTCGCCGCCGCCTCCGCCGCTGCCGAATCCCGCGCCTTCCACCACATATTTCTCCACCAGCTTATGCTCGGCGTCATACAGTTTTTGCACATTGGCCAGGAAGCGGGTGCCGATAGCCTGCGCCAGCGCGTCCTGACCGTAACGGTTAAAGCCCTCTACCGCGACCCATTGCAGCGGCGCCCAACCGTTCGGCGCATCCCACTGCTGGCCGGTGTTGATGGTGGTGGTGGTCAGCCCGCCTTCTTTCAGCAACTGTCTGCGCACCGCGTCGCCGGTGGCCGTCGCCCGATCGCGCGGCGCGATGCCGACATACAGCGGGAATACCGCGGCCGCGGTGATCGGCTGCGTTATCGCCTGCCGACGCCAGTCATAGTCGCTATAGTAACCGTCCTGTTGATTCCACAGATAGCGGTTGACGGCCTGTTTGCGTTCATCGGCGACGCGTTGGAAGTGCGCCGCTTCCGTTTGATTGCCGGCGGCTTCGGCGCCGCGCGCCAGCGTCAGTTCGAGATGAAACAGCAACGAATTCAGGTCCACCGGAATAATGTCGGTGGTGCGGATGCTGGAAAGATCGCGGGGATCGCGCAGCCAGCGCGAACTGAAATCCCAGCCTGAGGCGGCGCCGGCGCGCAGATCGCGATACACCTCGGCGGCAGCTCGACCGTTGGCCTGAGCGGCGGTGGTCCTATCTTCCAGATAGGATTCGGTGCGCGGCGTATTGCGTTCGTCCCAGTAACGGTTCAGCACGCTGCCGTCGTCAAGGCGCACCACGCGATCGCCGGCCTGCCCGTTCGGCAGTCCCACGCTGCCGCGCATCCAGTAGTGGTACTCTTTTTTCAACTGCGGCAGATAATGCGCATAGATCTTCTCTCCCTGATGTTGCGCCAGCAGTTCCACCATAAACGAGAAGAAGGGCGGCTGCGAACGACTGAGGTAGTAGGTGCGGTTGCCGTTGGGAATATGACCGTAGCGGTCGATTTCGTGGGCGAAGTTATCCGTCATATTGCGCACCAGCGTCCAGTTGCCGCTTTCCGCCAGACCCAGCATGGTGAAATAGCTGTCCCAGTAGTAAATTTCGCGAAAACGGCCGCCCGGCACCACGTAGCTATGGGGCAGCGGCAGCAGCGAGTCGTACGGCGACACCTGGGCGGTGGCGCGCGTCAGCACCGGCCACAGGCCGTCAATATGCTGGCGCAACGTCTGTCCGGCGGGAGGGACGTAAGCCTCGCCTTCTTGCGGCAGGGTGAAATAGCGCTCGACGAAGCGCAGCAAATCGAAGCCGGGCGACGGTTTTTGCCGCATATAGCGATCCAGGATAGCGGCCGGATCTTCTTTCGGCACGGCGTCGGCGAAGGTTTTCTGGTCGGGGAACAGCCTGGCCGTTTGCACGTCGGTGAACAGCGGCCCCAGCAATACATCGGGCGGCTGAGGCGCCGCGACCGCCGTGTCGGGCGGGGGGATTGCCGTCGCGGGTTCCGTCGCGGCGGCGGCCAGCGAGGAAAAGGCAATGCCGAGGCTGAACGCCAGCGCAAGGGGCGCCAGCGAGGTTTTTATTCCATGCAGGGAAGCGGAAAACATGCGCAAATCTCCTTATGTAAGACCGGTAAAGCCCGAACGTTGCCGATAAGGCGGAACAATGCATGCGGCGAGCCGGACTGACCGCGCAATGGAAATGGCTGAGTGAATAAGCGTAGTCCGTCAGCGAGGGCGTTTGCCGTTGACGGCGGTAAAAGTGAGGCGCAGTTCAAATTTTTCCTGCAGAGCAGGACTATCTGATTGTCGGCATTGGGCGTCGCCGCCCAATGCCGCAGAAGGGAAGATAGAGGGCTATGCCGCCAGCGTATGCTGCGCCATATTGGTTAACAGCGTCTGGATAAACTCGATGCGCTGCGGCCGTGACGTGAGATCCTTGATGAATTTCAGCCGCGTCGGGCCGTCCAGACGGTAAACGCCGGGGTTATGCTGAAGCAGCCCGATCAAATGCGTCGGATCGACGCGGTTTTGTTCGCTGAATTCGATAAACCCGCCTTTTTCATGGCCTTCGATGCGTTTGATCCCCAGCAATTGCGCCTGCTGGCGCAGCGCCGCCACCTGCAACAGATGCCGCGTGGCATCCGGCAACAGGCCGAAACGATCGATAAGCTCGACTTTGAGCTCATCCAGCTCCTGCGGCTGCTTAGCGCTGGCGATGCGTTTGTAGAAAGAGAGGCGGGTATTGACGTCGGGAATAAAATCTTCCGGCAGCAGCGCGGGCAGGCGCAACTCCACCTCGGTCTGGCTGCTGATCAGATCTTCCAGCGACGGCTCGCGACCGGCCTTCAGCGCGTCCACCGCGCTTTCCAGCAGTTCCATATACAGCGAAAAACCCACGCTGGTCATCTGTCCGCTCTGGTCTTCGCCCAGCAGTTCGCCCGCCCCGCGAATTTCCAGATCGTGCGTGGCCAGCGCAAAGCCCGCGCCTAAATCCTCCAGCGAGGCGATCGCCTCCAGCCGTTTGTGCGCATCGCCGCTCATCGCTTTGGGATGCGGCGTCAGCAGGTAGGCGTAGGCCTGATGGTGTGAGCGCCCGACGCGGCCGCGCAGCTGATGCAACTGCGCCAGTCCGAAATGATCGGCCCGTTCAATGATGATGGTATTGGCGCTGGGAATATCGATGCCGGTTTCGATAATGGTGGTGCAGACCAGCACATTGAAACGCTGGTGATGGAAATCATTCATCACCCGTTCCAGATCGCGCTCGCGCATCTGGCCGTGGCCGATGGTAAAGCGCGCCTCCGGCACCAGCTCGGCCAGTCGCTGGGTGGCTTTTTCGATGTTTTCCACATCGTTGTAGAGATAGTACACCTGACCGCCGCGCAGGATTTCACGCAGGATGGCCTCGCGCACCACCAGATCGTCATATTCGCGCACAAAGGTTTTCACCGCCAGACGGCGGGCCGGCGGCGTGGCGATAATCGACAGGTCGCGCATGCCGCTCATCGCCATGTTCAGGGTGCGCGGGATCGGCGTAGCGGTCAGGGTAAGGATATCCACGTCGGCGCGCATGGCTTTGATCCGCTCTTTATGGCGTACGCCGAAGCGATGCTCTTCATCGACAATCAGCAGGCCCAGATCGCGCCAGCGCACATCGCTCTGCAACAGTTTGTGCGTACCGATAAGAATATCGATCTTGCCTTCCTGGGTTTCCGTCATGATCTGCGTTTGTTCGCGCGCGCTGCGAAAGCGGGAGATCATTTCGATTTTGATCGGCCAGTTGGCGAAGCGATCGCGGAAGTTGTCGTAATGCTGCTGCGCCAGCAGGGTGGTCGGCACCAGCACCGCCACCTGCTTATGGTTTTCCACCGCGAGGAACGCGGCGCGCATCGCGACTTCGGTTTTACCAAAGCCCACGTCGCCGCACACCAGGCGATCCATCGCCAGCGGTTGACACATGTCGCTCAGCACGGCGTTGATCGCCTGCGCCTGGTCGGGCGTGGTTTCAAACGGGAAACTCTCGCAGAAAAGCTGGTACTGCGCTTTGTCGTGCTTGAAGGCGAAGCCGCTTTTGGCGGCGCGCTGCGCATAAACATCCAGCAGTTCGGCCGCCACATCGCGCACTTTCTCGGCGGCTTTCTGCCGCGCGCGCGACCAGGCGTCGCCGCCTAATTTGTGCAGCGGGGCGCTTTCGTCCGCGCCGCCGGCATAACGGCTGATCAGATGCAGCGAGGAGACCGGCACATAAAGTTTATCTTCCCCGGCATAGGTCAGAATCAGGTACTCGGCTTTGATGCCGCCCGCTTCCAGCGTGGTCATGCCGGCGTAGCGCCCGACGCCGTGTTCCAGATGCACCACCGGCTGGCCCGGCCGCAGCTCCGCCAGGTTACGAATCAAGGTGTCGGTGTTAATCGCCCGCCGGTTATCCTGCCGCCGCCGGCTTACGCGTTCGCCTAATAAATCGCTTTCGCAAATCAGCGCCCGCTGGCGCAGCGTATCGATAAAGCCGTGCTCGCTGGCGCCGATCATCAGGCAAGCGGCGCCTTGTGGCGCCTGATCCAGACGGTTAATCGTCGCCGGCTTCAATTTGATGCGCGCCAGCAACTCTTGCAGCGTTTCGCGTCGGCCTTCGCTTTCGACGGAAAAAATCACCTGACCGTCAAACTGTTCGAGAAAACGGCGCAGGGGATCCAACGGCGACTTCAACTGGGGCTGGACGGCCAGATCGGGCAACGGCTGGTAGCCCAGATTTTTGTTGGCGGCTTTTGCCGGCAGGGTATCGGTGCGCAGTTGGACGCGCGGCCACGCCTTCAGTTCGGAGAACAGGCTGTCGACCCGCAGCCATAACGAGTCCGGCGGCAACAGCGGACGCATGGGATCGACCCGGCGGCTCTCGAAGCGTTGCTGAATATCCTGCCAGAAACGTTCGGCGCTCTGTTCGATATCGCCGGTATTCACCACCAGCGTATGGTCGGGAAAATAGCTGAACAGCGAGGGCAGCGGTTGATCAAAAAACAGCGGCTGCCAGTATTCAATACCCGCGGGCCAGGCGCTTTTGCTGACCTGCTGATACAGGTGTTCGGCATCCCGTCGGACTTCAAAGCGTTCGCGCCACTGACTGCGGAACAGCTCGATGGCGTTTTTATCGGTTGGAAACTCGTGGGCGGGCAGCAAATTGATCAGCGGCACTTCATTTAACGTGCGCTGGGTATCCACGTCAAACAGCCGCAGGCTGTCAATTTCATCGTCAAAGAAGTCGATCCGGTAAGGCTCTTCGCTTCCCATGGGGAACAGGTCCAGCAGCGCGCCGCGCGTGGCGTATTCCCCGTGCTCCATGACCTGATCGACGCTGCGATAACCGGCCTGCTCCAGTTGGGTACGCAATTTGTCGCGCGATAAACGCTGACCTTTTTTCAGCATCAGGGCGTGGCCGTGCAAAAAATTATGCGGACAGACGCGCTGCATCAGCGTGTTGATCGGCAGAATCAACACGCCGCGTTCCATCAGCGGCAACTGATACAGGGTCGCGAGCCGGTTGGAAATGATTTCCTGATGCGGCGAGAAACTGTCGTAAGGCAGCGTTTCCCAGTCCGACAATGTGGTGACGGGTTGTTCGGTAAATTGCTGAATTTCATCGCGAAGGCGCAAGGCGTTCTGCATATCCGGGGCGATAAGAATAACCAGTCCGGCATGGCGGTCGATAATCTCCGCACATTCCACGGCGCAGGCCGCGCCGGTCAATTCTCCCAGCAGGCGTTGCTCGCCCGATTTAAGCGGCAACGAATAACGATATTTTTCAGGCATAATCTGATTATCAGGTCTCGACCCCGGTATCCGCTAAGAAAAAGCCGGAGAGTGAGGGTGTTAGGGTTCCATAAAGCGGTACTACCCTTTATTATCCTTGAACACTTTGCTTTGGCAACCTCATCCAGACGGATTTCATGTATCAACCTGTCGCATTATTCATCGGCTTGCGTTATATGCGCGGCCGGGCATCAGACCGCTTCGGGCGGTTTGTCTCTTGGTTATCGGCTATTGGCATCACGCTGGGCGTGATGGCGCTGGTTACCGTACTGTCGGTTATGAACGGTTTTGAGCGTGAACTGGAGAACAATATCCTGGGGCTGATGCCGCAGGCGTTGATCGCCACCACGCAGGGATCGCTCGATCCGCAAACTTATCCCGTCTCGTCGCTGGAGGCGCTACAGGGCGTTAACCGCCTGGCGCCGCTGACCACCGGCGAGGTGGTGCTGCAAAGCGCCCGCAGCGTCGCGGTCGGCGTGATGCTGGGGGTCAATCCGGACCAGCCGGACCCGCTGGCGCGCTATCTGGTGAATGTGCGCCAGCAGCAGCTTCAGCCGGGACAATATCAGGTCATCCTCGGCGAGCAACTGGCTTCGCAACTGGGGGTAAAGCGCGGCGATCCGCTGCGTCTGATGGTACCCAGCGCCAGTCAGCTCACGCCGATGGGCCGCATTCCCAGCCAGCGCATCTTCACCGTCGCCGGGACATTCGCCGCCAACAGCGAGGTTGACGGCTACCAGCTGTTGGTCAATCAGCAGGATGCTTCACGGCTGATGCGTTATCCGCTCGGCAATATCACCGGCTGGCGCCTGTGGCTCGATCAACCGCTGACGGTCGATGAACTGAGCGGCCAGACGCTGCCGGAAGGGCTGGTGTGGAAAGACTGGCGCGAGCGCAAGGGCGAGTTATTCCAGGCGGTGCGGATGGAAAAAAATATGATGGGGCTGTTGTTGAGCCTGATCGTTGCGGTTGCGGCCTTCAATATTATTACGTCGCTGGGGCTGCTGGTGATGGAGAAACAGGGCGAGGTCGCCATTCTGCAAACGCAGGGACTGACCCAACGTCAGATTATGGCGGTGTTTATGGTGCAGGGCGGCAGCGCCGGGATTATCGGCGCCTTATTGGGCGCGCTATTGGGAACGCTGTTGGCCAGTCAGTTGAATACGCTGATGCCGGCGTTGGGATTATTGCTTGACGGCGCCGCGCTGCCGGTGGCGATAGCGCCGTTGCAGGTGATCGTCATCGCCGTCGCGGCGATGGCGATTGCCCTGTTATCCACGCTGTATCCGTCATGGCGCGCCGCCGCCGTTCAACCAGCCGAGGCTTTACGTTATGAGTGATTTACTGTTATTGCAGTGCAATAACCTGTGCAAGCGTTATCAGGAAGGCAAATTGTCGACGGATGTCCTGCGCAACGTCTCTTTTGAGATGCGCTGCGGGGAAATGATGGCGATTGTCGGCAGTTCGGGGTCGGGTAAAAGTACCTTATTGCATTTATTAGGCGGTCTGGACTCGCCGACCTCCGGTGAGGTGATCTTTAAAGGTCAACAGATGAGCCGGCTCTCCGCGGCGGATAAATCCGCGTTGCGCAACCGCGAACTGGGCTTTATTTATCAGTTCCACCATCTGCTGCCGGATTTTACCGCGCTGGAAAATGTCGCTATGCCGCTGTTGATCGGCCATGTGCCGGCGGCGCAGGCGCAGGAAAAGGCGCGGGAAATGCTGGCGGCGGTCGGGCTGGAAACGCGCAGCCATCACCGGTCGGCGGAGCTTTCCGGCGGGGAGCGCCAGCGCGTCGCCATTGCCCGCGCGTTGGTGAACAGTCCTTCTCTGGTGCTGGCGGATGAACCGACCGGGAATCTGGACCAGCGCACGGCGGATACGATTTTTGAACTGCTGGGCGAGTTGAATGTTCGGCAGGGTACGGCGTTTCTGGTGGTTACCCATGATTTGCAACTGGCCGGTCGCCTGAGCCGTCAGTTGGAAATGCGCGATGGTCAGTTACAGCAGGAACTGACGTTAACGGGAGTGCCGCAATGAGATTTCCTCCGCTCTCCCTGCTGATTGGTCTGCGCTTTAGTCGCGGCCGTCGGCGCGGCGGCATGGTTTCACTGATCTCGGTTATCTCGACGGCGGGTATCGCGCTGGGCGTCGCGGTGCTGATCGTCGGCTTAAGCGCGATGAATGGTTTTGAACGCGAGTTGAATAATCGCATCCTGGCGGTGGTTCCCCACGGGGAAATCGAGCCGGTGGACCAGCCGTTTGACGGTTGGCGCAATATTCTGCCTAAAATTGAGCAGGTGCCGGGCGTCGCGGCCGCCGCGCCCTATATCAATTTCACCGGGCTGCTGGAGAACGGCGCCAATCTGCGGGCCATTCAAATGAAAGGCGTCGATCCGCAGCAAGAGAGTGAGCTCAGCGCGTTGCCGCGTTTTGTGCTGAATGACGGCTGGAAAAATTTTCATGCCGGCGAACAGCAGGTGATTATCGGTCAGGGCGTGGCAAAAGCGCTGAACGTGAATGAAGGCGATTGGGTCACGGTGATGATCCCCAATAACGATCCGCAGATGAAACTGATGCAGCCGAAGCGCATCCGTCTTCACGTCAGCGGTATTTTGCAGCTCAGCGGTCAGCTCGACCACAGTCTGGCGCTGGTGCCGCTGGCGGACGCGCAGCAATATCTGGATATGGGCGATAGCGTGTCGGGAATTGCGATTAAGGCTGCCGACGTCTTCAGCGCCAATAAACTGGTGCGCAGCGCCGGCGAGGTGACCAACGCCTATGTATACATTCGCAGTTGGATCGGCACCTACGGCTATATGTATCGGGATATCCAGATGGTGCGCACTATTATGTATCTGGCGATGATACTGGTGATCGGCGTGGCCTGTTTTAATATTGTTTCTACGCTGGTGATGGCGGTTAAAGATAAAAGCGGCGACATTGCGGTGTTGCGTACGCTGGGCGCCACGGATGGACTGATCCGCGCGATATTCGTCTGGTACGGTTTGCTGGCCGGCTTGCTGGGCAGCGTGATCGGCGTCATCGTCGGGGTGATAGCCACCCTGCAACTGACCAATATTATTCGCGGCATTGAATCGATAACCGGTCATCGTTTTTTATCGGGCGATATTTATTTCATTGATTTTCTGCCATCGGAGTTACATGCGATCGATGTCATCAGCGTACTGGCGACGGCGCTGGTGCTGAGTCTGATAGCCAGTTGGTATCCGGCGCGCCGCGCCAGCCGGATTGACCCTGCGCGCGTATTAAGCGGGCAGTGACCTTTTCACCCTCCGCTTATCTTTAATGATGGGCGGATTATTTATCGAGGGGCGGTCATGTATTACGGTTTTGATATGGGCGGCACGAAAATCGAGCTGGGCGTATTCGACGCCGAACTGAATAAAGTCTGGCAGAAGCGGGTTCCCACGCCGCGCAATAGCTATGAGGCGCTGCTGAACACGCTGGTCGATCTGACCCGGGAAGCCGATGCGCAGACGGGGATGGCCGGAAAAATCGGCATCGGCGTGCCGGGTGTCCAGACGGGGGAGAATGGCGCGTTGTTTACCGCGAATTTACCCGCGACCATGGGGCGGCCGCTGGCTCAGGATCTGGGGCAGTTGCTGCATCGCGAAATCCGTATCAACAACGACGCTAACTGTTTTGTTCTGTCGGAAGCCTGGAATGCGGAGTTCCGCCGTTACCCGGTGGTGCTGGGCATGATCCTCGGCACCGGCGTGGGCGGCGGGCTGGTGATTAACGGCCGCCCGGTGGATGGCCGCAACGGCATGGCGGGCGAGATAGGCCACCTGCGTTTACCGTCCGACGCGCTGGCTGTGCTGGGGGACGATATTCCCCGTGTAAAATGCGGCTGCGGACAAAGCGGCTGTATTGAAAATTACATTTCAGGGCGCGGATTTGAGTGGCTGTATGCGCATTTTTATCAACAGACGTTGCCGGCCGTCACCATCATCAGACACTATCGCGCAGGCGATGCCAATGCGCTGGCGTTCGTCGACCGCTTTATGGATTTGCTGGCGGCCTGCCTGGGCAATCTGTTAACCCTTATCGATCCCCACCTGCTGGTGCTGGGCGGCGGATTGTCGAATTTTGATGAAATTTATCAAATATTACCCACCCGTTTACCCCCGCGTTTATTGCCGATTGCCAAACTGCCGCGTATCGCCAAGGCGCGGTATGGCGATGCCGGCGGCATTCGCGGCGCGGCTTTGCTACACTTAATGGACAAATAGCAGGAGCAGTTATGCATTCGCATCAACGGTTAGGACGTTTTCACAAAGGGAAACGAATGCGTCAGCAGCGTCTGCGGGCACGTATTTTCCACAGAGATTATCTGGCGGTAACTGAAGTGAAGAAACCACGAGTTGTTGTTTTAACCGGCGCGGGCGTTTCCGCGGAGTCAGGCATTCGAACCTTTCGTGCCGCCGATGGCCTGTGGGAAGAGCACCGGGTCGAAGATGTGGCGACCCCGGAGGGTTTCCAGCGCGACCCGCAACTGGTGCAGGCGTTTTATAATGCCCGCCGTCGCCAGTTGCAGCAGCCTGAAATCAAGCCCAACGCGGCGCATCTGGCGCTGGCCGAACTGGAGGCGTCGCTGGGCGACAATTTTTTACTTATCACGCAGAATATCGATAACCTGCACGAGCGGGCCGGCAGCCAACGCGTTGTGCATATGCACGGCGAATTACTGAAGGTACGCTGTTGCCGCAGCGGTCAGGTATTCGACTGGACAGGCGATCTGTCGGTTGAAGATCGCTGCCACTGCTGCCAGTTTCCCGCGCCGTTACGTCCGCATATCGTATGGTTCGGCGAAATGCCGCTGGAAATAGATAGAATTTATCAGGCGCTGTCACAGGCCGATTATTTTATCGCCATCGGCACCTCCGGCCATGTTTATCCCGCCGCCGGCTTCGTGCAGGAAGCGCATGTGCATGGCGCCTATACCATCGAACTGAATCTTGAACCCAGTCAGGTGGAAAGTCAGTTTGACGAAAAAATCTATGGCCCGGCCGGCGCGGTAGTACCCGAATTCGTCGGCGCCTGGCTGACGCGGCGAAAAAATATCGCATTTTGATCAGGCCGTTAACAAAGACAGTTCGCCAGTAGCGCGCAGCGAGGGGCTGTCGCGCTTCGTTTTGGTATAGCACGCCTACCGGCGAGTTTGTCGGCAACGTCATGTCGATGATTTTTCTACCGTTACTCCGCTTTTTATTCGATTAGCGAATAACTAATAAACTTTATATTCTTTCCTTATATTGACTGGCTCGGTAGGATCCTCCCGAGCCAGGTCATTAACACATTCTTTTGCGGCCGGATAGGATTATGTGACGATATCGGCGCATCGAGTTTATTGTAATGCGTGATTTAACTCCTTAATAATTAAGGAATAAAAGATAATAATGGGATGTGCTTCATAATGATTACTCTCTCGAATGTCTCGAAAGTATTCGATAGTTCCTCTGGCTCTATTCGCGCGGTTGAAGACGTTAGCCTGAGTGTCGAAACCGGGCAGATTTACGGCATCATCGGTTACAGCGGCGCCGGGAAAAGTACCCTGATCCGCCTGTTGAACGGCCTTGAAACCCCTACCAGCGGTTCGATTGTGGTTGACGGGCAGGATATCGCCAAAGCCAACGGCGCACAGCTGCGCGCGGCGCGTTTGCGCATTAGCATGGTTTTCCAGCACTTCAATTTGCTGTGGTCGCGAACGGTGAGTGAAAATATAGCCTTTTCGATGCAGATCGCCGGGGTCAAAAAAGCGCACATCAAGACCAGAGTGGCGGAACTGATCGCGCTGGTGGGGTTGCAGGGACGGGAAAACGCCTATCCTTCCCAGCTAAGCGGCGGACAAAAGCAGCGGGTGGGGATCGCCCGCGCATTGGCGAACAATCCGGTGGTGTTGCTGTGCGACGAAGCGACGTCCGCGCTCGATCCGCAAACCACCGACGCTATTCTTGATTTGCTGCTGGATATCAACCGCAAGCTGAATCTGACCATCGTGCTGATCACCCATGAGATGCACGTGGTGCGCAAAATTTGTCAGCGCGTGGCGGTGATGGAAAACGGCCGCATCGTCGAGGAGGGCGCGGTGCTGGATGTCTTTACCCATCCTCAGCAGGCGATTACCCAGCAGTTTGTCAGGCAGGTGACGCAGTATGAAGAGACGCAGGAGAGCTTCAATCCGCTGCTGGTCGAGTCGCTGTCCGGCGCGGTGGTCAAACTGACCTTTGTCGGCGTACAAACCCAGCAGCCGGTGATTTCGGAATTAATCCAGCGTTACGGTCTGACCATCAATATTTTGCACGGCAAAATAACCCAGACGTTAAATGGCGCATTTGGCGAGATCTATGTTCACGTAGAGGGAAATGAACGGCAGTTGGCAGACATGCTGGCATTGGTACAGGAAAAGAACATTACGGCCGAGGTGATTAAACATGCTTGAGACACTGTTCCCTCACCTACAGGTCGACCGTCTGCTTGATGCGACCTATGAAACGATTTACATGACGGCCATCGCCGGGCTGGCGACTTTTGTGCTGGGGGTGATACTGGGCGTGCTGTTATTTCTCACCTCCCGCGGGCAGCTATTGCAAAACCGGCTGGTGTATACGCTGGTTTCGGTAGTGGTCAACGTCTTCCGCTCCATTCCGTTTATTATTTTGATCGTGCTGCTGATCCCGTTTACCCGGGTCATCGTCGGCACCATCTTAGGCGCCAATGCGGCCTTGCCGGCATTGATTATCGGCGCGGCGCCGTTTTACGCCCGGCTGGTGGAAATCGGCCTGCGCGAAGTGGATAAAGGGGTGATTGAGGCGGCCCGCTCGATGGGGGCCAGAATCAGTACCATCATTTTCAGGGTGCTATTGCCCGAGTCTTCACCGGCGCTGGTTTCCGGGATTACGGTCACGCTAATCGCGCTGGTGAGTTATACCGCTATGGCGGGCGTCATTGGGGCCGGAGGGCTGGGCAATCTGGCCTATCTGGAAGGTTTTCAACGCAATCACGGCGATGTGACGCTGGTGGCGACGATAATGATCCTGCTACTGGTTTTCATTATCCAGTTTATTGGCGATACCGTTACGGCAATTCTTGATAAACGTTAATATGATAAAGGAATGATGATGATGAAGACGCGTAAAATTTTAATGCTGGCTTATGCCTCTCTGACCGCACTGAGTCTGACCGCGTTTTCTGCGGTCGCGGACAGCAAACTGGTGGTGGGGGCGTCGAACGTTCCGCACGCCGAAATTCTTGAGCAGGCGAAACCGATTCTGGCGAAAGAGGGCGTTGACCTCCAGATCCAGCGCTTTCAGGACTATATTCTGCCCAATACGGCGTTAGCCAGCCGTGATATCGACGCCAACTATTTCCAGCATGTTCCCTATCTGGAAAGCGTGCTGAAAGATCACGCCGGCGATAAGAGTTATGATTTCGTCAATGCAGGGGCGATCCATATCGAACCGATCGGCATTTACTCCAAAAAGCACAAGAGCCTGCAAGATTTGCCGGAAAACGGCAAGATCATTCTCGGCGACGCGGTGGCTGAAGAGGGGCGTATCCTGTCCATTTTCGAAAAGGCCGGCGTCATTAAACTGAAACCGGAGGTCAAGCGCGTTGACGCCCGTATCAGCGATATCGTCGAAAACCCGAAAAAGCTGCAATTCCTGCCGAGCGTAGAGCGCGGCCTGTTGCCGCAGGTTTATGCCAATAACGAAGGGGATGCGGTGGTGATCAACGCCAACTACGCCATCGATGCCGGTCTGAATCCGACTAAAGATCCGATTGCGGTAGAGAGCGGCGAAGATAATCCGTATGCCAACATCATCACCGTTCGTCGCGGCGATGAAAACAAACCGGAGATTAAAGCGCTGGTTGAGGTTCTGCACTCCAAGGCGATCCAGGACTTTATCAACCAGAAATATGCCGGCGCGGTCATCCCGGTAAATTAATAATCCCGTCTTTGCGCCTTCCCCTGAGAAGGGGAGGGTTGCGCCGCTGTACCATCCGCACATTCATTGATCTGATCAACGGCGAACATCGCCGCGTGATTAAAGAGGCAGAGCTTACATTCATCGCAGCGGGCGCGGAAGCGACGGCCAAAATCGGTTACCATAGCGCCAGCGCCTGTCGGGACAGGCGCCTTTCCTTTTTTCGCGGATTGGATTATGCAGCCTTTGAATTCGGGATATACCCAGTTAAAACAGCGGCGGCGCGTGCGGGATCGTCAGCGGTTGGCTCTGCTGTTTCTTCTGACCCTGACGGCGCTGACAATAGGGCTGTGCGCGGGCGACCGCTGGATTTGGCCGCTACATTGGCTGGACGACGCGCAGCGCATCTTTGTCTGGCAGTTGCGTTTCCCCAGAACCCTGGCGGTGCTGCTGGTGGGCGCCAGCCTGGCGATGTGCGGCGCGGTGATGCAGTCGATATTTGATAACCCGCTGGCCGAACCGGGACTGCTGGGCGTCGCCAACGGCGCGGGCGTCGCGCTGGTGCTCACGGTGTTAATCGGGCAGGGCGCGCTGCCCGTCTGGGTTTTAAGCCTGAGCGCCATCGCCGGCGCGCTGTTGATCACCTTTCTGCTGCTGCGCTTTGCCCGCAAACAGGTTTCCAACGCGCGTCTGCTGCTGATCGGCGTATCGCTGGGGATTATCTGTAGCGCGGTCATGACCTGGGCGGTCTATTTCAGCACCAGTCTGGATTTGCGCCAGTTGATGTACTGGATGATGGGCGGATTCAGCGGAATCGACTGGCGCTATGGCTGGCTGATGCTGGCGCTGGCGCCGTTTATTCTGTGGCTGAGCGCGCAGGGGCATGTGTTGAACCGGCTGGCGCTGGGGGAGATTCAGGCCCGCCAACTGGGCGTATCGGTTTACGTCTGGCGCAATGTGCTGGTGCTGGTGGTCGGCGTGTTGGTCGGGGTAAGCGTGGCGCTGGCGGGCGTGATCGGTTTTGTCGGCTTGATTATTCCGCATATGCTGCGGCTGGGCGGCCTAACCGATCATCGTTATTTATTAACCGGTTGCGCGTTGGCCGGCGGCTCGATTCTGATGCTGGCCGATACGCTGGCCCGGGTGGCGTTAGCGTCGTCCGAGTTGCCGATTGGCGTCGTTACCGCTACGCTGGGCGCACCCTGGTTTATCTGGTTGTTGTTACGTAACAGGATTTAGCTCACCGCGTAGCCAGCAATGGCTGACGGCCATCATCCCCACAGGATAAAAAGGATCAAGACGATGAGTAATGAAATCTATAGCATTCCCCTGAAAACCATCGACGGACAAGACACCACGCTCGAACCCTATCAGGGTAAGGTGGCGTTAATCGTCAATGTGGCGTCGAAATGCGGCCTGACCAAGCAGTATGATGCATTGGAAAAAATCTACGAAACCTATCGCGATAAGGGTTTTGTGGTGCTTGGATTTCCATCGAATGAGTTTGCCGGACAGGAGCCGGGCAGCGAGGCGGAGATCCAGGAATTTTGCCGCACCACGTTTGGCGTTCAGTTTCCGCTGTTCAGCAAGATCGAAGTCAACGGCGCGAACCGTCACCCGTTGTACCAGCTATTGATCCGCGAGCAGCCTAAAGCAACCGGTTCTTTGCTGAGCGGGTTTTACGCCCGGCTGGTCAACAAAGGACGTAAGCCCGCTCACCCGGAAGATATCTTGTGGAATTTTGAGAAGTTCCTGATTTCCCGCGAGGGTCAGGTGATTCAGCGTTTCGCCCCCGATTTTACCCCCGACGATCCGGCGGTGGTCGACGCCGTCAAAGCGGCGCTGGCGAAGTAATTGGCGCGGCAATCCTCTCCCTTGTTGCAACTGAGGCAGGCCGGCGTTTCGCCCCGCTTGTCTCCGGTCAACGTCGCGTGCGGGAGCGGTCGGCTGTTGCATGTCATCGGCCCGAATGGCGCGGGGAAAAGCACCCTGCTGGCCAGAATCGCTGGCATGCTGGACGGCGAGGGCGATGTCTGTCTGTCCGGCCGACGGCTGGCGGACTGGCCCGCGCGGGAGTTGGCGTGGCATCGGGCGTATCTGGCGCAGCAACAGCCCCCGACGGCGATGATGCCGGTGTTTCAGTATTTGCGTTTGCATCAGCCGCCGGCGGCCAGCGAGGCGATAAACGACGATGTCGTCGGTTTTCTGGCGCAAAAGCTGATGCTGGCCGACAAGCTATCGCGCGCGTTAACCCGATTGTCCGGCGGGGAGTGGCAACGGGTCAGGCTTGCCGCCGCGCTGTTGCAGATTTGGCCGGCGGCCAATCCCTATGGTCGTTTACTGCTGCTGGATGAACCGGCCAACAGTCTGGATGTCGCGCAACAGGTGGCGCTGGATGAATTGCTTCATACGCTATGTCGGTCCGGCGTAACGGTTATCGTCTGCGCTCATGATCTGAACCACAGCCTGCAACACGCCGACGGCGTCTGGCTGATGTCCGGCGGACGACTGGCGGCGCATGGCGATACCGCCGACGTGATGCAGCCTGAAATCTTATCACCGGTTTTCGGCGTCGATTTCCAGCGTTGTCGCGTCGACGGCCGCGACTGGCTGATAACCCGCCGCGGCGACGAAAATTAGGAAGAATCGGCTTTACTTGCCAGCCATACCCTTTCAACGCTAGATTAAGCAGATATATCATTCTGATAGCGATTAACCGGCGGATTCGGGTAAAAAAACATGATGCGTTTAAAACATGTGTTGGTGTTGGCAAGCCTGATCTTGGCGGGGTGCAGCAGTCACCGCAATCCACCGCCGGATGCGCGCCTGAGCGATTCGATAATGGTGGTGGCGCAATTAAACGATCAACTGCATCAATGGCATCGTACGCCATACCGCTATGGCGGTCTGGATCGCAACGGTATTGATTGTTCCGGCTTTGTCTATCTGACCTTTCGCGACCGTTTCGGCATTCGTTTACCGCGCAGCACCGATGCGCAAACGGAATTGGGCGAACGCGTGGATCGCGACAGCCTGATGCCGGGCGATCTGGTGTTTTTCAAAACCGGCAGCGGCGGCAACGGGCTGCACGTGGGAATCTACGATAAAGACGACAAGTTTATCCACGCCTCCACCAGTCAGGGCGTGATTCGCTCATCGCTGGATAACGTCTATTGGAAGCGGGCTTACTGGCAGGCCCGCCGTATCTGATGCGCCTTTGCGCGTCTATGGAGCCTTATGTCTTCGCTGCGTCTGTTACTCTCCGACTCTTTCGACCCCTGGTTCAACCTGGCCGTTGAGGAGTGCATATTTCGGCAAATGCCGACCACGCAACGGGTATTGTTTTTGTGGCGCAACGCCGAAACGGTGGTTATCGGTCGGGCGCAGAATCCGTGGAAAGAGTGTAATACGCGTCGGATGGAAGAAGACGGCATCAAACTGGCTCGACGCAGCAGCGGCGGCGGCGCGGTGTTTCACGATCTCGGTAATACCTGCTTTACCTTTATGGCGGGAAAGCCTGAATACGATAAAAGCGTTTCAACCCAAATTATCCTCGACGCGCTGGCGCAGCTCGGGATTAACGCCAGCGCTTCCGGCCGTAACGATCTGGTGATTGATACGCCTGACGGCAGCCGAAAAATATCGGGTTCCGCATACCGGGAAACCAAAGATCGCGGTTTCCATCACGGCACGTTGCTATTAAACGCCGATCTGAGCCGCTTAGCGGATTATCTCAACCCCGATGTGAAAAAATTGCAGGCCAAGGGTATTACGTCGGTACGCTCCCGGGTCGCGAATCTGGTTGAGTTATTGCCCGCTATCGGTCATCAGCAAATCTGTCAGTCGGCGACGCAGGCCTTTTTTGAATATTACGGCGAACGCTGCGAGCCGGAAATCATTTCCCCCGCCGCCTTTCCGGATTTGCCGGGCTTCAGCGAGCAGTTTGCCCGCCAGAGCAGCTGGGAGTGGAATTTCGGCCAGGCGCCGGCTTTTACTCATCTTTTGGATAACCGCTTTGCCTGGGGAGGCGTTGAGTTGCATTTTGACGTTGAGCATGGCGTCATTACCCGCACACAGGTCTTTACCGATAGCCTGAATCCCGCGCCGCTGGAGGCGCTGGCCCTCGCCCTGAGTAATACGCCCTATCGGCCGGAAAGCATGGCCGTCGTCTGTGGGCAACTGATAGCGACATTCCCGCAACAGCAAAATGAACTACAGCAAATGGCCGCCTGGCTGGCGCAAAGCATCCGCTGATTAATCGCCTGCGGCCTGATCCGGTCTTCCCCTATTATTTCATCACGTTATCGCGTATCGGCACGCAATAAAGCCGATGCGTGAAGTTGCTCACAAATAGCATTCGCGCAGCAGATTTCTACCCTTTGACAGCAGGACATTCCTGATCGAGATATAAATTTGGCGTTAAGTTAGTTGCCTCATGGAAATGCATGAATATCAACTTTCAGCGGGGCAAGGTATATGTCTCATACAGAAAAAAACTACTTAATGTGCTGTCTGTTCTTTCTCTTCTTCTTTATCGGCTGGGGATGTTGTTATCCCTATCTTTCATTATGGCTGACGGAAACCATCGGCATTGATTATGCGGACGTCGGCCTGGTTTATTCTTTTACCGCTATTTTTTCCGTTTGCGTACAGCCTCTATTTGGCTTTATTTCCGATAAGTTGATTTTCAGAAAACACCTTATGTGGATGCTGGCCATTATTATTACGCTCTTTGCGCCGTACTGGATCTATGTATTCGCGCCGCTATTGCGATTCAATGTTATTCTGGGGGCGCTGGCTGGCGGATTTTATATCGGCATGGCATTTGGCGCGGGCTGCGGCGTGTGTGAAGCCTATATCGATAAAGTCAGCCGCCTGTCGGGATTTGAATTCGGCCGGGCGCGCATGTTCGGGGGGATTGGGGCGGCGATCGGCACTTTCGTCGCCGGCAAACTTTACGGCATCAATCAGGATTATATTTTCTGGCTGGCCAGTCTGGCGGGGATCGCCTTGTTGTTTATCGTGTGGAAAACGCATCCCGGCTCCGCGACGGCGTCAAAGGAACGTTTGCCTAAAACGGCACCTATCTCCTTGGCCGATGTGCGAAGCCTGATAAAATTGAAGAAGTTCTGGTTCTTTGCCATGTATATGGTGGGCGTGGGGGCGATCTATGAAACTTATGATCAGCAATTCGCCATTTATTATAGCCATTTCTTTGCCAGTAAAGCGCGCGGCGCGGAAGTATTTGGTTATCTGACGACGGCGCAAATATTTCTGGATGCGGCGGTCATGTTTATGGCGCCCTGGTTTGTCAATAAAATCGGACCGAAGAATGCCCTGTTGTATTGCGGGTTAATCATGAGCTTCCGTATTATTGGTTCGGCCTGGGCCGTCGGACCGATTTCAATCAGCGCCATCAAGATGCTTCATGGTTTTGAAAGTTCAATTCTCTTAGTCGCCGGCTTAAAATATATCGCTGCTAATTTTAATCCGTGGCTGTCGGCAACGGTTTATTTAATTGGATTCCAGTTCTCAAAAAGTTTTAGCACCATTTTCCTGTCCGGCGGAATTGGCTATATGTACCAACATATGGGATTTGTTGAAAGTTATCTGGTGCTGGGAAGTATTGCATTATTCTTTACCGTTATTTCATTTATTACACTTGACTCATCTCGTGTATTACTCAATCGCACCGTGTTGGAAAAATAAATCTGGGAGATACAATGACTGATTTATATTATGGCGTCGCTTATTATGATGAATATATGCCGGCGGACAGGCTGGGAGAAGATATTGAATTGATGTTGTCCGCGGGCATTAATGTGGTTCGTATCGCTGAATCGACCTGGAGTACGCTGGAGCCGCAGGAGGGCGAGTATAATTTCACCCATTTGGACCGCGTGCTGGATGCCATGCATGCCGCCGGGATAGCCGTCATTATCGGTACGCCGACCTACGCCATTCCCGGCTGGCTGGCGAGAAAACACCCGGAGGTGATGGTGACGACGGCGCAGGGGCGGGAAAAATACGGCCGCCGTCAGATCATGGATATTGTAAATCCGACGTTTCTGCATTATGCCGAAAATATCATTCGCGTACTGATGACGCATGTATCCCGTCACCCGGCCGTCATTGGCTATCAACTGGATAACGAAACCAAGCATTACGATAACGTCGGGCCGGATATGCAGCGGCGTTTTGTTGATGCGCTGAAGTCCCGTTACCCGGATATCAGGCGGATGAACCGTGATTTCGGACTGGATTACTGGAGCAACCGGATTGACGACTGGGACGATTTTCCCCCGGTGGAGAGCACCATTAATGCCAGCCTGGGCAGCGCGTTCGCCAAATTTCAGCGCCAGATGGTGACTGAATATCTGATGTGGCAGGCCGGTCTCGTCGCTGAATATGTCCGGGACGATCAGTTTATTACCCATAATTTCGATTTTGAGTGGCGCGGTCACTCTTACGGCGTACAGCCGCGCGTGAACCATTTCGCCGCCGCGCAAGCGCTGACGGTCGCCGGCGTAGATATTTATCACCCCTCACAGGATCATCTCACCGGGCGGGAGATCGCGTTTGGCGGCGATATCGCCCGCAATCTGAAACAGGGCGCTAACTATTTTGTGCTGGAAACGCAGGCGCAGGGGTTTGCGCAGTGGACGCCTTATCCGGGACAGTTGCGTCTTCAGGCTTTCAGCCATGTCGCCCACGGCGCTAAAATGGTGTCGTACTGGCACTGGCACTCGATCCATAACGCGTTTGAAACCTATTGGAAAGGCTTGTTGAGTCACGATTTCCTGCCTAACGCGACTTATCGTGAAGCGCAGACTATCGGCGCTGATTTTGCCCGCCTTTCCGATGCGCTGGCCGATCTGGCTTTTCAGCATGACGTCGCGCTGCTGGTGAACAATGAAGCGATGGAAGCGCTGAACTGGTTTAAGCCCGGAGAAACGCAAGGCAATGTCTATAACGATATTGTGCGGCGCTTTTATGACGCGTTGTACGACCACAACATTGCGCTGGATATCATCAATGACGTCGATGATGGCTGTCACCAATATCAGGCCATCATCATCCCGGCGTTGTATGCGGCCGACGATGCGCTGCTGGCCCGCATCAACCGCTATATCGAAAACGGCGGTCGCGCGCTGATCGGTTTTAAATCAGGTTTTTGCGACGAAAATGTGAAAGTGCGCAGCGCAAAACAACCCGGCATCTTGAGTCAGAGTTGCGGGGTCTCCTATAGCCAATTTGTCTTACCGGAGTCGGTCGCCATCGAGTCGCTGGTTGAGGACGTCGCCGCTCTGGCGGATGAACCCGCTGAATTATGGATGGAACTGTTAACGCCGGATGGCGAGGGAACGCGCGTCGTCGCTAAATATCAACATCCGGTCTGGCAAAAATATGCCGCCGTAACTGAAACGGATTACGGCGACGGGCGGGCGATGTATGTGGGGTTTCTGCCGCAGAAATCTTTTATCAGCAAATTATTCAATTATTTATGCCGGGATTGTCAGTTGGCGTCGCGCACGGCGGATAGCGTTTTTCCGCTGATCGTGCGCCGCGGAAAAAATCGGGCGGGGAACACCATTCGCTTTATGTTTAACTACTCGGCAACGGCGCATCCCATCCGAATCCCGGTTCCGTCTCATTGCCTGATAAACGACCAGGCGTTGCCTGCGGCGTCGGAAGTGACGCTGGAACCCTGGGGATTACGCATATTGCAGGATGATTGATTTATCCTTCCGGCACCGGAGAGAGAGGACAATGGCGTTTAATTCCGATGAGATGGTGAACTTTTCGCCGCTGATAAAAAGTTTCACCTTCAATGCCTATCTGGTCGCCGGCTTCACCCCGATTTCGCGAGGCAGTAAACTGGATTATTACATCAACCGTCCACAAGGAATGAAAGGCTACATCATCAACCTGACGCTGCGAGGGGAAGGGCGGGTGAAGGCCGGGGAGCACGATATTCATTGTCAGGAAAACGAACTGGTGCTTTTTCCGCCGGGCGTGCCGCATCACTATGGGCGCGCGGAGAGCAGTGAATTCTGGGATCATTTGTGGATTTATTTTATCCCCAGGCCCTACTGGGTGGATTGGCTGCGCTGGGACGTCACCGACAAGGAAATCGGCAAAATGCGGCTTGACGCGCCCGCTGCCATCGAGAATATGCAATCCCTGTTCTCTGAAGTGATTCATCACCATGCCGCCACCGAACCGCTGGCGGAGGCGATGGCCATGAACGCGCTCGAAAGGGTGATTTTAACCTGTTTCCAGGCTCAACCAATCAGCAACCGCCACGCCTTGGATCCGCGCATTAATGCGCTATGCAAGTACATTGATCAGCATATCGCCGAGGATATCAATATAGAGACGCTGGCCAGACAGATCTTCCTTTCCCCTTCGCGCGTGGCCCATCTATTTAAGCGAGAGATGAATCAGACGGTTTTCGCCTGGCGCGAGAAACAGCGTATCAGCCGGGCAAGAAGCCTGCTGCAAAGCACCTCTTTGCCCATCGCGCAGATCGCGCAGGCGGTCGGTTATCCGGACTCGCGCTATTTTTCTCGGCTATTCCGCCATCATTACGGCATCAGCCCTCGTGAGTATAAAAAGTGCTACGAGAGAAAGAATACGATTTGATAATGTTTTCTTGTTCCGACGCCGTTTTTTATCTGAAAGCGCCCGCCAATATCCGAATCGGCCTATTCTTATTGTGTTCATATGAAAAATGCAGTGTTCTGCTCTATAAATAAAGCTAGTAGCGTGCTTTTTTATGGGCTGCAATCCGATCGCTTTATACAGCCTGCCATTAGTGATTAATCTGACCCTCTGACCAGGATAGCGGATGGCGTTTGGAAAACAGCGCTGGATACGGATTGTTTTTTACGTATTTAGTATAAAACACAAGCAAATGGTGATTAATTATCACCTGAAGTAGATGATATAACATGCTTATTCGGTTAGATGTGGACTATGTGAGTGATTCTGTTTTCTGGCCAGTTTATAGCATGGAAGGGAAGTTATTGGCTGCTGAAATGATAATCCGCTTTAATAGTTTGTTTGGCAATGCGAGTATTTTACCGGATATCATTTTCAGTATGTTAACAAAAACTCAACAGCATGATTTAATTAGGGAGCAGGTCGATTTCATTAAGCGAAATGCCCCCTGGTTTACCCAAAACGATGTGCGTCTGCTGCTGAAAGTCGATCATGAAATAGCGGATTTTTTACTGGAATCGACATCATTATATAATGAAATTAAAAGTCTGCTTTTCATTGAATTGGAGATTAATGAACTCTTTCCAAACTTATCCCAGGGCAGAGGAAACGAACGTATTCTTAAACTGAGCGAGTCGTTTAACTTATGGCTGGATAATTTTGGTTCGGGAAAAGTGAATCTGAAGCCGTTGAATGACGGATGCATCAGCGCGGTGAAGATGGATCAGAATCTGGTCTGGTATCTTTTATCCCGACCGACGCAAAGCTCGATTATGGATCCGCTGTTGCGTGTTATCAGGAATAATTATCAAGGCGTCAGGATTATCGCAAAAGGCATCGATACCCTTGAACATCTGGAAAAAGCCAGAAAGCTAAATATCGATGCGTTGCAAGGCGGGCTTTGTCCGGCGGTTCATTTTGATGAACTGGAAATACAAACCGATTTTTTATGGGATATAAGATAACGATTCTTTCCCTTTCCTTCCCGTTTGCCGGTCTACGGCGTAATACCCCCATACTCGCTCCGTGTTAGTTTTATGGCAGCCGTTCTACACTTTCCCTTACAGGGGAGACAACATGCCGCAGAAACTATCGTTCATCAATCACTACCATCAACAGTTGCCGGGTTTTTATACCGAGCTGAAACCGACGCCGCTTCAGGGCGCGCGCCTGCTTTATCACAGTCAGGGGCTGGCGGATGAGCTCGGTCTGTCGCCCGCGTGGTTTACGCGCCCGCATGACGCGGTTTGGCGCGGCGAAGCGCTGCTGCCCGGCATGGCGCCGTTGGCGCAGGTCTACAGCGGCCATCAGTTCGGCTCGTGGGCCGGACAACTGGGCGATGGCCGCGGCATTCTGCTGGGCGAGCAGCAGTTGGCGGACGGCCGCAGAATGGATTGGCATCTTAAAGGCGCGGGCCTGACGCCATATTCCCGCATGGGCGACGGGCGGGCGGTGCTGCGCTCGGCGATCCGCGAGTTTCTGGCTTCCGAGGCGATGCATCATCTGGGCATCCCGACGACGCGGGCGTTGACGGTGGTCACCAGCGAGCAACTGATCCGGCGCGAACGGGAAGAACCCGGCGCAATGTTGCTGCGCGTGGCGGAAAGCCATGTGCGGTTCGGCCACTTTGAACATTTTTATTATCGCCGAGAGCCGGAAAAGGTGCGTCAATTGGCGGATTTCGTCATCGCCCGTCACTGGCCTCAGTGGCAGGATGAGGAGCGGCGCTACACGCTGTGGTTCGGCGATGTGGTTGAACGAACCGCGCGGCTGATCGCCCGCTGGCAGGCCGTCGGTTTTTCGCACGGCGTGATGAATACCGACAATATGTCGATTCTCGGGTTAACCATTGATTACGGGCCGTTCGGTTTTATGGATGATTATCAGCCGGACTACATCTGTAATCATTCCGATCATCAGGGGCGTTACGCCTTTGATAACCAACCCGCGGTCGGGCTGTGGAATTTACATCGTCTGGCGCAGTCGCTGTCGGGACTGATGACCACGGATGAGCTGGAGAGCGCGTTGGCCCGCTATGAGCCGGCGCTGATGCGGCAATTCGGCGAGCTGATGCGCGCCAGGCTGGGGCTGTTCACCGCCGACGCCGCCGATAACGATATTCTGGTCGGTCTGTTAGACCTGATGCGGCGGGAGCGCCGCGACTATACCCGAACGTTTCGCCTGTTGTCCGCGGTCGAGAAAAACGACCCCGTTAGCCCGCTGCGCGATGAGTTTATCGATCGACCGGCATTCGACCGCTGGTTTAACGCCTATCGTCGACGTCTGTTGCAGGAACCGCAGGACGATGCCGAACGTCGGCGGTACATGAACGCGGTCAATCCGAAATATGTGCTGCGCAACTATCTGGCGCAGCAGGTCATCGAGCAGGCGGAAAAGGATGATATCGGGGCATTGAGCCGGCTGCATCAGACGCTTTGCCAGCCTTACGCCGACCAGCCGGAGAGGGAGGATCTGGCGGCGCTGCCGCCGGAATGGGGCAAGCATCTGACCGTATCCTGCTCCAGTTGAAGCGTTTCAGCGACGCAGATAGACCTGCGGAATCGGGTATTCGGGATGCGGGCCGACGCTCAGGTCGGCCTGATACCAGCGGGTAAGTAGATCCGCCTGCAACACCTGTTCCGGCGTGCCTTGCGCCACCAGTTTTCCGGCGTGCAACAGCAAAATCCGGTCGGCATACAGGGCGGCCAGATTGAGATCGTGCAGGACGCAACACACGGCCAGCGGCTGCTGGCGGGTCAGTTGTTTCAGCAGCCGCAACAAATGCTGCTGATGATAGAGATCCAGCGCCGAGGTGGGTTCGTCGAGAAACAGCCATCCCGGCGTCGGCTGCGGATGCCAGAGCTGGGCCAGCACGCGGGCTAACTGCACGCGCTGCTGTTCGCCGCCGGAGAGGTGCCGATAATCGCGCTGCGCCAGATCTGAACAGCCGGTTTGCGCCATCACCTGCCGGACGATGTCGTCGTTTTGCCGGTCGCGTCCATAAGGGGCGCGGCCCATCGCCACAACCTCCTGCACGCTGAAAGCGAAAGCCAGTCCGCTGTGCTGACGCATCACCGCCCGCGTTTTCGCCAGCGCGGTCGGCGCCCATTGGGCGAATGGCTTACCGGCCAACCGGCATTCTCCCTGATTCGGCGTCAGGTAGCCGGTCAGCAGGCGCAACAGCGTGGATTTTCCCGCGCCGTTGGGGCCGATAATCGCCACGATCTCGCCGCAATGCACCTCCAGCGAGACATCCTGCGTCAGGTCGCGTCCGCCGGTGTAGAAACGCAGGTTGCGGGCCACCAGCGCGTTATTCGCAACGGCGTTACTCATTTCCACGTCCTTTATGCTGCACGATCAGCCATAAGAAATAGGGACCGCCGATCAAGCTGGTCAACAGCCCGACGGGCATCTCGGCCGGCGATAACAGCGTGCGCGCCAGCGTATCGGCGACCAACAGCAGACAGGCGCCGCCCAGCGCCGCGCCGGGAATAAGCAAGCGGTGGTCGGCTCCCAGATGCATACGGATCAAATGGGGGATCACCAGTCCGATAAAACCGATTACGCCGCTGACGGCGACGGCGACGCCCACCAGCAGCGCGCTGAGCAGCAAAAGGGTGTGTTTGGTGCGCTTGACGTTGACCCCCAGATAGTGGGCCTCTTCGTCGCCCAGTTGCAGCAGATTCAAACGACGGGCCTGATACAAGGTCACGATAATCGCCGGCAGCGCCAGCGTGGCGGCGCCGATCAGCATCGGCCACTGCGCCTGACCTAAGCTTCCCATACCCCAGAGGGAAAACTGACGCAGTTGCTGGTCGGTGCTGACGTAGGTCAGCACGCCGACAGCGGCCATGCACAGGGCGTTAAGCGCAATGCCCGCCAATAGCAGCCGGGTCAATCCCCCTTGTTCGGCGCGACTCAGCATAAAAATCACCGCGGTAATCGCCAGACTGCCGACAAAAGCCGCCAGCATCGGGCTATAGAGCGATAGCAGCGGGGGCAGGCCGAGCGGCAGCACAATCGTCAGCGCCACGCAAAGCGCGCCGCCGCTGCTGATCCCCAACAGGCCGGGATCGGCCAACGGGTTGCGGAATAATCCCTGCATGATGGCGCCGGAACAGGCCAGCGCGCTGCCGACCAGTACGGCCAGCAGTACGCGGGGCAGGCGGATATTCAACCAGATATGCCACAGCGGATCGGTAAACGGCGTCTGCCACAGCGTTTTGAACGACAGGGCGAGCGCGCCGAGATTGGCCGCGCATAATATCAGCGCCAATAGCAACAACAGCAGGGCGATCAGTACATAGCGTGGATGAAACCGTCGCGTCATTTTATTTGTTCTGCGGCCTGACGGATGGCGGCCATCAGGGCCGGCGTCTCCAGCGTAAAGCCGAGCATCGCCATATCATCAACCACCAGCAGGCGCTGGTTTTTCCCCGCCGGGGTCAACGCCAGGCCCGGCAATTGCCAGATTTGCGCTTCGCCGCCCAGGCTCTTTAGTCCCTGAGTGGAGATCAGCACCAGATCCGGCGCGCTGGCGACCACCCCTTCCTGCGACAAGGGCTGATAGCGCTCAATATCCTGCATGGCGTTAGTCAGGCCGACCCGGCGGAGGATGGTATCTGCCGGGGTATGCTTGCCGGCGGCCATTGCGGTCATACCGCCGTGGCTGAGTACGAACAGCGCCTTCACCGGCAACGGCGAGCCGGCGACGCCGGCTAACTGTTGCTGGTAGGTTTCCGTCAGTTTCTTGCCTTCCGCTTCTTTATGCAGCGCCTGAGAAATCACGCCGATCTTTTGCGCGACGGTTTCCGGCGTCGGTTTGGCCGGCACGTTGATAACTTTGGTGCCGCTGTCCGCGACCTGTTGCAATACCAGCGACGGTTGCGACAGGTCGCTGGCGATCACCAGCGAAGGTTTCATCGCCAGGATGCCTTCGGCATTGAGCTGGCGCATGTAACCCACGTCGGGCAGTTTGGTCGCGGCGTCGGGATGAAGACTGGTGCTGTCTCTGGCCACCAGATCTTTCTCCGCGCCCAATGCATAGATGATTTCCGTGACGTCACCGCCGATGGAGACAATGCGCTCCGCGGCCGAAACGCCCAACGGCAGAACCAACACTAATGGAATGAGCCAGTTTTTCATGCGGCAAGATCCTTAAGCGGTTTCAGCGCGCCGATCTGGTCGCGCCACTGCTGTTGTTCAGGCGTGCCTTCGGTGCGTTGGCCGAATAGCTGCGCAATTTGCGTACCGTCCGCGGCGTACAGTTCCAGACTGGTGACGATGCCGTCGGCCGTCGGTTTGCGCGTGACCCAGCTTTCGGCGATGGCGTTTTCAATCAGATGCAGCGTAAAGTCCGGATTAAAAATATTGATCCATTCGGCATGCTGCGCTATGCGTTCCACGCGTTCGATCTGACCGGTAAAAATCTGCACGCAGCCGCGGTTGCCGACGAATACCATGATTTCGTTTTGCGTGTCTTTGGCGGCGAACAGAATCTGTGACAGCGCCGCGTTATCGACCTGATAGGCCAGATCGTCGCTGACGGCGCGGAATGCCTGCTGACGGGTGAGGTTGTGACGCTTTAGCAGAATGAAAAACTGATGAACATCGGTCATGGCGCGCCATTCCGCTTCCAGCGCGGGGTTATGTTCCGCCTCTGCGGTTTCGGCGAGCGCGGCGGCTTGCGGGCGCAGGGACAACGCCGGATTTTCGCTGTCGGCGAATTGGGCGACGACCTGTTGCCAGGCCGGCATATCGGTGGCGTCGGTCGCATACACCTTCAGAATGGCATCGCCCTGATGGTCGAAAAACTGAATGCTCTGGCGTTCGCCGCGCGGCGTGCTTTCCACCAGCGAGAAGGCGGACGCCCATTGATGCAGGAACAGGCGCAGATCCAGCTCGCGCGGATTGAGAATCAAACCGGCATGGCCATCCAGGTGCTGGTTGCGGTAGTAACCGACGTGCTCGTGAACGGCATAGTGATTGCGGGTGATGGACTTGGTATTGCCCACCTGTTCCAGGGCGGTCAGCCAGCTTTTGGCATCGCCCTGAAGGCGGCGGGCATCGTGGCCAACGCGCGCGTGCGTCAATTCGGCCTCGCTAATGCCGAGCAGGTCGGCCAGATCGCGGGCATATTTACGCGGGTGCGCGATTTTCGCCTGAAGGTATTGTTGATATATTGCAGTCTGCATTGTCGCTTCCTTATTCTTTGTCATCGTCACAGCCTAGCCAGAATCTAATGAGAATCATTTTCATGTAACAAAAAAGTTACATCAAGTGAAATTTTCTTAATCCATTGGCCAGGCGCCACGGGCGCGGCGGGGAAGCGATACTGTCTTCGGGTCGCCATCAATCATGGCGGCCCGAAGACAAGGCAGAGGAGGGATGCGGCGATTATTTCAATTCAGGCCAGTAGTCGCGGTTCGCCTCGATCAAATCATCAAGAATGGCTTTCGCCACGCTGGCGCTGGGCACGGTTTTCGACAGGCTGATGGCTTGCCACAGTTTCTGGTAGGAGCCCTCCACCCAGGCCTCAACCACCAGTTTTTCCACCGCCACCTGCTGACTCATCAAGCCTTTCTGGAAGGTCGGAATATTGCCGACCTGCAACGGTTCCGGCCCATGACTGCCCACCAGACAGGGAATTTCCACCATCGCATCGTCATCAAAGTTATTGATTGCGCCGTTGTTTTCTACGATCAGCAACATCCTTTCCTGCGTATTAAAGGCGATGGCCCGCGCCAGGTCGACGATATAGGACGCATGTTCATCGATTTCCAGATCGCCGGCCGCGCCGGATTTGGCGTTGATAATGGCGTGACAGGAACCGAATACGTGTTTCTCGCGACCGGCCATCACCTCATTGGCGCGGGTATATTCCGGGTTGGAATGCGCCACCACATAGTCCGGGAAGAAATAGTATTTCAGGTAAGTATTCGGCAGCGTTTGCGGGTCGAGCGCGCACACGTCTTTGGCCTTGGCGAAGGTATCATTCCAGCTCGGTTCGACGTTGGTCTCGTTCGTTTGCGGAATATAGCCGTATTTCGCCACGTGTTCACGAATGGTCGGCAGCAGTTCGTTGCCGTCTTTGTCCTGAATCGAGGTCCACCAGCCAAAGTGGTTCAGCCCGTAGTAGCGGACTTTCATCTCTTTGCGTGATTTCAGGCCGATGATTTCCGCCATCCGTCCTTCGATACCGATAGGCATATCGCAGATATTGAGAATTTTTGCCTGCGGGCGCAATTTACGCGTGGCTTCCGCGACAATCGCCGCCGGGTTGGAATAGTTCAGCATCCAGGCCTGCGGCGAATATCGCTCCATAAAATCCACCAGTTCCAGCACCCCGCCGATAGAGCGCATGCCGTAAGCGATGCCGCCGGGGCCGCAGGTTTCCTGCCCCACCACGCCGTGGCGCAACGGAATTTTTTCATCCAGTTCGCGCATCGGATATTTCCCGACGCGGATATGCGCCATGACAAAGTCCACGTCGGTGAACGCCTCTTCCGGGTCGGTGGTATAGCTGAACGCGATTTCCGGCGCCTGCTCCTTCAGCAGGATTTTACAAGCCTCGGCGATGGTTTCCTGCCTTGCGCTGTCGTTGTCATAAAACTTCAGCGTGCCGATCGGGAAACGATCGCGGTTTTGTAACAGCATCAGAACGATTCCCGGGGTGAAGGTGCTGCCGCCGCCGGCAATGACGATTGAGAATTTTTTCATGGGTGAATCTCCGTGTAGCGTGAGTGTTGCATCAAATTTTCCAGACGATCGCGAACCTGCGGAACCGACAGGCCGACGATGATTTGAATCGCGTTGTCGTTATGCACCACGCCGTGAGCGCCGAGCTGACGGAATATGTCGTCCGGCTGCATCAGCGCCGGATCGGCGAGCGTGATACGTAAACGTGTGGCGCAGTTAGTCAGGTTGACTATATTCGCCGTGCCGCCCAGCGCATCCAGATAGGCCTGAGCCTGTTCCAACTGGCCTGTCGGCTGCTCGGCTGGCTTGCCGCGCAGGTCTGTTTTGGTGTACAGCCTGATCTCGCTGTTTTCCCGGCCCGGCGTTTTGACGTCGAAGCGTAAAATCAGGGCGCGGAAAACAAAGAAGTAGATGAATGAAAACGCGGTGCCGACGCCGATCTGGATCACCATGTTCATCGCGTGGTGGTGAAACATCGGCATCCAGTTTTGCGTGGCGATTTCAATCAGCCCGCCGCCCATGTTGCCGACCACGCCCAGCGCGTACATCACCGTCGCCATGGTGGCGGACAGCAGGGCGTGAACGGCGAACAGGAATGGCGCGATGAACAGGAAGGTAAACTCCAGCGGTTCGGTTATTCCCACCAGCACCGCGGTCATCACGGCCGGGATGAGCAGGCCGGCCACCTTGCGTTTATTTTCCGTGTTGGCGGTGGCGTACATGGCGGCGGCAATACCGATGGAGCCGAACATTTTGGTATTGCCGAACAGCGCGAAACCGCCCTGGGGAAACAGCTCTTTTAACGGCAGGGTTGACTGGCTGAAGGCCTGAATATTCTCAATCCAGTTCACCTGAATCCCGCCTTCCACCGCAACCGGGCCGAAGATGAACGGTCCGTAAATAAAATGGTGCAAACCCGTTGGGATCAGAATGCGTTCCAAAAAGGTATAGATCCATACGCCTAATGCGCCGGATGCCAACATTAAATCTTGCAGCGAAGAAATGCCCATTTGAATTTTCGGCCAAATAAGCAGCGTTAACCAGGCGGCGGGCAGCATAATGAAAAAGCTGATGATAACGACATAGGCCGTTCCCTGAAATATACCAATATAAACCGGCAAGGTTTTATCGTAAAAACGGTTATGAATCGCGGTAACCAAACCGGCAATCGCAATGGCGCCAATAATACTGGTATCCAGCGTTTTTATTCCGGCAATTATGGCTAATCCGCTTACGCCCCCGGCATCGGCGGTGAAATCAACATTAAAATATCCGCCCCATTGCGTCGCCATAGCCTGAATAAGGTAATTGAACGTCAGGTAAGACACCAGTGAGGCCAGGCAGGCCCGAGCCGGCGCCTGATGCGCCAGGCCTATCGGCAGGCTGACGGCGAAGACTAACGGCATATTGCGAAATAGGGTCCAGCCGCCTTCTTCAATAATATTAATAATCTGAAAAAATAAACTATCCGGATTCGCTAATTCGCCGACAAACATGGGATTGGTCAGCATAATTGCGATGCCGACGATAATTCCTGAGAATGGGAATAACAGTACGGGAGTAAACATCGCTCCACCAAATCGTTGGATTTGACTTAGCATCGTGTTTTCCTTCATTTTAAATTTTGTAGGGAGAGGCTTTTTTTTTGTACGTCTAATATTTTCTTGTGCAGCGAGAATATAAAAATTGAATAAGGCAGGTCGTCATTTAACCTGAGATGTGTGAAGTGAATCATGATTTAGCGATCGCTAAAGAGGTATACCTTTTGGGCTTTTCACAGACATCCTGGCGCAGGCGGTCGCCGCCGTCGGGCAGGAATCACGGTAATATGATGATAAATAATGAAATTCAAACGACGCGGGGGTGGAAATGAGACGGATTTACGCCGTGCGGGAGGTCTGAAAGTGATCTACAAATCTATCGCGGAACAGATCCGTTCGCGTATCAATTCGGCCGAATTTCGCATTGGCGAAGCCCTGCCGGCAGAAAAAAGTCTGGTGGCGGAATTTTCCGTTTCGCGCATGACCATCCGCCGCGCCATAGAGCAGTTGATTAAGGAGGGATTGCTGCAACGCCGCCACGGCAGCGGAACCTATATCTTGCAGAAGGATGTTCAGCACGAGGGGCATGCGTTGAACAGTTTCGCCGAGCATATGCGTCTGATTGGCCGCACGTCCAACAATGAGGTGATTGATTTTCGAACCATTCCCGCGCCGCCGGCGATTGCCCGCCAACTGCGGCTGCGCGCCGACGAAAGAATTTACTTCGCCCGCCGTATACGCTACGTGGATGGCAAAGCCTGCATGCTGGAAGACAGTTATCTGCCCATCGCGCCTTTTCCCGATCTCTCCATTCAGCATTTGCAGGGCTCGAAGTTCGCCTACATCGAAGATGAAAAGCACGTCGAGATTGCCGGCTGTTATGAGATCTTTTCCCCGATACTGGCGGATAGCGTCGTTGCCGGCTTATTGAAGGTGAATGAAGGCACGCCGCTGTTGCAGATGACATCGCTGGCGAAGACGTCCGGGGGGGAATATATTGATTTTTCCATCATGATCAATGCCCATGACTATCAGGTGAGCTTTTATATGCAGCGCAATAAACTCACGTTATAGACGATCGCGGCTTACGCGGATGGCGGGATGGCAGATGCTCAATGTCGCGCGGGCTGCGGCAAACATGAGATAGCCGTTTTGCCGCTATCTCATGTTTAACCTGCGAAGGCTGGCCGCTCAGAAGCGGCTATCGACCGCGTCGACCAGGCGGGCGAGCAGGTTTTCCGTGTCCTGCCAGCCCAGGCAGGGATCGGTGATTGACTGCCCATAGGTCAGCGTTTGCGGGTTGCGCGCCGGCTGATTGCCTTCCAGCAGAAAACTTTCCACCATCACGCCGGCAATGGCCGATGACCCCGCGCGTATTTGCCGGCAGATATCATCAGCGACGTCCAGTTGGCGGCGGTGCTGTTTCTGACAGTTACCATGGCTGAAATCGACCACCAGCCGTTCAGGCAAGTGGTGTTCGCGCAACTGCGCGCAGGCCGCGGCAATATCGTCGGCATAATAGTTCGGCTGCTTGCCGCCGCGCATAATAATATGGCCGAACGGGTTGCCGTGCGTTTGATAAACCGTCATGCGTCCCTGTTTATCGGGGGAGAGAAACATGTGCTGCGCGCGGGCGGCGCGAATGGCGTCGATGGCGATGTGCGTGTTGCCGTCCGTCCCGTTTTTAAAACCGACCGGGCAGGAGAGCGCCGACGCCATTTCACGATGGATCTGGCTTTCGGTGGTGCGCGCGCCGATGGCTCCCCAGCTAATCAGGTCGGCGATGTACTGACCGACCACCATATCCAGAAATTCCGTGGCGGTGGGTAAGCCAGTGCTATTGATGTCCAGCAGTAAACGACGCGCCAGCGCCAGTCCCTCATTTACCCGGTACGAGCCATCCAGTCGCGGATCCGAAATCAACCCCTTCCAGCCCACGACGGTGCGCGGCTTTTCAAAATAGGCGCGCATAACGATTTCCAACCGTTCCCGATACTGAGTGCGCAATGCCGCCAAACGATCGGCATACTCGATCGCAGCGGCTGTGTCGTGGAGGGAGCAGGGGCCGATAACCACCAACAGACGGCGGTTTTGGCCGCTAAGAATCTGTTCGCAATTTTTTCGTGACGCCGTCACCGTCGCGGCAACGGCGGGTGAAACCGGTAATTCGTCCATCAGCGTTTGGGGGGCGGCCAGGCTGTCGATGCGCGTACTTCGCAGTTCATCTGTTTGATGCATAATGTGTCTCTGAGTGCTGTCGGCTAAGAACGCCTCTCTATCTCTGTCGGAGAATGTTCCTCAGCCAAAGGATTTTCTTCGCAACGGCGAATTGCCGGGAAGTGATGGCGATTACCATAAACCAAACCCGGCGTATTTCAATCGTCCGGCGTTAAAAAATCTATCATGTACTAGTACATGCGTCGACTCATGCCGAGAATGTCAATGATCTTGGCGGAGATCTCCTCCACCGAGTAGTTGGTGGTGTTGATGTATTTGATCTGGTGTTTACGGAACAGCGCTTCAACCTCGTTCAGTTCCATACGGCATTGGCGCAGAGACGCATAGCGGCTATTCCCCCTGCGCTCTTCGCGGATGGCGGCCAGCCGTTCCGCATCAATGGTCAGCCCGAATAACTTGTGCTGGAAAGGTTTTAACGCGTCAGGCAAACGCAGGTTATCCATATCGTCCGCGATGAAGGGGTAGTTGGCGGCGCGAATCCCGAATTGCATCGCCAGATAGAGGCTGGTCGGGGTTTTGCCGCAGCGCGAAACGCCAAGCAGGATGACCTGAGCCTGATCGAGATTACGCAGCGAAATGCCGTCGTCGTGCGCCAGCGTATAGTCGATGGCGGCAATACGCGCGTCATATTTACCCAGATTGTTGGCGGTCAGCCCGTGCGTGCGATTGGCGATCGGCGCGGGGGAAATGTTGAGCTCCTGCTGTAACGGCGCCACCAGCGCCTGCACGATATCCTGACAAAATCCCTCGCTGCTGATGATGATATCGCGCACGGTTGGCGTCACGATGGAATAAAAAACCAGCGGTCGCAGTCCGCTGTGCCGGTAGGCGGTATTGATTTGCTCGCAGACGGCTTTGGCGCGCGCTTCATTTTCGACGAAGGGCAGGGTATAGCTCACCGTGCTGACAGGAAATTGCGACAGCACCGCGTGGCCCAGCACTTCAGCCGTGATTGCCGTCCCATCCGAGACATAAAATACGCTTCTTTCCACATCCGCCCCTTATCGTTTTTTTCAGCAAAAATGCATTAACTTCATCAAAAAATGGATTTAATGAATACTTTTATTAAAACGCGATTTCATTATCAATATGATAACGATAATAATCTTCCGCAATATTTTATTTTTACCGCATTTATCGATTTTGCCCGGTGAAATGAGTTTTTTTTCATAGGTTGATCGATTCACCTTTCCATACTTTATAAAACGCTATGCTACGCTGATTATGTTGAGATGAATTCTCAACCGGCTATTTCCATACCCTACTTGTATCTTGTATGCAGAAAGGATTTTTTTCGATGTCCAATAACGGCTCTGATTTGCGTAATGTCCTCTGGTATAACCAGCTTGGTATGCACGACGTTGAACGGGTGGGAGGCAAAAACGCCTCTCTGGGCGAGATGATCACCAACCTGTCGGAACTGGGCGTAGCGGTACCGAATGGTTTTGCGACAACGGCACAGGCGTTTAATGATTTTCTTAATCAAAGCGGTATCAACCAGCGTATCTATGATTTGTTGGATCGCACCGATATTGATGATGTGAACCAACTGGCGCAAGCCGGGGCGCAAATCCGCCAGTGGATTATCGATACCCCCTTCCAGCCCGCGCTGGAACAGGCGATCCGCGAAGCGTATCAACAACTGGCCGACGGCGAGAAAGATGCCTCCTTCGCCGTGCGCTCTTCCGCTACCGCCGAAGATATGCCGGATGCGTCGTTTGCCGGGCAACAGGAAACTTTCCTGAATGTTCAGGGCATCGAGGCGGTGATGGTGGCGGTGAAACACGTGTTTGCCTCCCTATTCAACGATCGCGCCATTTCCTATCGCGTCCATCAGGGATACGACCACCGCGGCGTCGCGTTGTCGGCCGGGGTGCAGCGCATGGTGCGTTCCGATCTGGCGGCGGCCGGCGTGATGTTTACCATCGATACGGAATCCGGTTTTGATCAGGTGGTGTTCATTACCTCGGCGTACGGGTTGGGCGAGATGGTGGTGCAGGGCGCGGTAAACCCCGACGAGTTTTATGTACACAAACCCACCTTGCTCGCCGATAAGCCGGCGATCGTGCGTCGCAATATGGGATCCAAAAAAATCCGCATGGTGTACGCGGCCAGCCAGGAGCACGGTAAGCAGGTTCAGATTGAGGATGTGCCGGAAGAGCAGCGCGCGCGTTTCAGCCTGAGCGATGATGAAGTGCAGGCGCTGGCTCGTCAGGCGCTGCTGATTGAAAAACACTACGGCCGGCCGATGGATATCGAATGGGCGAAAGACGGCCACAACGGCAAACTGTACATCGTGCAGGCGCGTCCGGAAACCGTTCGCTCCAACGGTCAGGTTATGGAGCGCTATCATCTGCCGTCGCGCGGAGAAGTGCTGGTTGAAGGCCGATCCATCGGTCATCGTATCGGCGCGGGCGAAGTGAAAGTGATTCAGGATATCAGCGAAATGCACCTGATTAACGCGGGCGACGTGCTGGTGACCGACATGACTGACCCTGACTGGGAGCCGATCATGAAAAAAGCGGCCGCCATCGTGACGAATCGCGGCGGCCGCACCTGTCACGCGGCGATTATCGCCCGCGAGTTGGGCATCCCCGCCGTGGTCGGCTGCGGCGATGCCACGGAACGTCTGCATAACGGACAGAAGGTGACGGTATCCTGCGCCGAAGGCGACACCGGCTACGTCTATCATGACCTGCTGGATTTCACGGTAAAAAGCTCGCAGATTGACGCCATGCCGGGGTTGCCGCTGAAGATCATGATGAATGTCGGCAATCCCGATCGCGCTTTCGATTTCGCCTGCCTGCCGAACGATGGCGTCGGACTGGCCCGGTTGGAGTTTATCATCAACCGCATGATCGGCGTTCATCCGCGCGCGTTGCTGGAGTTTGAGCAGCAAACGCCGGCGCTACAGCGCGAAATCAAGGCGTTGATGCAAGGGTATGACGATCCGGTCGAGTTCTATATCGGCAGATTGACGGAAGGCATCGCCACGCTGGGGGCGGCTTTCTCACCCAAGCGGGTCATTGTCCGCTTATCCGATTTTAAATCCAATGAGTACGCCAATCTGGTGGGCGGCGAGCGTTACGAACCGGATGAAGAAAATCCGATGCTGGGCTTCCGCGGCGCGGGGCGTTACGTCTCCCCGGACTTTAAAGCGTGTTTCGCTTTGGAGTGCGAGGCGATTAAACGTGTTCGTAACGACATGGGACTGAAGAATGTCGAGATTATGATCCCGTTCGTTCGTACCGTCGCGCAGGCGAAGGCGGTGATTGATGAGCTGGCTCGTCAGGGGCTGCGGCGCGGCGAAGACGGCCTGAAAATCATCATGATGTGCGAGATCCCTTCGAATGCCCTGCTGGCGGAGGAGTTTTTGGCGTACTTCGACGGTTTCTCCATCGGCTCGAATGATATGACGCAGTTGGCGTTGGGGCTGGATCGGGATTCCGGCGTGGTTTCCGAACTGTTCGATGAGCGCAATGATGCCGTGAAAGCATTACTCTCTATGGCGATCAAGGCCGCCAAAAAACAGGGGAAATACGTCGGCATCTGCGGTCAGGGGCCGTCGGACCATGAGGATTTCGCGCTCTGGCTGATGGAGCAGGGGATTGATAGTTTGTCGCTCAATCCGGATACCGTGGTGCAAACCTGGTTGAATCTGGCTGAACATCAGTAGCCTCACATTTCCATCGTTATCCCCGCAGCCGACACCGTCATCCCCGCAGCTTACACTGTCATCCCCGCGTCAGTAGGCGGGGATCGCTGGCTGAAACCGCACATAGTCATCGGCCATTCCCGCCAACGCGGGAATGGCCGATTTGGGTTTGATATTACGAAGGCGACGTTATTGATGCTCTGACGCCCGACGGTATGCTTCACTGCGCAATCAGGAAGGCGCTAAACTGCGGCGTCATCTCCGCCTGAAAGCCATTCTCGGTCTTGCTAATCAGGTAAACGGCCAACCCCTGCTGTTGCGCCAGTTCTAAGGCTTTTTCACGTCCCAGCACCATTAACCCGGTGTCCCAGCCGTCGGCCTCAAGCGCGGTAGGCGCGATAACAGTGGCCGAAACCAACTGGTGCGTGATGGGTTTTCCGGTCGCGGGGTCGATCACATGGGAATAGCGTTGACCGTTTTGTTCAAAGTAGTTGCGGTAGCTGCCGGAGGTGCTGATGGCGTATCCCTGCAAATTGACCGCCGTCTGCATGGCGTTTTCCCGATCGGTCGGCTTCTGGATCGCCACGCGCCACGGTATCCCTTGCGCATTTACCCCCCGACTGGATATCGCGCCGCCGACCGAAACCAGATAGTTGGTGATGCCCTTGCGCGCCATCAGTTGCGCCAGCAGGTCGGCGCCATAACCTTCGCCGAGGGTCGACAGGTCGACATACAGGTCGGGCAAGTCTTTCTGAATCCATTCGCCCCGATCGTCGCTCAGCAATTTCAGATGGCTGAGCCCGATTTTTTGCCGCACGGCGTCAATTTGCTGCTGGCTGGGGATTTGCGTCGGCTGTTTCTGCGGACCGAATCCCCACAGATTGACCAGCGGCCCCACGGTGATGTCCATCGCGCCGCCGGTGGCCCGCCCGATACGCTGCGCCGCCAGTATGATATCCGCCATGCCATTGCCGATGGGTTGCGGTTCATTGCCGCGGTATTGGTTGAACCTCGATAGCGTTGAGTCTTGACGATAGGTTGAAATCTCGTTGTTCGCCTGCTCCAGCAGAGCATCAATCTCCTGCTGAAGCCGTTCTTTGCTTTCTTGCTGTTCACCGCTGATTTTTACGCTGTAAAACGTCCCCATCGTTTTTCCCTCGATGGCCATCAGCGGACGAAGGTCGGTGTGGGGAGCGTTATCACAACCTGTAAGCAGGCTGAACAATAAACCAACTATTAATCCCCTGGCGAGATTAGCCATGAAAAACTCCTGAGAATGAAGCCAATATAATCAATAGATTTCAACGGGCGGGGCATTCGACCGGCTGAAATCTGAAAGAAGAAAGATATAAAGCAAAGCAGAAGAAATACAAACAGGAGATTAACAAAAACATGGCCGACCGCAATTTATGGCGGGGAAACTAAAAAAAAGCCCATCTCAGGGGATGGGCAAAGACTACACACAGCAATTCGTTACTAACTCTGACGAGGAGGAAACCTTGTTGACTAACAGAAGGTTAAAACTAGCTCCGTGACACATGCTAAAGAGAACGCCGCGGACAGTCATTAGGAATCATCCTAATAGTTAATTGTTTTTAAAGAGTTTATTGGCGAAAGCAATCGGGGTTTCAATGAAATTAACCAAATAAACTTAAATAAGCAGATTTTTTAGGAATAATCCCTCAAAAATGAAACCAAACATTAGCATTGTTTATCATTTGATTGCCGCGAGACGTTTCTCCCGCGGCGATGATTGCGCTTGACGGCGATCAGTCTTTGCCCGCCTGCGGGTTTAAAGGGTCTTCCGTAATGGCCTGCGGCTCAGGAATTTCTTCCATCCAGGCAAAAAGCAGGCGATAGGATACCGCCAGCACGACCGGTCCGATAAACAGGCCGATCATGCCGAAAGCCAACAATCCGCCGATAACGCCGCATAGGATGAGCAGCAGCGGCAGATCGGCGCCTAAACGGATCAGGACGGGACGGATGAAGTTATCCAGCGTTCCCGCTACGCAGCTGAACACCACCAGCACCGTTCCCCAGGTGGTGTCGCCAGTCCAGTAAAGCCAGATAATGGCGGGGATCAACACAGGAAGCGGCCCCAATTGCACCAGGCAGCACAAAAACATCAGCACCGTCAATAAAGTGGTGTAGGGGATGCCGGAAATGAACAGGCCGATGCCGCCCAGCAGCGACTGAACGATGGCGGTCACCACCACGCCCAGCGCCACCGCCCGAATGGATTGCGCCGCCAGAATGACGGCGGTATCGCCGCGTTCACGGCCGAGGCGGATAGCGAAGTGACGCACCGCTTTGGCGACCGATTCGCCCTTGTAGTAGAGCAGCGCGCTGAATACCAGCATCAAGGCGCAATGCATCAGGAAGCGCCCAACGTGCGCCGCCTGCGCCACCAGCCAGGTCGCGGTTTTCCCCACGTAGGGTTGAACTTTGGCGAACAGACCGCTGCCGCCGCTTTGCAGCAGGGTTTGCCAACTGTTGAATAATTTGTCTCCGACGACCGGAATAGACGTTAACCATTCCAGTCTGGGCGGAGAGAAATTCTCCTGACTGGCTCCCCAACTCATTAACGCCGAGCTGTTATCAATAGCGCTGCTGACCAGTATGGCGATCGGCATGACGAATAGCAGGATCAGCAGCAGCGTCATGGCGAGCACGGCCAGTGAACGGCGTCCCCACAACAAATGCTGAATTTTGATCAACAAAGGCCAGGTCGCGATCACAACCATGCTGGCCCAGGCGAATCCCAGAATAAAAGGCTGAACTACCCAAAAACAGGCGATGATCATTATGATGATGAACAGCAGGCTGAATAATGTTCTGGCCGGGTCAAAATGCTGTTGTTGGATTTTTTTTATCAACGAAGATTACCTCTATATCAGTAGACACCTTGTCGGAAAGCTGCGCCGTTTTAGCAAGGCGATGAAACGGCGATGATTTATCATGAGATATTTCTGTGGTTTTTGACAGCCTGTTAAACATTTTGTTGGCGTAAACCGCGTAAAGCCCATACTCAATGCGTTTTTTCCCGATTCGGCGGCACGGTCGCGGAAAATGTGATAAAACGTGATGAGTCTGATGGTTGGATAAACGGAAAATTGATGAATTATTCGCCATATATTTCAAGGTATAGGGCATAAATCCCTTCACTCACAGACACCTGACGTCATATTGATATTGGCAAACACATCTTGTACACACAGGGTCAAAACATAATGATCCCACAGATCTCTCAGTCACCCGGCCTCGTTCAGCCGGTGCTTAATTTTTTGGAAGCATTAAAACAACATGGTTTTACGGGCGATACGGCGACAAACTACGCCGATCGTCTGACGATGGCGACAGATAACAGCATTTATCAGCTATTGCCGGATGCCGTCGTTTTCCCCCGTTCCACCGCGGATGTGGCGATTTTGACTCGCCTGGCCGCGAACGAACAGTTTAACAGCCTGACATTCACGCCTCGAGGCGGCGGCACCGGTACTAACGGTCAGGCGCTGAATCGGGGCATTGTGGTTGATATGTCCCGCTATATGAACCGTATTCTGGAAATCAATCCGGAACAGGGCTGGGTTAGGGTCGAGGCCGGCGTGATCAAAGATCAGCTGAACCAGTACCTTAAGCCCTTCGGCTATTTTTTCGCGCCTGAATTGTCCACCAGCAATCGCGCGACGCTGGGCGGCATGATCAACACCGACGCCTCAGGGCAGGGCTCGCTGGTATACGGCAAAACCTCCGATCACGTACTGGGCCTGCGCGCGCTGCTGATCGGCGGCGAGATGCTGGATACTCAGGCTATGCCCGTGGCGTTGGCGGAGCGGATGGCGCAGGAAGAATCCACGGTCGGGCGAATTTACCAGACGGTGCTAAACCGTTGTCGCGAGCAGCGACAGTTGATCATTGACCATTTCCCGAAACTTAACCGTTTTCTGACCGGTTATGATTTGCGTCATGTATTCAGCGACGATCTGCAAACTTTCGACCTGACGCGTATTCTGACCGGCGCCGAAGGGACGCTGGCGTTTATTACCGAAGCCAAACTCGACATCACGCCGCTGCCGAAAGTGCGGCGTTTGGTGAACGTTAAGTACGACTCGTTCAATTCCGCCTTGCGCAATGCGCCGTTTATGGTGGAAGCGCAGGCGCTGTCGGTCGAAACCGTCGACTCACGGGTATTGAATCTGGCGCGCGAGGATATTGTCTGGCATTCGGTCAGCGAGCTGATTACCGATGTACCCGATCAGGATATGCTGGGGCTGAACATTGTCGAGTTCGCCGGCAATGACGAGGCCTTGATCAACGAGCAGGTGAGTACGCTGTGTGAACGGCTGGATGTATTGATGGCCGAGGGGCAAACGGGCGTTATCGGTTATCAGACCTGTAACGATCTGGACGGAATTGAACGCATTTACGGCATGCGCAAAAAAGCGGTCGGCCTGCTGGGAAACAGTAAAGGTCAGGCCAAGCCGATCCCGTTCGCCGAGGATACCTGCGTACCGCCGCAGCATCTGGCGGATTACATCGCCGAATTCCGCGCGTTGCTCGATAGCCACAATCTTGCCTACGGCATGTTCGGTCATGTGGACGCCGGCGTCCTGCATGTGCGTCCGGCGCTGGATATGTGCGATCCTCAGCAGGAAATATTGATGAAGCGGCTTTCCGATAGCATCGTCGCGTTAACCGCCAAATACGGCGGTCTGCTGTGGGGGGAGCATGGCAAAGGGTTCCGCGCCGAATACAGCCCTGAGTTTTTCGGCCCCGAACTGTATGCCGAACTGCGGCGCATCAAGGCCGCGTTCGATCCGGATAATCGTCTTAATCCGGGGAAAATCTGCGCGCCGCTGGACGTGGACGCGCCGATGATGAAAGTGGACGCCGCCAAGCGCGGCACCTACGATCGCGCCATCCCGCTGGCGGTGCGTACCTCTTTTCGCGGCGCGTTGGATTGCAACGGCAACGGCTTATGTTTCAATTTCGATGCGCGCAGCCCGATGTGTCCGTCGATGAAAATTACCGGCAACCGTATTCACTCGCCGAAAGGTCGGGCGACGCTGGTGCGGGAATGGTTGCGTTTGCTGGCGGAACAGGGCGTCGATCCGCTGGCGCTGGAGAAAGCATTGCCGCAGCAGAAGCTCAGCCTGCGGGCGTTCATCCAGAAAGTCAGCAATACCTGGCATGCGCATCAGGGGGAATATGATTTTTCCCACGAGGTTAAAGCGTCGATGTCGGGCTGTCTGGCCTGCAAGGCCTGTTCGACGCAATGCCCGATTAAAATCGATGTACCCGGTTTTCGCTCGCGTTTCCTGCAACTGTACCACACCCGCTATTTACGTCCGGCGAGGGATTACCTGGTGGCCGGGGTGGAAAGCTATGCGCCTCTGATGGCGCGCAGCCCCAAAACCTTTAACTTCTTTTTGAAAATGCCCTGGGTGAATGCGCTGAGCCGTCGGCAGATTGGCATGGTCGATCTGCCGCTGCTTTCCTCTCCGTCGCTGCGTCAGCAGTTTGCCGGCCACAGCGCCTGCCGAACCACGCTGGAACAACTGGAGAAATTGTCCGAACAGCAACGTCGGCAGTATGTTCTGATCGTGCAGGATCCCTTTACCAGCTATTACGATGCCCAGGTGGTGGCCGATTTTGTTCATCTGGTCGAAAAATTGCAGTTGAAACCGGTGCTGCTGCCGTTTTCGCCCAATGGCAAGGCGCAGCATATTAAAGGATTTTTAAACAGTTTCGCCAAAACGGCGGCCAAAACCGCGGACTTCCTTAATCGCGTGGCGACATTGGGCATGCCGATGGTGGGGGTCGACCCGGCCTTGGTCTTGTGTTATCGCGACGAATATCGCGAAATTCTGGGGGATAAACGGGGCGACTTTAAGGTACAGTTGGTGCATGAATGGTTGACGACGCTGCCGGCGAAAGACGCGCCGCAGGCCGCCGCCGGCGAATCCTGGTATCTGCTGGGGCATTGCACGGAAAGCACCGCGTTGCCGGCCAGTAGCCGGCAGTGGGCCGATATTTTTTCCCGTTTCGGCGCCAGACTGGAAAACGTCAACGTCGGATGCTGCGGCATGGCGGGAACCTACGGCCATGAAATCAATAATCTGGCCAATTCTCAGGGCATCTACGCGCTGTCGTGGCAACAGGCGTTGCAGAAATTACCGCAAACGCGCTGCCTGACAACCGGCTATTCCTGCCGCAGCCAGGTTAAACGGATGGAAGGCCGGGCGCTGCGCCATCCGCTACAGGCGTTACTGGAGATTATCTGATGCAGTGGAAACGGCGGCTTACGCTGGAACAACTCAATCAGCAGGCTCAGGGCGGCTTGATGGCGCATCTGGGCATTCGCTTTACGAAACTGACGGACGAGAGTCTGGAAGGGGTGATGCCGGTGGATGCCCGCACGCGCCAGCCTTATGGCGTATTGCACGGCGGCGCTTCCGTTGTTCTGGCTGAGTCGCTTGGCTCAATGGCGGGGTATCTGTGTACCGAAGGAGAACAGCACGTGGTCGGGATGGAGGTTAATGCCAACCACCTGCGCGCCGTTGCCGGGGGGGAAGTTCGCGGCGTGTGCCGCGCGCTGCACGTCGGGCGGCGTCATCAGGTCTGGCAGATCGATATTTTCGATGCCGACGATCGGCAGTGTTGCTCATCCCGACTGACGACCGCGGTTATTAGCCCTTAGTCCGCCGCCGCGCAACCGACCGGGCTGATGCCGATCGGCCCGGTCGGTTTTGTCGTCTGCTATACTTGATAACAGCGGTTCAGACGAAGCGCCCGCATCCGATGTGATATCCGCCGGCGCTACGGCGGGGTCATTGCTCAAGGCAGGAAAGGGACGCGTTTGACGAAATCAGTCTGGAATGCGGTGGCTTTGGCCCACGAGCCCTGCATGCTGAGCTGGTGACAAATGCACTTTAACGTATTACGCGCAAAGTAGTAGCTCTGTACCCGGAACAGATGGCAGCGCTCCTCATTATTTATTTCTTTAATCAATCGGTTATGCAGCTTTATCAGCGCATGCAAATAACTGTCGTCGTCGCCGTTTCTCAGACATAAATCGACCATCTCCATACATGCGTTATGATAGCGTCTCAGATGATCAATATGGCTTTCCGGGCGATTCAGGCGGGCTTCCGCCATATAGAAATCGACCGTGGCGTCCCTGATTTGAAATTTATATTCGTCAATCTGATGTTGCAGCCAGGCATTTACGGAAAGCATGCTATCGCCCTTGAATATTAATGATAATCATTATCATATTTATAAAAATAGTCGGGATCAATGGGCAAAATGGCCTTTAGCGATAAAAAAGCGCCTGGAGAAGTTTTAACGCGTCATCGGCGACGGCCCGCCACAAAATGCGCGGTTGATGAAATTAAATCTTCATTTAGTTTCCCTGTTTTATAAATAGATGCTGCCTATATATGTTAAAGTAATGATAATGATTTGATAATTTTTGTGCGGAAATTAGCTTGGGTAATTGTACTTTTATAAATATTTATCAAGTGGTTATATTTAAATTTTCGTTGTGTTTCGCGTCTGAAAACAGCGACTGAACGGGATAATCGCCGTCGCTTATCATCAAATGTTAACAATAGCCCTGCGAAGCAAGTGGTTGAAGCCAGACGCATTATCACTAACATTAGGGGAAACCAGCCTGAAACTGGTACACACGTAATGAGGTATGCCGTATGCAGACGGAAAATGTAGGGACATTTTCACTAGAAGAAAATGTCTGGCAAGGTTTAACGCTAACGGATAGCGCAGCAAAACAAATAAAAAATTTAATGCAGCAGGATGCCGCAGTAAAAGGTTTACAACTCAGCGTTAAACAATCCGGCTGCGCCGGATTTGCTTACGTACTGGATCTGGTGCGCGACGGCGCGCCGGATGACCTGCTGTTCGAACGCGACGGGGCAAAACTTTACGTACCGTTAAAGGCGATGCCTTTTATCGATGGCACCGAGCTCGATTTTGTCCGTGAAGGGCTGAATCAGGTGTTCAAGTTCAATAATCCCAAAGCCCAGCATGCCTGCGGATGTGGCGAGAGCTTTGGCATTTAAGTGATGAAAAATTATGACACGTAGCACTGTAGAAGTACCCGATGATGTTCAGTTCTGGATGGGGGATGGGCGCTACAAAGAAGGCTTCTTCACCGAACTGGCGACGGACGAACTGGCGCACGGGATCAACGAAGACGTTGTCCGGGCGATTTCAGCCAAACGTAATGAACCTGAGTGGATGCTGGAGTTCCGGCTTAATGCCTATCGCGCATGGCTGGAAATGGAAGAGCCGCACTGGTTGAAAGCCAAGTATGCGTCGCTCGACTATCAGGAATATAGTTACTATTCCGCGCCCTCCTGCGGTCATTGCGACGACAGTTGCGGCTCCCAGCCGGGCGCGACCCAGCAGTCGGGCGTGGCGGAGGTCAATAACTATCTGACCAGTGAAGTTGAAAACGCGTTTAATCAACTCGGCGTGCCGGTTCGCGAAGGCAAATCGGTGGCGGTGGACGCGATTTTCGACTCCGTATCCGTGGCGACCACTTACCGTCATGAACTGGCGGAGCAGGGCATCATTTTTTGTTCGTTCAGCGAAGCTATTCAGGAACATCCTGATTTGGTTCGACAATATCTGGGTTCCGTGGTGCCGTCGAATGACAACTTCTTTGCGGCGCTGAATGCCGCGGTAGCCTCCGACGGCACCTTTGTCTACGTGCCGAAAGGCGTGCGCTGCCCGATGGAGTTGTCGACCTATTTCCGTATCAATGCGGCGAAAACCGGGCAGTTTGAACGTACGATCCTGATAGCGGATGACGACAGTTACGTCAGCTACATCGAAGGGTGTTCCGCGCCGGTGCGCGACAGCTACCAGCTCCATGCCGCCGTGGTTGAAGTGATCATCAATAAAAACGCCGAAGTGAAATATTCCACCGTGCAAAACTGGTTTGCCGGTCAGGAAGCGGAAGGCGGGATCCTGAACTTCGTGACCAAACGGGCGCTGTGCGCCGGCGAAAATTCGAAAATGTCATGGACGCAGTCGGAAACCGGTTCGGCCATCACCTGGAAATACCCCAGCGTGATCCTGCGCGGCGATAACTCGGTGGGCGAGTTTTTCTCCGTGGCGCTGACCAATGGTCATCAACAGGCGGATACCGGCACCAAGATGATCCATATCGGTAAGAACACCCGTTCGACCATTATTTCCAAAGGGATTTCCGCCGGACACAGTGAAAATACCTATCGCGGGCTGGTGAAAATTATGCCGAGCGCGACTAACGCCCGTAATTTCACCCAGTGCGATTCGATGCTGATCGGCAGCGACTGCGGCGCGCATACCTTCCCGTATGTGGAAGTGCGCAATAACACCGCCCAGTTGGAGCATGAGGCGACCACCTCGAAGATTGGCGAAGATCAGCTTTTTTACTGTTTACAGCGCGGCATTAGCGAAGATGACGCGATCTCGATGATCGTCAACGGCTTCTGTAAGGATGTGTTCTCTGAGCTGCCGCTGGAATTCGCGGTAGAGGCGCAAAAGTTACTGGCGATTAGCCTGGAACACAGTGTGGGTTAATGAGTCGGTCGCCGATATTTCTTATCGGTCGCGAACAAAATGATGAGCGTCACAAGGTGCAAGACGCCTGAAGGATAGAGCATGTTAAGTATCGAAAATTTGAAAGTCAGCGTGGAAGGCAAAGAGATCATCAAGGGACTCAACCTTACGGTTAAGCCGGGTGAAGTTCATGCCATTATGGGGCCGAACGGCTCAGGGAAAAGTACGCTCTCCGCGACGCTGGCGGGACGTGAAGAATATGAAGTCACCGACGGTTCGGTGAGTTTCAAAGGCAAGGATTTGCTGGAGCTGGCGCCTGAAGACCGCGCCGGCGAAGGCATCTTTATGGCGTTTCAATATCCGGTGGAAATTCCCGGCGTCAGTAACCAGTTTTTCCTGCAAACCGCGGTCAATGCGGTGCGTAAATATCGGCAACTGGAGCCGCTGGATCGCTTTGATTTCGCCGATTTTATCGAAGATAAGATCAAACTGCTGAATATGCCGGCCGACCTGCTGACGCGATCCGTCAATGTCGGCTTTTCCGGCGGCGAAAAGAAGCGGAACGATATTCTGCAAATGGCGGCGCTTGAGCCGGATTTGTGCATTCTTGATGAAACCGACTCCGGTCTGGATATCGACGCGCTGAAAATCGTGTCCAATGGCGTTAACTCGCTGCGCGACCAGCAACGCTCATTTATCATCGTGACGCACTACCAGCGTATTCTGGACTACATCAAGCCCGATTATGTCCACGTTCTCTACCAGGGGCGCATCGTTAAATCCGGTGATTTCTCGCTGGTGAAACAGTTGGAGGAGCAAGGCTATGGCTGGCTTACCGACCAACAATAACGCTGCCGCCAATAAAACCAGCGCGGAGCGGAAACAGGAAAAAGCCTTGCAGCAATGGCACAACCTGTTTGAAACCTACAGCGCCAGACGTTCGGCGGATGCGCATCGGCACTGGCAGGAAGTGCTGCGTCTGGGGTTGCCTCATCGTAAACATGAGCATTGGAAATACACGCCGCTGGACGGGCTGTTGTCGCATGAGTTCGTTTCTGCCCGCGCGCAGGTGGATAAGGCGACGCTGGACGCGTTGGCGCTGCCGATTGACGGCTGGCGTCTGGTGTTCGTCGACGGCGAGTTCAGCGCGGCGCTGAGCGATGCCGAGCGGGGGCCTTATCAGGTTGATGTCGATGCGGCGGATCAGCAGGGTGAATTTCCGGCGGCAATTCAGCCGGAAGTGTTTTTACACCTGACCGAAAGTCTGGCCGTCGAACGCACGCTGATTCGTCTGGCCGCCGGCGTACAGGCGGAAAAACCGCTGTATCTGTTGCACGTCAGCAGCGGTCAGGCTTCGTCGTTGAATACCGTTCATCACCGCCATCATCTGAATGTCGGGCGCGGCGCCGACGCGCGCATTATCGAACACTATGTCAGTCTGAACGAGCAGGCGCACTTTACCGGCGCGCGATTGACGATCAACGCCGGTGAGAATAGCCGGGTCGATCACCTGAAGCTGGCGTTTGAAGCGGCTGCCGGTTATCACTTCTCCCATAACGATCTGACGCTGGCGCGCGATGCGCGGGTTCGCAGCCAGAGCTTTTTGCTGGGCGCGGGCCTGACCCGGCATCACACCAGCGCGCAGATCAACGGCGAAGGCGTCAATCTGGTGATGAACAGCCTTATCATGCCGATCGGCAGCGAGGTGTGCGACACGCGCACCTATCTGGAACATAACCAGGGCTATGGCGAAAGCCGGCAACTGCATAAAACCATCGTCAACGATCGGGCGAAAGCCGTGTTCAACGGCATGATCAAAGTCGCGCCGCATGCCTTGAAAACCGATGGTCAGATGACGAACAATAACCTGTTGCTGGGCCGGCTGGCGGAAGTCGATACCAAGCCGCAGTTGGAAATCTACGCCGACGATGTCAAGTGCAGTCACGGCGCCACCATCGGCCGCATTGATGAAGAGCAACTATTCTATCTGCGCTCGCGCGGCATTACCGGGCAGGATGCGCAGCAGATGATCATTTTTGCTTTTGCCGCCGAGTTGACGGAGGCCATCGCCGATGAGTCATTAAGAGACGTGATATTGAAACGCATTGCGCAACGCTTGCCGAATGCACAGGCGGATTTATTAAAGGCAGAGCTATGAGTTATCCAATCGAACGAGTTCGCGCTGATTTCCCTTTGCTGGCGACGGAAGTGAACGGTCAGCCGTTGGCTTATCTGGACAGCGCCGCCAGCGCGCAAAAACCGCAGGCGGTGATCGATCGCGAGCTGGCTTTTTACCAGCATGAATATGCGGCGGTACATCGCGGTATTCATACGCTGAGCGCGCAAGCCACCAGCGCGATGGAAGCGGTGCGCCAACAGGTCGCGTCTTTCATTAACGCCGCGTCGGCGGAAGAGATCGTTTTTGTGCGCGGTTCGACGGAAGCGATCAACCTGGTGGCGAACAGCTACGGGCGGACTTTCCTTGAGCCTGGCGATAATCTGGTGATTACCGAGATGGAGCATCATGCCAATATCGTTCCCTGGCAGATGCTGGCGCAGGAGCGGGGCATCGAACTGCGCGTATTGCCGATGGCGGCGGACGGCGCGCTGGATTTGAGCAAACTGCCGGCATTGCTGGATGAACGTACCCGGCTGCTGGCGGTGACCCACATTTCCAACGTGCTGGGCGCGCTGAACCCGGTTAAAACGATTATCGCGCAGGCAAAAGCCGTCGGCGCCGTCGTCCTGGTGGATGGCGCGCAGTCGATTATGCATCAGCCGGTCGATGTGCAGGCGCTGGACTGCGATTTTTATGTCTTTTCCGGCCACAAGATTTACGGGCCGTCGGGCATCGGCGTCCTGTATGGCAAAAGCGCGCTGTTGCAGGCGATGCCGCCCTGGGAAGGCGGCGGGGCGATGATCCGTGAAGTGAGTCTGAGCAACGGCACCACCTACGCCGATGCGCCGTGGCGCTTTGAAGCCGGTTCGCCCAATACCGCCGGGATCATGGGGCTGGGCGCCGCGCTGAGCTATGTGACGGAATTGGGGCGTGAAGCGATTCAGCGCTATGAAAGTTCGCTGATGAGCTATGCGCTGGAGGCGTTGGCGCAGGTGCCGGACTTAATTCTGTATGGGCCGGCGGAACGGCACGGCGTGATTGCGTTTAACCTCGGCCGCCATCATGCCTATGATGTCGGCAGTTTCCTCGATCAGTATGGTATCGCCATTCGCACCGGCCATCACTGCGCGATGCCGCTGATGGCGCATTATGGCGTCTCCAGTATGTGCCGCGCCTCGCTGGCCGTTTATACTACACGCGAAGAAGTTGACCGGCTGGTCGCCGGGTTGCAACGCGTCCATCGATTACTGGGCAACTAAACCGTCCGTTTTGTTGCCTGGGGAGGAAAAAATGGCAAGTCTGCCGGAACCGCAGAAATTGGTGCGTAATTTTTCGCGCTGTCATAACTGGGAAGAAAAATACCTTTATATCATTGAACTGGGCGCGCGGCTGGCGCCTTTGCCGGATAAGTGGCGCCAGGCGGAAAACCTGATTGCCGGCTGCCAGAGTCAGGTATGGATTGTGATGCAGCGTGACGAACAAGGCGTGGTCACGCTGCATGGAGACAGCGACGCGGCGATTGTGAAAGGATTGATTGCCGTGGTGTTCAGTCTCTATCAGGGGCTGAACGCGCAGGAGATCGTCGCGCTCGACGTTCGTCCTTTCTTTCAGGAACTGGCGCTGAGTCAGCATTTGACGCCATCACGATCGCAGGGGCTGGAAGCGATGCTGAGAGCGATTCGCGCCAAGGCGATACAGTTCTAATCTCGTCGTTCCAATCGTCCGGCGCTGTTTTATGACGGGCTTGCCGCCCGTCGCGCCGGGCGATTTTTCATCGCGGGCGCTCGGTGTCCGTCATCCGCAATTTTTATTCGCTTAATCCCTTTAAATCATGCGGTATTCATTTTTCTTAACGGCATGTCGCGTAATGCGTTTTTAAGATTTCATTCTTTTTATCCCCTAAACCATAACAATTATGGGTATATATAAATTAACATTCTGATATTTCGGAATTAGTCCCGTATATTTATTTCCCGCCAAATTTTATTCTGACCCTGCGTTTTGTAAAGAAATGCATATCAATGGTTTGATTTTTAAATGAAATAATCTTTTGTTACCACAATGCTAATATAGCAAGAGCATGATACTGGTTGAAAAAAAGAGCGCCAGGCATCGTTTTAAACCGACATATACCCGTCATCTTTCTGGTTGCAGGCGTGTCGGCGGCGCTGACCAAGCCCGGTTGCCGCCTGCCTGCTTCTTGAGGTCTATTGGGTATCATCAGTAAGTAGGGAACCTAGTATGAAACGTGCGTTAACGTTACTTGGTATGGTATTCGCGACGTATCTGGCGGCGAGTAGCGCGGCCAGCGCCACGGAATACCCGCTGCCGCCGCCAAACAGTCGTCTTATCGGCGAAAACATCGCTTATACCGTCCCCGATGATGGTCGTCCATTAGAAGCTATTGCCGCTGAATTTAAAATTGGTCTGTTAGGGATGCTGGAAGCCAATCCCGGCACCGATCCCTACCTGCCGAAAGCCGGCTCAACGTTAACCATCCCGACGCAGATGCTGCTGCCGGATACCCCGCGCGAAGGCATTGTGGTGAATCTGGCGGAGTTGCGGCTTTACTACTATCCGAAAGGGACGAATACCGTCATCGTGTATCCCATCGGTATTGGTCAACTGGGGCGTAAAACGCCGCTGATGGTGACCTCCGTCGCCGAGAAACGCGCGAATCCGACCTGGACGCCGACCGCGAATATCCGTAAGCACTATCTGGAAGAGCAAGGAATAGTGCTGCCCGCGGTGGTGCCAGCCGGGCCTGATAATCCGATGGGGCTGTTTGCTCTGCGGTTGGCGGCGCATGGCGGCGTGTATCTGATCCACGGCACCAATGCGAATTTCGGCATCGGCATGCGCGTCAGTTCCGGCTGTATCCGATTGCGCCCTGAAGATATCGAAGCGTTGTTCAATACCGTTCCCGTCGGTACGCGGGTACAAATCATCAATGACGCGATCAAAACGTCGGTTGAGCCTGATGGCAAACGCTATGTCGAGGTTCACCAGCCGCTGTCTAAATCGGATCAGGACGACCCGCAAACCATGCCGATCGCCATCGGTAAAAAGACGAAAGCATTTATCGATCATGCGCAGACGGATGCCAACGCCGTCGCAGACGCCGTCACGCGCCGCTCAGGCATGCCGGTACTGGTAAATGTGGGTCAGGACATCAATAGCTATCAAGAAGCGCTACAGGCGGTTTCAGAGGCGTCTGAGACGCAACAGGCGGCGCCTATCACCACGATCGGCGCAGCCGAATAGGGTGAATCAGCAAATCCGGCCGCGAGGGAGAACGTCGCCGGGTTTGTTCTCACGGGCGAGAGAGCGGAAAAACGGGGGATGATCTGGCGAGCGACTTGAACAGCGGATTGAAAAAGAGGATAAAAAAATGGCGCATATTCTGCGCCATTTGTATTACTTAACCAGTTCGATTACTTTTTGTAAGTGCGAACTTGGTTGTCCAGACGCTGGTTAGCACGAGCTGCTTCGTCTTTAGCAGTCTGTACGTCAGTGCGGATTGCATTCACATCGTTGCTCAGTTGATCAACTTTAGCGTTCAGAGTCTGAACGTCAGAAGACAGTTGATCGATTTTAGCATTGCTAGAACAACCGGCCAGCAGAGTAGAACCCAGGATTACCGCGCCCAGCACCAGTTTAGTACGATTCATTATTAATACCCTCTAGATTGAGTTAATCTCCATGTAGCGTGACAAGTATTACACAAACTTTTTTCTAATGAGAATAAATTTTTGATGAGAACATGCTTAATTTTGATCGTTAGCTCAAAGAAGCAGCGGCTTTTACAAAATAGTGAAAAAAGCAAAGAAAACAGCGCCATTTCCATCAGAAAAGTCTTAGCTTTTTGTTATTAAAACCGCAAGTTAAATATGCTTATTTATTGCGTGATGATAACGGCAGAATATAAAAAAGCGCCTTGAAAGGCGCTTTTTAAATATATGAAAAAGTAACGGGTTTTTACAGGCGGTGTACGGATGCGGTATTGGTGGTGCCGCTTGGCACCAGCGCGCCGGAAACCATCACCACCACGTCGCCGGCTTGCGCGTGGCCGCTGTTGAGCGCCGCTTCTTTACCGATACGATAGAAATCGTCGGTAGAGGCGATTTCTTTTACCAGCAGCGTATCAACGCCTTTCGTCAGCAGCAGCTGGCGGGCGGTCAATTCATTGGTGGTCAGCGCCAGAATGCGTGCGTTAGGGAAGTATTTACGGATGGATTTCGCCGACTTGCCGCCGCTGGTCGCGACCACGATCAAAGGCGCGTCCAGTTTTTCCGCCGTTTCCACCGCGCCGCGGCACACGGCTTCAGTGATGCGCAGTTTGCCCAGGGTTTTGATGATATCCAGACGGGATTTCATCACGGTGTCGGTACGTTGGCAGATTGTCGCCATAATCTTCACCGCTTCCAGCGGGTATTTCCCTTTGGCGCTTTCGCCGGACAGCATGACCGCATCGGTGCCATCGATGATGGCGTTGGCGACGTCGCCGGCTTCCGCACGGGTAGGGCGCGGGTTTTTGATCATGGAATCGAGCATTTGCGTCGCCGTGATAACGACTTTACGCGCCAGATTACATTTTTCGATCATCATTTTCTGGGCGAAAATAACTTCTTCAACCGGAATTTCAACGCCCAGGTCGCCACGAGCGACCATGATGCCGTCAGAGGCTTCCAGAATTTCGTCGAAGTTGTTCAGACCTTCCTGGTTTTCGATTTTGGAAATGATCTGGATATTTTCGCCGCCGTGCTGTTTCAGGTGTTCGCGAATTTCTTCAACGTCGGAACGCTTACGGATGAAGGAGGCGGCAACAAAGTCGACGCCCTGTTCGCAACCAAAAATCAGATCGCGTTTGTCTTTTTCCGCCAGCGCCGGCAGTTGGATGGAAACGCCCGGCAGGTTAACGCCTTTGTTTTCGCCCAGGTCGCCGTTATTCAACACTTTGCAGACCACTTCGTTGCCGTTGATGGCCGTTACTTCCATGCCGATTAATCCATCATCAACCAGCACGGTATTACCCACGCTCAGATCTTCTGTGAAGCCCGCGTAGGTAACGGCAACGCGATCTTTGTTGCCGATGACGCTTTGGTCGGTGGTGAAGGTGAACGTTTGACCGGCGGTCAGAGAAACGTCAGCGCCGTTTTCCAGTTTGATGGTACGGATTTCCGGTCCTTTGGTATCAAGCAGAATGGCTGCTTTCTTACCGGTTTTTGCCAGCACGGCCCGCAGATTTTTGATGCGTTGACCATGTTCGGCGTAATCCCCATGCGAGAAGTTCAGGCGCATAACATTCATGCCGGCATCCAGCATGTTGCTCAGCATTTCTTCTGATTCTGTTTTAGGCCCGATAGTACAAACAATTTTTGTCTTTTTCATACGATAGCTTCTACAAGTTGTGATGGATAAAAAACGAGTGAACCGAAGGTTGCGAGAGATGAACCCCCGGGAAGAATTCATTTGGATACAGTCTGAAAGAGATAAGTATAGATGATGAACTACCTAACCGATTATCGCGCTTGTTCAACGAGATAAGGGTAAGCGATGCCTTGGATGACGATTTTAATGATAGTGGCACGTTAATTAGCTGAAACCATTCAATTGAAACAACGTTCCGTATTATAGTTATTAGCCGGTGAGAAACAAGGTGGCTAGAGGCATCAAGGCGTCTATTTTAGCCTGTTTACGCAAAAAAAGTCACGATTTGTCGTTTTTGCCGGGGTTTGTTGCGCAACTTGCTCAGAAAAGTAGCATGTTGAAGGCGGGCGCAGGGCGAGAAAGTGATAAGAATAATGTGATCTCCATCACTTTTTTCGACGAAAAAGAAAAGAAAATGTAAACAAAATGTTTTATCTCGATCCCTGTCACGTTTCTTTCCAGGAGATGTTGAGAAGATGTTCTTAAGTGGTAGTTTATCCACAATTAAGGATTGTTACTGCGCAAGCAGGCAAAACCAGATATCCGTTGTTTAGCGGATATCTGGTTTTTTGCATTTTCAAGGTATGCATAATGAAAATTGCCAAGATACTCAATAATAATGTCGTGACGGTGATCGACGAGAATAATAATGAGTCGGTTGTGATGGGACGCGGGCTGGGTTTCAAAAAGCATACCGGCGATTCCCTGGACGAATCGCTGATTGAAAAAGTGTTTGCGTTGAAAAGCGGGGAACTGACCTCGCGCCTGAGAGAGTTGCTGTCGGAGATCCCGCTGGAGGTGATCACCACGGCGGACAAGATCATTTCGCTGGCAAAAACGCGTTTGCCGGGAAAGTTGCAAAACAGCGTTTACATTTCGCTGACCGACCACTGTCACTTCGCGATCGAGCGGCACAAGCAGGGGGTCGATATCCGCAATGTGCTTTTATGGGAAATCAAGCGTCTCTATCAAAAGGAGTTTCTGATTGGCCTGGAGGCGCTGGATATCATTGAGCAGCGTCTGTCCGTGCGATTAGCGGAAGATGAAGCCGGCTTTATTGCATTGCATCTGGTTAACGCGCAACTTGATAGTGAAATGCCGGAAGTGATCCATATCACCAAGATCATGCAGGAAATCCTGAATATTGTGAAGTATCAGTTAAACCTGGATTATGATGAACAGGCATTAAGCTATCACCGTTTCGTTACTCATCTTAAGTTTTTTGCGCAACGACTGATTGGAAAAAATACGGTATTTAGCGATGATGAATCATTGCATGATGTCGTGAAGGAAAAATATCGGCTGGCTTATCAGTGTGCGGAAAAGATACAGCAGCATATCGAACAACAGTATCAATATCGTTTGACGAAAGAAGAATTGATGTTTCTGACCATTCATATTGAGCGGGTAAGAACCGAATTATTGGAAAAAAACAAGGATTGAAGAGGTAGGAGTTTGCTGTTCATCACATAATAGTGATAAAAGAAAATAAGCTGCTTGCACGAATGAGAGATTGAATAATAGAATTTCCGCATTAGGCAAGTTCACAAAATCAGGATTGTAACTGTACGGCTGAATATCAGTTTTACAGGCAAAACCTAAACGGCTTCTGTTCCACCCTGTGCGGTGGAGAAGAAAAGCAGTTTGGGTTTTTTTTTCGTCTAAAAACAGCGTTGGATGTGTGTAACGTCCTGATTTAACTGTGTGGTTACTGGGTGTTAAGGATAGTCGATGAAATACAAAACATTAGCCAGTGAGATACTTGAAGGTGTTGGCGACCGCGATAATATAAATAGCGTAATACATTGCGCGACACGGCTGCGCTTTAAATTAAAGGACAGCAAAAAAGCCAATGTCGCGGCGCTTAAAAATAACCCGGGAATTATCATGGTGCTGGAAAGCGGCGGCCAGTTTCAGGTCGTGGTGGGTAATCATGTCGGTGAAGTTTATCAGGACTTGCTTGAGGTTTCCGGTATAAGCGAGTCCGCCAGTTCGGATAATAAAAGTCAGGATAATAATAAGGAAAATATATTCTCCCGCTTTATCGATATTATTGCCGGCATCTTTACGCCTTTAATGGGGGTGATGGCCGCGTCCGGGATATTAAAAGGATTCCTGGCGTTAAGTCTGGCCTGCGGTTGGTTGGTGGAAAGCAGCGGAACATACAAGCTATTCTTTGCCGCCAGCGATGCATTATTCTATTTTTTCCCGATTATCCTCGGTTATACCGCCGGTAAAAAATTTGGCGGCAATACCTTTGTCACCATGGCGATCGGCGGCGCGTTGGTGCATCCGACCATGATTGCAGAATTTAACGCCATGTCGGCGGCGGGCTACCAGCCGCTGCATTTCCTCGGCGTTCCGATTACCTTTATCAACTACGCCTCGTCGGTGATTCCGATTATTTTCGCCGCATGGGTTTCCTGCAAACTGGAAAAACCGCTGAATGGCTTTCTGCATGCCAATATCCGTAACTTCCTGACGCCGGCCCTGTGTTTGCTGATTACCGTGCCGCTGACGTTTTTAGCCATCGGTCCGGTGACGACCTGGTTAAGCTACCAGTTGGCGCATGGCTATCAGTTGGTCTACAGCGCCAACCAAACCCTAGCCGGCGGTTTTATGGGCGGCCTGTGGCAGATGTTCGTAATGTTCGGTCTGCATTGGGGATTCGTCCCGCTGATGATCAACAATTTCAGCGCCCTGGGGCATGACACTCTGATCGCGGTATTGACGCCGGCGGTGCTGGCGCAGGCGGGTTCGGCGCTGGGCGTATCCTTGCGCACCCGGGATCCGAAGATGAAAGGCATCGCCGGTTCGGCGTTCCCGGCGGGGATTTTCGGCATCACCGAACCCGCAATCTATGGCGTCAATCTGCCCTTGCGCCGTCCGTTTATATTCGGCTGCATCGGCGGCGCGCTTGGCGGCGCCATCGCCGGCTATTTCGGCACGACGCAATACTCTTTCGGTTTACCCAGCATCTTCGCCTTTACGCAAATCATCCCGTCAACCGGCATGGATATCTCCGTCTGGGGGGGGATCATCGGTACCGCCGTCGCCTTTGCGTTCTCCGCGCTGGCCAGTTATCTGTTCGGGATAAAACAGGAACCGGAGGCCGATGTTCCTGCCGTTGCGGACGCGCAGCAAAAACGCGCCGCTACCACGGACGCCTCGGCACGTCAGCAATCCGTCGGCAGCCCGATCGCAGGCGAAACCCTGCCATTGGATCAGGTCGGCGATCAGACCTTCGCCAGCGGTCTGATGGGAAAAGGGATCGCCATCAAGCCGCAGTCCGGGCGAGTGGTTGCGCCGGTCGACGGAACGGTCGCATCATTGTTCAAAACCCACCATGCGATTGGTCTGGCGTCTGACGAGGGTGCGGAAATATTGATTCACGTCGGGATTGATACCGTAAAACTGAACGGGCAGTACTTCACCGCCCACGTGAAAAGCGGGGATGTGGTGAAGCGGGGCGATCTGCTGGTGGCGTTTGATTATCAGGCCATTGAAGCGGCGGGGTATGACACCACCACCCCGGTCATTATTACCAATAGCGACGACTACATTGACGTGCTGCCTGTCGCGGAAGGATTCGTCTCCGAACAGGCGCCGCTCTTAACGTTAATTCGCTGATTTAACACATTTAACACCCGAATTGGGAAGGAGATTAAAGATGAGCCATCGTTTTCCTGACGGTTTTTTATGGGGCGGCGCGATTGCGGCCAATCAGGTGGAAGGCGCTTACTTGACGGACGGTAAAGGGTTATCCACCTCCGATTTGCAGCCGCAGGGCGTGTTTGGCGCGATCGTGGAAAGAACGGCGGGCGATAGCGGGATCAAGGATGTGGCGATCGATTTTTATCATCGCTATCCGGAAGATATCGCGCTGTTCGCCGAAATGGGCTTCAAGACTTTGCGTACTTCGATCGCCTGGACGCGCATTTTCCCGCAGGGCGATGAGAAAACGCCCAATGAAGCCGGACTGGCGTTTTACGATCGGTTATTTGATGAAATGGCCAGGCATAACATTCAGCCATTAGTCACCTTATCGCATTATGAAATGCCGTACGGCCTGGTGAAAAACTATGGCGGCTGGGGCAATCGTCAGACAATCGCCTGCTTTGAACGCTATGCGCGGACGGTATTTCAGCGTTTCCAGCATAAGGTTAAATACTGGTTGACGTTTAACGAAATCAATATGTCGCTGCATGCGCCGTTTACCGGCGTCGGTTTGCCGGAAGGCAGCGACAAGGCGGCCATTTATCAGGCGATCCATCACCAGTTGGTCGCCAGCGCGAAAGCGGTAAAGGCCTGTCATGAAATCATCCCCGATGCGAAAATCGGCAACATGTTGTTAGGCGGGTTGCTGTACCCACTGACCTGCAAGCCGGCCGACGTGCTGGAAACCTTGCAGCAGAATCGGGAGTGGATGTTCTTTGGCGATGTACAGGCGCGCGGCGCTTATCCTGCCTATATGACGCGTTTCTTTAAACAGCGCGCCATCGAATTACACATCACCGACGACGATCGGGAGTCGCTCAAAGAAACCGTCGACTTCATTTCCTTTAGCTACTACATGAGCGGCTGCGTGACGACGGATGACGAGCATAACCAAAAAGCGCGCGCGAATATCCTGAATATGGTGCCGAATCCGCATTTGGCGAGCTCGGAATGGGGCTGGCAAATCGATCCCGAAGGGCTGCGCATCCTGTTGAATGTGCTGTATGACCGCTATCAGAAACCGTTGTTCATCGTGGAGAACGGGCTGGGCGCCAAAGACCGGATTGAAAGCGACGGCAGCATTAATGACGACTACCGCATTCAGTATCTCAACGATCACCTGATTCAGGTGGCGGAAGCGCTGGAGGACGGCGTCGAAGTGCTGGGATATACCAGTTGGGGGCCGATCGATTTGGTCAGCGCGTCGACGGCGGAGATGTCGAAGCGTTATGGCTTCATCTATGTTGATCGCGACGATCAGGGCAATGGCTCGCTGACGCGCAAGCGGAAGAAAAGTTTCTACTGGTATCGCGACGTGATTAACAGTCATGGCGCCGCGCTGAAATAGCGGCGACATTTTCGGTTTTGCCGGCGCGCCCCGCACGCGTCGGCCAGCGATTTATTTCTATTGAAGGGATATTGGCATGAATAGACGAACATTATTATAAAAGCCGCCGTGTTTGCTTCGTGTATTAAAACAGGGCCGATTCAGGGGGCGAATATCTGTTGAGACACCTCTGATTGAGAGAGTCCGCTGGCTTCGTCAGATGGCGATGAATAAATTAATCGTTATTGTCACGCGTGGATCTTTTTGCCAGGTTATTTTATTCGTCCTGACTTTAGGAAATAAAAAACAGATATTAAACAGGCGCGGTATTTTTATTATAAATCATCCATGGATGCTGTTAATGGCATCTTGAGTTTTTTTGTTTTAACTGTGTATGTTATCTGGAAAACATTATGCGTAAAAAACACTATCCTCTTAAACTTATAGTATTATTAATTTCTTCAGCGATTTTATCTAATAGTGCGATAGCGGTGCCATTAACGATAGAAGAAAGATTAGCCCTATTAGAAAAAGAATTGGCGGAGAATAAGCAAGAATTACAATCGACAAAAAAAGAGTTACGGGAATATAAAGCGATAGCCGAACGCCGCCAGACGGCGGTCGCCGCCGGCAGTATTGAAAAACCGACGGGACAGGAGCGGATTGTCACTGAAGTGGTTCAGACGCAGCCGGCGGGAACGGCGCAGTCGGCGACCGCGACGGAACAAAAATCGCTGACGCTGCATGAACTCAGCAAATTCATCAAGGATGATATTGGCTTCAACTATCGGGGATATTTCCGTTCCGGATGGGCGACCGGCTCGCGCGGCGCGCCGAAATCTTATGCGATCGGTTCGGTGGGGCGTTTCGGTAACGAAAACGGCGCCTGGTTCGATCTGGAATTGTCGCAGAAAGTCTATGATCAGGATGGAAAAACGGCCAAAGCCGTGGTTATGCTGGATGGCAATGTCGGGTTGCAATACAGCGGCGGATGGTTTGACAAGGATTCGGAAAATGTACTGGCATTTTCAGATATCTATTTGACCACCAAGGGCTTTCTGCCATTCGCGCCGGAAGCGGACTTCTGGGTGGGCAAACACAACATGCCGGTCTATGAAATCCAGATGCTGGACTGGAAGAGCCACCGCACCAACGCGGGGGCCGGCGTCGGTATTGAAAATTGGCAGCTTGGGCCGGGTAAGCTGAACGTCGCGCTGACGCGTCAGGATCTGAACGCCCACGCGGTGGATTACGCGACGTCAGGCAATTCGCAGCAGGTCAATACCAACTCTGTGGAATTGCGCTATAAAGAGCTTCCGCTGTGGGATAACGCCACGCTGGAAGTATTCGGCCGATATGCGATGGCGAACCATAACGACACCACGCGTAGCAATGAAAATGACGACAGCTATTACAGCGTGAAAGATGCCTGGCATGCCGGCGTGATTTTAAGGCAGAACTTCACTGACGGAGGCTTTAATGAATTGACTCTGCAAGGAGCGGATAACTCCATCGCCAGCGGCTATGCGCTGATTTCCGACGCCAACCCGTCCTATGGTTATAACGACGACTATTATGGCGAGCACAGCTATGGAAAAGCGTTTCGCTTAATTTCTCAGGGTGAAAATTATTTACATCCTAAAGTGATCATGGCTAACGCTTTAGTCTATTCCCGCGGCAGTGATATCTATAGTTATGATACCGGCGCGCATACCGATTTTGAAAGTTTTCGCGCGGTTATTCGTCCTGCCTATATATGGGAAAACAACAACCAAACCGGTATTGAATTGGGATGGTTTGATCAGAAAAATAAACAGGGCGGGGTGGAATATCATGAATCGGGTTATAAAACCACGCTGTTCCATACCATCAAAGTGGACACCAGCATGCTGACTTCCCGCCCTGAAATCCGTTTCTATGGCACTTATTTGAAGGCGTTAGATAATGAAATCAGTCAATTCCAGTTTGCGGATAGTAAGAGCGATCAATTTACCGTAGGCGTACAGGCGGAAGTCTGGTGGTAAATAAGCGATGGTTTAAATCATCGCCAGCGGTGGGGGCGGCGACTCCTCAGCCTATTTGAGAACATCCGGACGTTGAATAAAAAGAGGGGCTGGATGTGAATATAGAGAAGGGTTTACTAATGAATAAATACAGCTTAATGAAAGCGAGGCTATACGGCGTTGTTAGTCTATTGTTGCTCATGCTTGCGGCAGCGCCTGCGTTTGCTGGCGCGCAGCCTTTGTTTGATGTCGTCGCGCGTAAACAGGTTCGGGTAATAATCAGCAGCGACGCCAAGAATGAAGCGGATGATGATTTCGCGGTGGCGCATGCGCTGCTGACGCCGACCTTTCAGGTTAAGGGCGTTATTGCCGCCCACTATGCCCGTACCGCGGCGTTGATGAAATCCGATCCCGGCGCCAGTATGGAAAAGAGTTATCAGGAGTTGAAACATCTGCTGACGCTGATGCAAAAAACCGATGTGCCGGTGTATCGCGGCGCCGCGGATGCGCTTAAAAAAGGAGAAAAGTCGCCGACGTTGAGCGAGGGATCCAGGGCGCTGATCGATGAAGCCATGAAACAGGAGAGTTCCCCGCTGTTTGTGTTGGTCATGGGGTCGTTGACGGATGTCGCCGCCGCTTTGCTGGCCGAACCCGCGATTGCGCAAAAAATGACGGTGGTGTGGATTGGCGGTATGCCTTATCCCAAAGGGGGTTGGGAATACAACATGTTTAATGATCCCGAAGGCGCCAATGTTGTATTTAAGTCGCAGGTGCCGTTATGGCAGGTACCGCACAATGTCTATATGTCCGTTCGGGTATCGCTGAGCGAACTGGCGCTGAAAGTGAAGCCGCAGGGTCAGGTCGGGGAATATCTCTGGCAGCAGCTTATTGAATTCAATCAGAGGATTTCCGAGGTGGTAAAAGATGTTCCCTGGCCGAAAAGCGAAGTGTGGGTGCTGGGTGATAATCCCTCGGTATCATTGTTGCTGGATGATCATGAGTACAATTACACGTTGCGCGCCGCGCCGCTGCTGAATGACGATCTCACCTATGCGCCGCAGCCGAACGCCCGCCAAATTCGGGTCTATAACGCGGTGGATGCCCGATTCACGCTGGAGGATTTCTATGCCAAGCTGGCGCTGGCCTATGGCGTGAAGCATTAGTCTGGCTGATTTTCAATTTCGGCGCGCGGAGGGGAAACGGCGTAAGCGCCGGCTACGCCCGTGATGCGAATTTCGCGCATGACCTCTCGCAGATGCCGAATCAGGCAATAAACGCAGCGGGCCGACATTCACGTCGGCCCGCTGCCGTTACCCCGCGCCGGCGTCCGGCGTTAACCGATTCCGGCCGCTCTGACCGCGCTTTCTCCCCGCGATACGCTTATGTATACCGTCTTCTTGCCGCTAATCAACCGCGTTGGAATATGCCGTTGGCGCTTTAAGTCCAGGGAAAACGTCAAGTCGGCCAAACAGTGCAATAGTATTTAACGATCAAAACAAAGTAATCTATTTGTTTAATCTATTAAAGACAGCTGTTTGATCGTTTTTATCGATAACGTATATAAACTTCTTTTCCCAACAGCCGATAAATGACAGCGTCGTTGGGAACATTTCCCGTCATATCGTTGCAACCGGACACCCCATGCGCAGATAGCGGGTTAAAACATTTTTAACCCGGCGTCAGGCCTTGTTCCATAAAACGGCAAGCATTTTTTCAGCGCTAGCTTTGCGACCGTTTCCCTTGGCATGTCGGGAGGTAGTCATCACTGCTATCAAAAACGTATGAAATCCATATTGAGATGCGAGTCATCAACGTAAAAGGCGGGCAATTGGCCAGCCTTATATCTTTGGAGGTAGCGGGATAGTGAAGAATTTCAGAATAGGTATTCGGTTGGCGGTGGGATTTGGCGTACTCATCATTTTTTCTCTGGTTATGCTGGTCAGCGGCGTTTATCAGCTCCGGCAGATTGACCAAAGCACGCAGCGGATGATGCAGGAGCCGCTGCGTAAAGAGCGGCTGGTGGCGGACTGGTTCAGCGTCATCAGCGCCAGCGTACAACGCTCTACCGCGGTGGCGCGCAGTAGCGATGGTTCATTGGCTGAATTGTTCGCCGCGGACAATGCCGCCGCCTCAAAAGGTTCCGCCGAACGGCAGGAGCAGTTCGCCAAACTGGTCAGCAGCCCGGAGGAAAAGGCGCTGTTCGAAAAACTGGGCGAAGTTCGCCAGATTTATATCAGGGCGCGCGACGCTATCTCCGCCGCCAATGCGAACGGCCAGCGCGAACAGGCGCTACAGCTTTTTGACCGGGACTTCCAACCCGCCGCGCGTAATTATCTGGATACGCTGCAAGCCCTGCGTGACCAGCAGCGCGCCACGATCAACCAACTGGGCGCGGATATTTCCCGCAATGCCGGCAACGGCTATCTCTTTCTGGGGATCATCGGTCTTTTGATCACCATCGCCGGCTCGTTGATCGCCTGGATGCTCACCCGCAGTATTGTGCGGCCGCTGGAGCATGCCGTGCAGATTACCAATGCCGTGGCCGGCGGCGACCTCACGCAGAACGTGCGCGCCGAAGGCCGGGATGAAACCGCACAGTTGCTCCATGCCTTGCAGGAGATGACGACCCAGTTGCGCACCATCGTGGGCGAGGTTCGTCAGGGATCGGAATCGATTGCCGGGGCGTCTTCGCAAATCGCGGCGGGCAACCTCGATCTGTCCAGCCGCACTGAAGAGCAGTCCAGCGCGCTGCAAGAAACCGCCGCGGCCATTGAACAACTGGCTTCCACCGTGCGCCAGAACGCCGATAACGCCAAGCAGGCCAATCAACTGGCGCAATCCACCGCCGGTCAGGCGCAGTCTGGCGGGCAGTTGATGAACGATGTGGTGCAGACCATGGGCGCCATCGATACCTCGTCGAGAAAGATTGTGGATATTATCAGCGTGATTGACGGCATCGCTTTCCAGACCAATATCCTGGCGTTGAACGCCGCGGTGGAGGCCGCCCGCGCCGGCGAGCAGGGGCGCGGTTTCGCCGTGGTGGCCGGGGAAGTTCGCAGCCTGGCCCAGCGTAGCGCCTCGGCGGCCAAAGAGATCAAAGAGCTGATCGACCATTCGGTACAGACCGTGGAAACGGGCAATCGCCTGGTGGAGCAGGCGGGGGCGTCAATACTGGACATCGTGAGCGGCGTGCGCAAGGTCAGCGATCTGGTGGGCGAAATCAGCAGCGCCAGTCAGGAGCAGTCCCTGGGTATCGATCAGGTCAACGTCGCGGTCACACAGATGGAGCAGACGACGTTGCAGAATGCGGCGTTGGTGAACGAAGCCTCGGCTGCCACCCAGTCTCTGCAACAGCAGGCCGAACAGATGGAGCAGGTGGTCAGCGTATTCCAACTGACGGAAGGGCAATCGCGTTCAAGTGCCGCGCCGGTCGGCAAATCGGCCTCCGCCGCTTCAGCGCCGCACGCGGCCCTGGAGCTTAAACCTGCGGCAGCCGGCGCCAAATCGGCGTCCACCGAAGGGGGCTGGAGCTCTTTTTAAGCATCAATCGGCAAGTGCGATAATAACGGCCGCCGGCCTGCCAACAGGTTGGGTTGATCGGATTGTCGCGGCGCCTCATCCCTACGGGAAGTGCCGGTGCGAAGTCATCGGCAACTTCCCGTCGTCGTTCTATCTGTTTATGCGCGAGTGTTTAGCGGCGTTTTGTCTTTCCCCCATTTCCGCGAGGCTATTCCCGCAGCGCGTCCGTCGATTCAGTCCGAGCCAGGGGAGAAGATAAATAACCTGTCGCCTAATAGAGATATCCGCGTGGCTGACAGGCATTCTGTCAAGGATATAAAATAAACAGTATGCTTTATAAAATACGCGCGCTGTAACGGCGATGTGTATTTTTATATTTCTGTTTTTTCGCTGTTGAATAGGTCTTTTATGGCTGTTTTAATAAAATCACACTTGCTGTGGTTAATGGTGATTTTATTTTAAGATTTTGAATTAATAGGTTCTTTTGAATTATTTGTTTTCTTGCGGATAGCGGGTTTGGTGTGGGAATAAATTAATCTAACCGAATTAAAGGATAATTTTCCTTTCAATGTTTCGTTAGATCAATAATTGATATCCTTATCAATAACTGATGTTTCATACTGCCGGTTGATAAAGGCTAGGATGCTTATTATTGTTTCTATTTTATGGCGCAATTATGATTCGGTCGCATATCAGGCAGGCAGAGTGAGCGCGACCGGAGTAATCTATCATCTATTACGCTTTGACGGAGTTTTATAAGGGAGCAAGTACGATGAATATCGTGATTAAACAGACGCTGACGCGACTCATCCCCTGGCTGATCCCGGCGCTGCTGATTATCGCCTGGCAGGGCGCGGTAACGTCCGGTTGGTTGTCTACCCGTATACTGCCGGCGCCGGGCGCAGTGCTTAAGGCCGGCTGGACGCTGGCCTACAGCGGCGAATTATGGCAACACCTGGCGATCAGCAGTTGGCGGGCGGCGGTTGGCTTCGGCATCGGCGGCAGCATTGGTTTATTGCTGGGATTGATTACCGGGCTATCGCGCTTTGGCGCGCTGCTGATCGACAGTACGGTGCAGATGGTGCGCAACGTGCCGCATCTGGCGCTGATCCCGCTGGTGATCCTCTGGTTCGGGATTGATGAGTCGGCCAAGATTTTTCTGGTGGCGCTGGGTACCTTTTTCCCTATCTATCTGAACACCTACCACGGGGTGCGCCATGTCGATGCCGGACTGGTGGAAATGGCGCGCAATTACGGACTCTCCGGCTTTGCGCTGTTTCGTCAGGTGATTCTTCCCGGCGCGTTGCCCTCCATTCTGGTCGGCGTGCGTTTTGCGCTGGGCCTGATGTGGCTGACGCTGATTGTGGCGGAAACCATCTCCGCCAGTTCCGGGATCGGCTATCTGGCGATGAATGCCCGCGAATTCCTACAAACCGACGTGGTGGTGATGGCTATTATCTTGTACGCCGTGCTCGGCAAGCTGGCCGATGTCGCCGCCCGTCTGCTGGAGCGCAACTGGTTGCGCTGGCATCCTTCCTATCAGTCAACCGGAGGTGAGGCATGAGCGCCCGTATTTACACCGTTAATCAGGGCATTCCGCTGGTTACGCAACGGCTCGATAAACAGTTTAATCAGCGATCCGTATTGCATAACCTGGATTTGCAGATCCCTGCCGGACAGTTTATCGCGGTGGTCGGGCGCAGCGGCTGCGGCAAGAGTACGCTGCTGCGGCTGCTGGCCGGGTTGGAGAAACCGAGTTCGGGACGGCTGCTGTCGGGCAATCAGCCGCTACATCAATTGCAGCAGGATATCCGTCTGATGTTTCAGGATGCCAGACTCCTGCCCTGGAAAACGGTGATTGAAAATATCGGCCTCGGCCTGAAAGGCGACTGGAAGCCCAAGGCGCGGGAAGCGCTGAAGGCGGTGGGGTTGTCCGGTCGGGAAAACGACTGGCCGGCAGCGCTCTCCGGCGGGCAAAAACAGCGCGTTGCGCTGGCCAGAGCGCTGATTCATCGCCCGCGCCTGCTGCTGCTGGATGAGCCGCTCGGCGCATTGGATGCCCTGACCCGTATTGAAATGCAGCAGCTGATAGAAAGCCTGTGGCTGGAACAGGGGTTCACCGTGTTGCTGGTGACCCACGACGTCAGTGAGGCGGTCAGTATTGCCGACCGGGTGATCCTGATAGAGGAGGGCGCCATCGGCCTGGATTTGACTATCGATCTGCCCCGGCCGCGACAGCGAGGTTTGCCCCGTCTGGCGGCGCTGGAGCAGGAAATTTTGGAACATATCTTTAATCGCCAAGAGGAGAAACGCGCCGGGGACGATGAGAATAGCGGCCTCAAGTACCACGAGGGGCGTTAATCAGTCAGTAAAACGCCGCTATTAAGCCCGCAGGAGGCGCGTTTTTTACACTTTCAGTGTACGCCTCCGGGAACGGCGCGACCGGTTCGCGCCACCGAAGGGCAATTGCTGATTCTGCGCTGAGCGAAGGCGATGTATCACATCGTGCAGAATATCACCGTGTATATCGACGACGATCCGTTGACCGTTGGCCGCGCGGCTAAACCCGGCGCTGCGGCATTCTCTATCCCGAGATGGACGGGGATGTTCCCGACGCCGGCATCAGTCAGCTTCCCGCGCGGCGGGAGCCGTCGTTTATCATTGATTAGCGGGACAGCGCGCTGATCCGCGAGGAACCCACTCCCCACAGGCAGGGCAAAACCAACCACGAGCATTTATCCCTGGCGCTGCCGGAAGAGACGCTGCGCGGCCTTTAAAGATCGCGCGCTGAGGCGGCCAGCAGTTTTCTGGCGGTATCTTCATCGGTGACCAGGCCGGTTATCCAGCCGCCGCGCAGCACCGCCTGAATGGCGCGGAACTTCTCCTCCCCGCCGGCAAAGGCAATAACCGGTTTTTCGGGATATTGCCTGATGGTGACGCTGGTCAGGCGGTCGTCCATCGCGCTCGGCACCTGCTGGCCGTCGGCACCGATAAAGTGTCCCACGATCTCCGCCGCCACCCCCGCCGCGGTCAGGCTTTCCACTTCTTCGGTGGTGATAAAACCGTCGTAATGCAGCGGACAGTGATAGTTCATCTGGCCGATGCCGATAAAGGTGACGTCCGCCTGCGCCGCTTTCTCGGTGACCATGCGATAGATACGGTGATTACACCACAGCTCTTTATCCGTCAGATTGTCTGCGAATAACGGCGCCGGCAAAATAAAGTACTTGCCCTGGGTTTTCTCCGCCATCCACAGCGGGACGTCGTAACGGGTACAGGAACCGTCCGCGGCGATGGCGCCGATAAGCGATACGCAGCTATGCTGGGGACGATCGATTTGCGGCAGCTCGTTGATGGTGGAGCGCAGCGCCCGTCCCGAACCCACCGCGATGACCTGCGGGGATTCCCGGTGGATAAACTGCGCCATCAGCTCGGCGCCGGCCACGGCGATCATCCGGTTAAGGCTGGCGCTGTCCATACCGGCGGAGGGCACCACCAGGCTGGTCGACAGGCGAAACTGGCGGGCCAACTGCTGGGATAATGCCGTGCAGTCGGCGACCGGATGGGTGATATTGACCCTGACCAGGCCGTGCTCGGAGGCCAGCGCCACCAGCCGCTGGGCCGCCTGACGGGAAACCCCCAATAGCTCGGCGATCTCATGCTGGGTTTTGCCCGCCACGTAATACATCCAGGCGGCGCGCGCGGCGTGATCCAATTTCCTATCGGTTTTACTCATTGATGGTACTCATTTTTAGCAGTGTCAAAACTATAACCCGCCGGCGACAGGCGGGTAAATCGCTCATTTGCGATATGTGAGCTAAAGCTCATTCATTGGGCTATTATTCAACTATGCTCTTTTTCCAGACAATTACTCATTTTGTGAGCTTATGCTCATCATCCTGTTGCGAGGTAATAGATATTATGACCACCTTAGAGCACTTTACCTGGATGCATATCGGCGCCGGTTCATTTCACCGCGCGCATCAGGCCTGGTACCTGCACCGCCTGTTGCTGCAGGGCGACCTACGCTGGTCGATAGCGCTGGGCAATATTCGTGACGATGCCAATCCGCTGCTGGAGACTCTGGCGCAACAAAATGGAGAATACGTCCTGGAAACCGTAACGCCGGCCGGGGAGCGCAGCTATGAAAAAATCACCTCTCTGCGCACCATTATCCCCTGGGACCCGCAGCTGTCGGCGCTGGTTGAGCAGGGCGCCGACGCCGCGACGCGCGTCATCTCCTTTACCGTGACCGAGGGCGGCTATTACCTCGACACCCATTTCAGGCTGGATCAATCCAACGCCGATATCCAGGCCGATCTGCAGGGCGGCGTGCGCACCATTTACGGCGCCGTCGCGCATATTCTCCGTACCCGCCGGGCGCGGAACAGCGGCGGGGTCACGCTGCTGAGCTGCGACAATGTGCGCCACAACGGCGAACGTTTCCACGACGGGCTGAGCGAATTTCTGACCCTGCAGGGCGAGGGCGATTTACTGGCCTGGGTGAACGGCCATACCACCACGCCGAACACCATGGTCGACCGCATTACGCCGCGTCCGGCCGCCGATATCGCCGCCCGCGTCAAAGAAAAGCTGGGGGTGGACGACCGGGCGCCGGTGATGGGGGAATCCTTTATCCAGTGGGTGGTGGAGGATAACTTTATCGCCGGGCGTCCGGCGCTGGAAAACGTCGCCGTCGAGATGGTGGATTCGGTGGCGCCCTATGAAGAGGCGAAAATCCGCATCCTCAACGCCAGCCACAGCTGCATCGCCTGGGCCGGCACGCTGATCGGCCAGTCCTATATCCATGAAAGCACCGGCACCGACGCTATCCGCCGGATGGCCTATGACTACGTGACCGAGGATGTGATCCCGTCGCTGACCCCCAGTCCGCTGGATCTCGGCCAATACCGCGACGTGGTGCTGGAAAGATTCGGCAACCCCTATATCCGCGACACCAATCAGCGGGTGGCGGCCGACGGGTTTTCCAAAATTCCGGGATTTATCACCCCGACGCTCATCGAGTGCTACGCCCGCGGCCAGCAGCCGAGGGCCACCGCGGCGCTGCCGGCGCTGTTTTTTATTTTTATGCGCCGCTGGCATGAGGGAACGCTGCCGTACGACTATCAGGACGGCATTCTGGATGAGGCGGCCACCCACGCCATGTTCGCTTCGGCCGACCCCCTCGCCGGCTACGCCCGCGATGAGAAGCTGTTCGGGCCGCTGGCCGCCAAAGAGGAGTTCGAACAGTTGCTGCGCGAGACCGTTGCCCGGCTTGATGCCTGGGCGCGGGCCAATGCGCCGCTGGCCGTCAGCCATTAATTTCACCCTACCTTAAACCCAGAGGGAGCGATTATGTATCTCGGTCTTGATTTAGGCACCTCGGAGATAAAAATCGTCATTATCGACGACGCGGGGACGCTGGTCGCCGGCGAAGGCGAAGCGCTGACCGTACAGCGGCCGCACCCGCAGTGGTCGGAACAGGACCCGGCCCAGTGGTGGGCGGCCGCCAACCGGGCCATCGGCCGGTTACGCGCCCGCCACGGGGATATCTGGCCGGGCATTCGCAGCATCGGCCTCTCCGGGCAGATGCACGGCGCGGTGCTGCTTGACGCCGCCGATCGGGTTCTCCGGCCGGCCATTCTGTGGAATGACACCCGCTGCGCCCCGGAGTGCGACGAACTGACCGCGCGGGCGCCGGAACTGCATCGCATCGCCGGTAATCTGGCGATGCCCGGTTTTACCGCCCCCAAGCTGCTGTGGGTGGCTAAACACGAACCGCAACTATTCGCCCGCATCAACACCGTGCTGTTGCCGAAGGATTATCTGCGTCTGATGATGAGCGGCGAGAAAGTCTCCGACATGTCCGATGCGGCGGGAACCCTGTGGCTGGACGTCGCCAAACGGGACTGGTCGGACGCGCTGCTGCAAGCCTGCGGTCTGACGCGTGACCATATGCCCGCGCTGGTGGAGGGCTCCGCGCCTTCCGCCCGCCTGAAGGCGGATGTGGCCCGCGAATGGGGGCTGGCGGAAACGGTCATCGTCGCCGGCGGCGGCGGGGATAACGCCGCCAGCGCCGTGGGGATCGGGGCGGTGAACAGCGGCGATGCGTTTATCTCCCTGGGCACCTCCGGGGTGATTTTTGTGGTCAACGAAAGTTTTCGCCCCAATCCGCAGTCGGCGGTGCATGCGTTCTGTCACGCCCTGCCGCAGCGCTGGCACCAGATGAGCGTCATGCTTACCGCCGCCAGCGCCCTGCGCTGGCTGTGCCGGATTTTACGTACCGATGAACCCACCCTGCTGGCGGAAGTGGCCGAGCTGAGCAGGGACGAGCAGCTGCGGGCGCCGATCTTCCTGCCCTATCTTTCCGGCGAGCGCACGCCCCATAACGACCCTATCGCCAGCGGATCCTTCCACGGCATGACGCACTCCACCGAGCGCGCCGCGCTGGGTTATGCGGTGCTGGAGGGCGTCGCCTTCGGCCTGGTCGACGGTCTGGAAGTGATGAAGCAGGCCGGCAGCCGCATCGAACAGTTTTCGCTGATCGGCGGCGGCGCGCGCAGCCCCTGGTGGGCGCAGCTGATTGCCGACGTGATGGATATCCCGGTGGTGACGCACCGGGACGGCGCGGCCGGCGGCGCATTGGGCGCCGCGCGCCTCGGCTGGCTGGCGGCGGGCGGCGATGAGGCGCAGGTGTGCGCCAAACCGGCGATCGATAGCCGTTTTACCGCCGGCGGCGAGCGGGCCGAACAGCTGCGCGGCCGTTTAGCCCGTTACCGGCTGTTTTACCGTCAGCAGGTGGAGGCCAGAACAAGGGTTCAATAATCCCTGAGCTTCCCGGCGCGGATCGCCTGTCGCGGGCCGGAAAGCACGGTCGACTGGCCGGCAGCAAATACCATAAGAAGTAGACGGCTTAGCCCTATCTGACGTCTACCCCATCGCAAAAAGAGAAGGAAAGAGACAGATGAAAAAAGTATTAGCAGGTCTTCTTCTGGCCGCAGCAACAGTAACGGTTTCCGCCCATGCTGAAGATAAAATCAAAGTGGGTTTTGCCAACCGCACGCTTAACGGCGCCTTTTTCAACGGGCTGACCGAATATATGAAGATCCATGCCAAAGAGCGCGGCTACGATCTGATTACCACCGATGCGCGCGGGGATCTGACCAAGCAGATTTCGGACGTTGAAGATATGATCTCCCAGGGGATTAATTATCTGGTGCTGAATCCGCAGGATCCCGAAGCAGGCTTGCGCATTACCCAAAGCGCCAAACGCGCGGGCATTCCCACCATTATTCTCGATAGCGATATTTCCCTGGATGCGCCGGTGATTACCCGCGTGCAGGCCAACAACGCCAGAAACAATATCGCCATCGGCGAATATGCCGTGGAGCAATTCGGCAACAAGCCGATGAACTGCGTGCTGATCAGCGGCAACCAGGGGAATCTGGTGGGCGAAGCCCGGCGCTCCAACTTTATCCGCGGGGTGATGGAAGCCCAGTTGCGCAAATATAACCAGACCAACCTGACCGTCGTCAGCCAGGGCTGGGGCAACTGGGATCAGCAGGGCGGCCTGAAAGCCATGGAGGATATCGTCGTCGCCCACGGCAGCAAGATTAACTGCGTCTACAGCGAAATGGATGATATGGCGCTGGGGGCGATACTGTCGTTAAAAGGCGCCAATAAATTGCAGGAGGTAAAAGTCTACGCCCACGACGGTTATAAAAGAGGGCTGGAAGCCGTGGAGCGCGGCGACCTGCAGGCGACGGCCGCCAATAACCCCAATGTTCTGACGGCCACCGTGCTGGATATCATCGCTAAATACCAGGCGGGCAATAAGGATTTCCCGGATTACGTCTATACCCCCACCGTACTGATCACCAAAGATAACGTGAAGAAAGTCTACGATCCTGAATCGCTTTTCTAAGTCGTTTCCCCCCTGGTAACCAGGGGGGCTGAAAATGAGGTATTTTCATGGACCAGTATGCGGTGGTTATCGAGCAGGTTAAAAAAAGTTTTGGCGGCGTCCATGCGCTGAAAAACATTGATTTGAAAGTGAAGAGGGGCAGTATCCACGCTATTGTGGGAGAAAATGGCGCCGGTAAATCCACCCTGATGAAGATTCTGTCCGGCATCTATATCAAGGACGGCGGAACCATCTACATCAATGACAAAGAGGTCCACTTCACGTCGCCGAAGCAGAGCCGGGAAAATCATATCGGCATTATCTATCAGGAGCTGGCGCTGGCCCCGGACCTCACCGTGGCGGAGAATATTTTCTTGGGCGATCTCGGCTTCGGCGGCCGGCTGGTCAACTGGAAAAAAATGAACCAGAAGGCCGCCCGGGTACTATCCAACCTGGGCTTTCATATTCCCCCCACGGCGCGGCTCGGCTCCCTGAGCGTCGCCTATCAGCAAATGGTGGAAATCGCCAAGTCGCTGGCCAGGGACGTAAAAATTTTGATTCTGGACGAACCCTCTGCGGTTCTGTCGCGCCGTGAGATCGATATCCTGTTCGGCCAGTTGAAGCTGTTGCAAGGCCAGGGGGTGACCATTCTGTATATCTCCCACCGTCTGGAGGAAATATTCGCCATCGCCGACGCGATTACGGTGATCAAGGACGGCGAAACGGTGACCGACCTAGACCCGGCGACCTGCACCGAAGATGACATTATCTCCAGCATGGTGGGGCGTAAATTTGAAAACCTTTATCCGCCGAAAAACGTTCCCCAGCAAGAAACCGTGCTTGAGGTCTACGGCATGTCCACCAAGTCGCTGCTGAAAGATATCAATCTCAGCGCCAGAAAAGGCGAAATCGTCGGCCTGGCGGGGCTGGTGGGCTCCGGGCGCACGGAAATTTCCCGCTGTCTGTTCGGCCTGGACCGTATGACCGCCGGGCGGATTGTGAAAAACGGCAGGGAGATCGCCGTGCGCCATCCCGCCGACGCCATGCGCCAGGGCATCGGTCTGGTGCCGGAGAGCCGCAAAGAGCAGGGCGCCATTCTATCCCGGCCCATCCGGGAGAATATAACGTTATCGAATTTAAAACGCGTTTGTTACCGCTTCGGCATTTTAAATTACCGCCGCGAGCGGGAGGTAAGCGAACAGTCGCGTCAGCGGCTGTCGATTAAATTGGATTCGGTGGAAGATCCTATTTCCAGCCTCAGCGGCGGAAATCAGCAAAAGGTGGTGATCGCCAAATGGCTGGCCACCGAATGCGATCTGCTGATCCTTGACGAACCTACCCGCGGCGTGGATGTCGGCGCCAAGGTGGAAATTTATAACGTGATTCATGAATTAGCCGAAAAGGGCTACGCCATTATTGTGATTTCTTCTGAAATGATCGAGGTCATTTCCCTGGCTCATCGGGTGTATGTGATGAGTGAAGGAACCATCACCGCCGAACTACAGGGCGACCGGATCACCGAAGAGAACATTATGCGCTTCGCCATACCTAAACGTGCTTTAGCGTAGCTGAGGAAAGATTATGGAAACGGTAAAAGACTCGACAAAAAATTCGGGTTTCGCATTGCGGAGCAAGACGTTGCATTTTTTTGCCAACAACTCGACGCTGTTGGTGTTTTTCGTCATGTTGATCGTAGCCAATTTTTTATCCGACCGTTTTTACACGCCGGAAAATATTACCAATGTCTTAAGGCAGAGCGTGCCGCTCGGGTTGGCGGCCATCGGCATGCTGTTCGTGATCCTGACCGGCGGCATCGACCTTTCCGTTGGGTCGATTATGGCGCTGGTCTCGGTGGCGGTGGCGCTGCTAATCCCGGAAATCGGGTTGATGCCGGCGATTATCGCCGGGGCCGGTATCGCCACGCTGGTGGGCGCTGCCGCCGGGAGTCTGGTGACCTTTTTCAATATCGCCCCGTTTATCGCCACGCTGGCCATGATGACCATCGCCCGCGGCGTGGCGTTGATCGCCGCCAAAGGGCAGCCGGTTTTTATTGACGATGTGGCCTATGTCAATTTCGGCACCGGCTACCTGTTGGGATTGCCGTTGCCGGTTTATGTATTTATCGCTTTTGCGCTGCTGGCGCATTTTGTGTATCGCTACACGGTGTTTGGCCGTCTGGTGGTGTCTATCGGCTCCAATGAAACCGCCACCCGCTTTGCCGGCGTCAGGGTGGATTGGTATAAATTCGCCGTCTATGCCCTGAGCGGCCTGGCGTGCGGTCTGGCCGGCGTGCTGGCCTCCACCCGCACGGGCGTGGGGTCGCCGGTGATGTCCATCGGCTTCGAACTGGATGTGATCGCCGCGGTGGTGGTGGGCGGCGCCAGCCTGGCGGGAGGACGCGGCACGGTGGTTAATACCATTATCGGCGTGCTGATCCTGAGTATTATCTCCAACCTGATGAATTTAATGAATATTTCCGGCTATAACCAGCAGGTGGTAAAAGGGGTGATCATTATCGTCGCCGTGATGCTGGAAAGCGTTAAGTCCAGGGCGCGGGCATAAACAGAGCGGAGGCTATCCGGTGCGGTGCGTGAAGGTAGAGCACGCGCCGGTATCTCCGGCCATATCACTACTGACGATGCAGTTGCCGCCATTTGTATGGGTTTAGCCCGGTCAGGTTTTTAAGCGCCGTGGTGAAGTGGCTTTGACTTGAGAAACTACAGGTTTCAGCACGCACGCCGCATGCTTAGAGTGGCATCATCAATCTGGCAGTATGCTGCGCGCCTGATCGAGAAAGTGCCGACCCGCTGCCGTCAGTTCCACCAGACAGTCGTTACGCTAAATCAGCGTTCCTCCCAGATAGTCTTACTTTTTCCAGCGCCATTTCCTGTACCTGAAGGTCCGTCAGCCAGCTCATTATTCATCATCCTTTAGGAAATAATGCGGCTATTCCATAACCTCATTGACAGATTACTGTCTGGACAGTAATTTTGGCAATAGCGCCGAAGTAAAGCGCCAAATAAAAAATAAACTTTTAAAATCAATATAATAAGGTTAGCGCATGGGGCGAGACAAGAATGAACAGGACTTACCTCTCACATTGATTCATTTGCTCCATTTGGCGAGCCTCTATAAAGACAAGGTGCTGAATGAGCAGGGCAAAGATTTTAATGTCACGGCCGCTCAACTCAAGGTTCTGGCATCCCTTTACAAAGGTGTGTGCGATACGCCGATAGGGCTGGCGGAAACGCTCGACATGGATACGGGCGGCGTAGCCAGAATGCTCGCGAGGCTGGTCGCTAAAGGATTGGTTGCACGTAAGGTTGATTCCAGCGACCGACGCAGAGCGAAATTATGGTTGACGCCTGAAGGAATAACGGTTTGTCAGCAAATAATTGATAACAAACAGACGCCAGGTATTAACGAGCGGCTAACGCAACAACTGACGCCAAACGAAGTCAGCCAATTGAAATCGTTGCTTACCAGGTTGCTTCCTGCTGACTATCTGGCTTCCCGAATGAAAAATCGCAAGGGGAATAGTTAGGATGAAGAGCGAAGATGGCGAAGACGCCCAAGAGAGCGATATCGGCAAAGATATCGCGCAGAAAAAGAAAAGGAAAACAGGTTTATTGCTGCTGGTTGCCCTCATTATTCTTTCCGGCATCGCCTATTATTTTTATTATCAGTTGTATGCCAAATATTACGAAACGACGGATAACGCTTATGTGAATGGCAATCTTGTTATCCTGTCGCCGCAAGTGGCGGGTACGGTCTCTGAAATTTATGCCGACGACGGCGATTTCGTCAAAAAAGGCGAGACGATCGTCAGACTCGACGGCAGTGAAACCCTGATTCAACGCGAAAGCGCCGAAGCCAACCTTGCCAGTGTCGTGCGGCAGGTAAGGGGATTATACAGTACCAGCGATAATTACAAAGCTCAGGCGGAGGCTAAGGAAGTTGCCTATAAACAAGCGTTGAATGATTATAACCGACGGAAAAACCTGCTGAATTCCGGCGCCATATCGAGAGAGGATCTGGCCCACTATCAGGAAACGCTGGAAACCCGCCGCAAAGAATTGGATTCCGCTCGCGAAGCGCTTAAAACGAATCTTGCGATGACGGATGGCACCATCATGGCGCAGCATCCGGAAATAAAGAGCGCCATCGCCAATTTCAAACAAAAGTATCTGGATCATGCCCGCACTGTCCTTGTCGCGCCGGTCAGCGGCTATATCGCCAAACGAGGAGTACAACTGGGCAGCCGGGTCGACGCCGGCGGCAATCTGCTTTCCATTGTGCCGTTAAATGCCGTCTGGGTTGACGCCAATTTCAAGGAGAACCAGATGTCGCATATGAAAATCGGCCAGAAAGTGACTCTGACGTCGGATCTTTACGGCGACGATGTGAAATACCGCGGCACGATTGAGAGCCTTGGCATCGGCACCGGTTCCGCATTCGCATTATTACCGGCGCAAAACGCCAGCGGAAACTGGATAAAAATAGTGCAGCGCTTGCCTGTTAAAATAAAGCTCGAACCGCAATATCTGGATTCTCATCCTTTAAGAGTGGGATTATCCATGGAGGCCACGGTTGATCTGCATGAGGAAAGCGGATCTTTATTACCGACGGCCGTCAATGAAGCGCCGCGCTACACGACCGACGTTTATGATAACGCGCTGAAAGAAGCGGACCAAATAGTCGATGGCATTTTACATGCCAACGGGATTTCCCTGCCGAATAGTCAACAATGATTAAAGGCCGGCATAAGGATTAATTATGCCGGATAAGCGCTTTTGATTAAAAACGGCGACTTCCACAGCAAGAAATAAAATCGGGAAAGCTGAATCGCTTTATGCGTTTATACCCTGAGCCATTCGCTAGCGAGTTCATATTCATTATCGGACAGATAAGAGAGAAGGTTTGATATGGCCGATTCGACTTATACGCCCCCCAGTCTTTTTCTTGCCACCCTGGCCTTATCGCTGGCGACATTTATGCAGGTGCTTGATTCCACGATCGCGAATGTCGCCTTGCCGACCATCGCCGGGAATCTGGGCGTCAGCTCTGAACAGGGAACATGGGTCATCACGTCCTTTGCCGTATGTAATGCTATCGCGCTTCCGATCACCGGCTGGCTTACCCGGATATTCGGCGAGCTCCGGCTTTTTATTATATCCGTGGCCTTGTTTACCTTAACGTCTTTTCTTTGTGGTTTCGCGCATTCCATGACGGAATTAGTGATTTTCCGGGCATTACAGGGATTCTTTGCCGGACCGTTATTTCCCATGTGTCAGACATTGCTGCTGGTCATTTTTCCGCGGGCCAAGCGCAGTATGGCATTATCCATTCTCGCCATGGTAACGGTCGTTGCGCCGATAGTCGGCCCTATTACCGGGGGATGGTTGACCGACAGTTATTCATGGCCGTGGATATTTTACATTAATGTCCCTATCGGTATATTCGCCACTATTGTTGTCTGGCGCCAGCTAAAAGGACGCGTCGAAAAAACGAGTAAGGTGCCTGTTGATTATATCGGCATTGCGTTTCTGGTGATTGGCGTCGGCTGCTTGCAAATCGTTCTGGATAAGGGGAACGATGCGGACTGGTTCGAGTCACCGTTTATCGTGACCTTTTCAATTATTTCCGCCATCGCCATCGTCGCCTTTTTGATCTGGGAATGGACGGACAATAATCCGATCGTTAATTTAAGGTTATTCGCCGACCGTAATTTTACCTTTGGAACCGTCTCTCTGGTGCTGAGTTTTTCTGGGTTCTTCGCGATAAATTTACTTTTACCGCAATGGCTTCAAACCCAGATGGGGTATACCGCCATTTGGGCCGGTCTCGCCGCCGCGCCGATGGGAATACTCCCCCTCGTTCTTTCTCCGCTTATTGGAAAGTATGCCAACAAGGTCGATCTGCGTTGGTTGTCTACGATCTCATTTTTAGTGATTGGCGCGTCATGTTTTATGCGCGCCAGGTTCAATACGGATGTGGATTATAGCCATATTGCGCAGGTGCAACTCTTTATGGGAATAGGCGTTGCGTTCCTGTTTATGCCGCTTACCACTATTCTACTGTCCAATTTAAAGGGCGCAGATATTGCCGAAGGATCCGGGCTGGCAACCTTTTTGCGAGTGCTGGGCGGCAGTTTCGCCTCATCGCTGACGACGTGGATCTGGAAACGGAATGAATCAATGCATCATGCCAATTTGTCGGAACATGTCACGCCCTATTCGCCAAACGCCATTGATTATTTTAATAAACTCGGCGGAGCGAGCCAGGAAAGCCTTGCCCGCATCGATTCCATCGTGGAAAAACAGGCCTATATGTTGTCTACCATCGACTATTTCACCTTTTTGGGCGCGGCCTTTTTTCTGTTGGTCATCATTATCTGGCTGGCAAAGCCGCCGTTTATGTCTGAAGATCCGCACGCCTCAGTCCGGCAGGGCTAAATCGCCGGTTAAGACATTGGGAAGGGCGGCCAGCACGGAAGAGGGGACCAGCAGCTTCACCTCGCGGGTTCCGCCGCCCATGATGAGCACGGGTTGACGTAACACCTGATTATCAATCAGCAGCGGCCAGTCGGCGGGCAGGCCGAAAACCGTAATCCCGCCGGGAACCATGCCGGTCAGCTCGGTGGATCTCTCCGTGCGGGCAAAGGAAATACGTTGCGCCGCCAGCAATTGTTTTATCGCGCCGTTGATGTCCAGACGTTGTGCGCCCGTGGAGACCGCGGCGGCGTAGGCCTCCAGGCCGTTCTTTTTAAATTTCAGTATCAGCGTGTTGGCGCAGGATGCCGGCGGATACCCGTAGCGCTCGCAGAAAACGCGCGTATCGGAGGCCTCGCTGTCGACGATAAAAGCCTGAAGCGATAAAGGCGTGATCTGTTGCAGCACATGGGCGGGGATCCTATCTTGCAACCGTTGGGGATCGATGATTGCTTCCTGATGAGCCGGCGTGAATGGACTTATCGCCGGGCGGTTGTTTTGCGTCATTAATTGCACCTTTCTGCGTCGGTTAATCGTGTTCTGCTTGTCGCGCGCGGTCCGGCGGGGACGAGGCGGTCATGTTTTTGCCATATAAAAATTGCGAAATGTGTTTTTCCAGCGTCGGCGTTTCGGTCAGAAACCCGTCATGTCCGTAGAGCGAGTCAATTTCAGCAAACTGCGCACCCTTTATATGTTGCGCCAGGTATCGTTGTTCTCGGATGGGGAAGAGAATGTCCGACCCGATCCCGATAATCAGGGTTTTTGCCGCGATGTTTCTCAGCACGCGCTGCGGATTACTTCGCTTTCTGCCGATATTGTGGGTGTCCAGGGCATAAAGCAGGCACCAGTAACAATAGGCGTCGAATCGCCGGATAAATTTTTCGCCCTGATGACGTTGGTAGCTCGCGGCCGGAAAACTATCCAGCTTATGCCGATCGTGGCTTCGCTGGGTATGAAGGTAGGTGTCGAAACAGCGATAGGATAACAGGGCGATACTTCTGGCGGCCTGCAAGCCGGCCATCCCGCCGTTAGGATCGATGCCGTCAAAGGTTTTATCGGCCAGCAGGGCCAGCCGCTGGCTTTCATTGAAGGCGATCGCCCAGGGCGAGCTGACGGCATTGGCGGATAACAGCGCCATTTGCCGTATCCGCCGGGGCTCGCTGATGGCCCATTCCAGCGCCTGCTGCCCGCCCATGGAGCCGCCGATAAGTAAAAAAATGCAGTCTATGCCCAGATAATCGGCGAGCAGACTGTGGGCGAAGACCATATCCCGGATGGTTATGGGCGGAAAATCATGCAGATAAGGTCTGCTGGTCGACGGGTTAAGACTTTGCGGGCTGGTTGAACCATAGGGCGAGCCGGGAACATTGGCGCAGATGATGAACCAGCGTTCGGGATCAAAGCATTTGCCGGGGCCGACCAGTCCGGGCCACCAGGCGGTCACATCCGAACTTCCCGTCAGCGCATGACAAACCCATATCACATTGGAGCGGTCCGCATTCAGCGTCCCGCTGGTGTGAAAAACGATATCAATCCCCTGAAGAAACGAACCGTTCTCCAGCGGAAAGGGGGAAGCCGAATGAAAGTGATGGCGCGTCATCATAGGCTTGTCAGATTATTTACTGGCGTTGAACGCCTGTTCGATATCCGACTTCAGATCGTCAATATGCTCAATCCCGACCGAAAACCGCAGTCCGGCGGGCGTCACCCCGGCGGCGATTTGCTGCTCATCGCTCAACTGCTGATGCGTGGTGGCCGAGGGCTGGATAATCAAGGTCTTCGCGTCGCCGACATTCGCCAGATGGGTAATCAGCCGCAGGCCGTCGATAAAACGACTGGCGCGCGCCTTACCGCCTTTGACTTCCACGGACAGTATGCTGCCGAATCCATTTTTCAGGTATTTATGGGCAATATCGTATGCCGGGCTGGCGGGCAACCCCGGATAGTTCACGCTTTCCACTTCCGGATGTTGTTCCAGCCAGCGGGCCAGTTCCAACGCGTTACTCACATGGCGTTCGACGCGCAGCGAGAGCGTTTCCAGCCCTTGCAACAGCAGGAAGGCGTTAAAAGGCGACAGCGACGGGCCGAAATCACGCAGCCCTTCGACTCTGGCGCGGATAATAAACTGAATGTTGCCCAACTCGCTGCCGGGGCCGAAAGCCTCGTTATACACCAGACCGTGATAGGCTTCCGACGGCGTCGAGAATTGCGGGAATTTGCCGTTGCCCCACGGATAGTTGCCGCCATCCACGATCACGCCGCCGATGCTGTTGCCATGCCCGCCGATCCATTTGGTGGCGGACTCCACCACCACATGCGCGCCATGCTCAAGGGGACGAAACAGGTAGCCGCCGGCGGCAAAGGTATTGTCCACCACCAGCGGCAGGTTATATTTTTGCGTCAGCTCGGCGAACTGGTCGAAATCAGGGAAACTCAAGCGCGGATTGCCGATGGTTTCAAGATAGATCGCTTTAGTGTTTTCATCGATCAGGCTTTCAAAGCTTTTCGCATTGTCATCCGCGGCGATACGCGCTTCCACGCCCAGGCGCTTAAACGAGAGATTGAACTGCGTCCAGGTGCCGCCGTACAAAGAAGGGGAGGAGATGAAATTGTCGCCGGCCTGCAAGATATTGTTCAGCGCGATAAATTGCGCGGCCTGACCGGATGCCACCGCCAATGCGGCGACGCCGCCTTCCAGCGCGGCGATACGCTTTTCGAACACATCGGTGGTGGGATTTTGGATTCGGGTATAGATATTGCCGAATTCACGCAATGCAAACCGATCGGCGCCCTGCTGGGCATTCTCGAAAGCGTAAGAGGTGGTCTGATAAATAGGCACCGCCCGCGCGCCGGTCGTGGGATCCGGCTCCTGGCCGGCATGAAGTTGCAAGGTCTCGAATTTCAGGGATGCCATAAAATTTTCTCAATAGAAGTGAGAGAATGAGAGCATCAGGTAAACATAGCCGGGATTATTTGTTAACTGACTAAAAGGGATATTGATTGTTACTTTCGTTCTATGCTTTTTTAACGCGCGCACGTCATTATTATTCCTCTCTATTTCTATTTCCGCTCAGGCGTGCTAATAGCGATATTACGCAGGGCAAGATTACGAACATAAATTAACCATTCGGTTATCAATACTTTGATATTGCGTTCAAATACGATCTGATACCCGCTTTTAGGGCGCATTCCCGCCATCTCCCCGTCATCTCCGCCAATAACCCTGTCGTCTCCGCCAATAACCTCGTCATCCCCGCGGCAGTAGGCGGGGATCGCTTACTGAAACCGTAGACCGTCATTGACTGATTCCCGCCGGGAATGACAAAAAATCAACACTCGTGCGGTCGCCCTGCGATATTACGCCGGCTTGACCAAATCTTGATGGTTTCTTCATTATTCCTTGTTAAATTCAGTTTTTAATAAGCGCTAAAGACGTTGGCTATTATTATGCATGATTGGATGCGCCGAATAATATGATTCGAATATGAATTTAATAGCCAGTTTTTTTGATTGATTGGCTTTATCTCATTATCTACGCATCATATTTAATATCACAAGGTTTTTATCGTGTCTCAAATAGTGGCTCCTCTGCAAAAAAATAGCATCGCTAACGGTCGGCAATTAATGATGTCATTAATTAATGGCGAATTCATACCGGGAAAACCATGGAAAAAAAGTCTTTTCCGCCTGAAATTTCTATGCCGTTCGTTATTTTGTTGGCGTATCACCACCGGTCTTGCAGATACGTTGGCCTCCAATTTTCTGATGGAACAGATCCTCCAGGCGCAACCCAACTTGCCCTGTAAGTTACATCGTCCCTACCTGACGGCGAAAATGAGCAAACTTGAAGGCTTATTTGCGTTACGCGATCACTACGCCCTGATAGCGCAACGCATGCCTTTGAATTTGCTGGTGGCATGTTTAAATGAAGATCCTGTGGTGGTTGCAAAAGCGTTAGATAAACAGGGTAATGAGGTGATGCTGAAAATATCCTCCATCGATCACCTGAATAAAGAGGGGGAAGTCACTTTATCAGCCTGTGACGCCAACGGCGTCGTTTTAGCGAAAATTACCTTTACCCTGATGAATTATTGCCAACAGCCCACGATATTCATCGGCGGTTTGCAGGGCGCGGATAAACATGTTCCTCATGCTGAAATTCATCAGGCGACCAAAGCATGCTATGGACTCTTTCCCAAACGACTGGCGCTCGAGGGAATTTGTTCATTAGGACATTATCTTGGCATTAACCAAATTATCGCTGTGGATAATGCCGGCCATATTTATCAGAACTGGCGTTATCACCATAAGAAGAAAGACGAGCTTCACGCCGACTATGATCAATTCTGGTTATCTATCGGCGGTCGACAAATGACTTGCGGCTATTTTCAACTGCCGCTGCGCATTGCGCGTAAGCCGATTGAAAGCATCGCCAGCAAGAAGCGCGCTGAGTACCGTCGGCGTTATCAGTTGCTTGATGAACTGGATTGCGCGATGTCCGAATGTTTCTCCGGCGAGGAACGTCAATCTTCACACTCGCCTGACGACGCAGGGGATTGGCCGTAGGGCGACTGATTTGTCGCATCGCGCGGGCTGTTAATGTTGTTGTGTTATTTCCATTTTGTTAATTGTTATTTCAGTTATGTGATATAAAAAGACGTAATTTGTATAAACATTGATTGAAAAGCCATTGAACAGGGCTGATTCCGCCACCTACAATCGTCGCCTGATGAAATTGATTAGCAGGGAAATTATTAGGTGGAGATCTCACGTAGGTCATTTGTATTGAGCGCGGGGGCGGCCACGCTCTGCTCGGCGCTGGGCGGCTGGTCGACAAGCGTTTTCGCCCAGACGGCGACGCCGGTAAAAGGCGGCACCATCCGCGTGTTCCTCAACCAGCCCACCGTGCTGGTCAGCGCGGTCAGTTCGGCCGGGCAGACCGCGCTGATTTCACCCAAAATCTTCGACGGTCTGGTGGAATACGACCAGAATATGGCGCCGCATCCGCGTATGGCGACATCGGTCGCCATGTCGGAGGATGCCAAAACCCTGACCATCGTGCTGCGCGAGGGATTAAAGTGGCATGACGGACAGCCCATCACCTCGGCCGACGTGGCGTTTTCCGCGCTGGAGGTGTGGAAGAAATTCCATTCGCGCGGACGTTCCACCTATGCGGCCCTTGAACGCGTCGATACGCCGGACGCGCTTACCAGCGTATTCCATTTCTCCCGACCCTCGGCTTTCGTGATGAATGCGCTCTTCGCCGCCGAGGCGCAGGTGGTACCCAGCCATATCTATCAAGGCACCGATATTCTGAAGAATCCGGCCAATACGGCGCCGGTCGGCTCCGGCCCGTATCGTTTCGTCGAATGGAAACAGGGCGAATATATCCTGCTGGAAAAGAACCCCGACTATTGGGCCAAGGATGAACCCTATGCCGATCAGATCGTCGCGTTGCTGGTGCAGGACAGCTCGGCCCGCGCCGTCGCTTTTGAAGCGCAGGAAGTCGATGCCGCCGGCGGCATTCCGGTCTCGATGGCCGATGCGCGCCGGCTGGCGGCGCTGCCCTATATCGAGATACCGGAAACCGGTTATGAAGCCTTCGGCAACAATAATTTCGTCGAGGTAAATCTGCGCCGCCCCTATCTTCAGGACGTGCGGGTGCGTCGGGCGCTGCTCCATGCGCTCGATCGGGATTTCATGCTGAAGAACGTCTATTTCGGCTTCGGCACGGCGGCGACCGGGCCGGTGCCGGCGACGATGAAAACCTTCTACACCGCGGACGTGCCGACCTACGGTTTCGATCCGCAGCAGGCCAAAGCGCTGCTGGACGAGGCCGGATTCAAGCCCGACTCGCGGGGCAAACGCCTCAGTCTGACCATCGATCCCCTGCCGAGCGGCGATCTTTATTCTGCGGCGGCGGCCTATATGAAGCAGGCTTTCGCCGTGATCGGGGTGGAGCTGAACATCCGTTCGGGCGATATCGCCACCTATTACCGCCGCATTTATAGCGATTACGACTTCGACCTGACGTTTGCCGGCGCTTCGGCGCTGACGGACCCGACTATCGGCGTGCAGCGCTTTTTCTGGTCGAAAAACATCATCCCCGGCGTGCCGTTCTCGAATGGTTCCGGCTATGCCAATGCGGAAATGGACGCCATCCTGGAAGCGGCGGCGGCGGAGCCGAATCCGCAGAAGCGAGTGGCGCTGTTCCATCGCTTTCAGGCGCTGGCGGCGACCGATTTGCCGATCCTGCCGATTGCCGACGTTCCTTATTTCGCGGTCAAGAACAAGCGGCTGAAGAATACCGAGAACAGTCCGTTCGGCTTCGGCGGCAGCTTCTCGACCGCCTATATCGATGGTTGAGCAGGCGGGTATTCAACCGATGCAGGTGCGCTATGCCTGAATATCTCATTTTCCTCGTGCGGCGGGTATGCCAGGCGATACTGATCGTGGTCGGCATCGTGGTGGTCAATTTCGTGGTGCTGAATCTGGCGCCCGGCGATATGGCCGACGTGATGGCCGGGCTCGACGGCGGCGGCGACGCCGGGTTCGCCGATCAACTGCGCAGGCAATATGGTCTCGACCAGCCGCTGTTGATGCAGTTCGTCAGCTATGTGCGAAATCTGCTGACGTTCGATCTCGGTTACTCCTTCACCCGGCATATGCCGGTGCTGGATGCCGTCATGGAACGCCTGCCGGCGACCCTGCTGCTGATGGGCGTGGCGATCGGCATCGCCTTCGTGGTCGGCGCGCTGTTGGGCATGATCGCCGGCAGCCATGCCGGAAAACCGCTTGATACGGTGATCTCGCTGCTGGCGCTGCTGGGCTATGCGACGCCGCTGTTCTGGCTCGGATTGTTGCTGATCCTGCTGTTTACCATCCATCTGGGCTGGCTGCCTTCCGGCGGCATGAAAACCATCGGGATGCGCGGCGATATTTATGCGCAATGGCTGGATGTGGCGAAGCATCTGGTTTTGCCGGCGCTAACGCTGGCGGTGTTCTACCTGGCGATTTTCGCCCGGCTGATGCGTTCCTCGGTGATTGAAGCGATGGGGCAGGACTATGTGCGCACCGCGCGCTCAAAGGGCATGAGCGAAATCGGCGTCTTTCTCAATCATGTCGGCGCGAATGCCATATTGCCGGTGCTGACCATGCTCGGTCTCCAGATCGGCGGCATGCTGGGGGGATCGGTGGTGGTCGAAACGATTTTCAGTTGGCCGGGGCTTGGGCGTCTGACCTATGATGCGATTTTTTCCCGCGACCTGACGCTGTTGCTCGGCATTCTGTTCCTCTCGTCGGTCTGCGTGGTCATGACCAATCTTCTCGTCGATCTGCTGTATAACTGGATCGACCCGCGTATAGGGCTGAAATAATGACGACGGCAAGCGAAATCGCCCCAACCGGATGGCGCTCGCGTCTGTCGCGCTGGCGTTTCGTCACGCTATCGGGCGCGGCGATCCTGCTGCTGATCACGCTGGCGGCGCTGAGCGCCGGGCTGATCTGGCCCGCAGGGCCATGGGTGCAGGTGGCGGAGCCGCTGATTCCGCCTTTCGTGCGCGCGGACTTGCCGCTCGGCACCGACGGACTTGGCCGCAACGTGGCGGCGATGCTGGTGTATGGCGCGCGCGTATCGCTGCTGATCGGCACCGCGTCGACGGCGGCGGCAACGCTGCTGGGCATTTTGATCGGCGCCGTGGCCGGTTACGTGCGCGGCGTGGTCGATGACCTGTTAATGCGCTTTACCGAGATTTTTCAGACCATCCCGAGCTTCATGTTTGTCATCGTGCTGATGGTGATTTTCACCCCCACCGTCTACACCATCACCCTGGCCATCGCCATCGTGTCATGGCCTCCGGCGGCACGGCTGGTGCGCGGCGAATTCATGACCCTCTCTAAGCGCGAATTCGTGCAATCCTGCCGCCTGATCGGTATGCATCCGGCGCGCATCATCTTTACGGAAATTCTGCCTAACTGCCTCTCTTCCGTGGTGGTGATCGCCTCGGTCATGGTGGCTTCCGCCGTGCTGATCGAGGCCGGTTTGTCGTTTCTCGGCCTGGGCGATCCGAATATTGTCTCCTGGGGCGGCATGGTGGCGCAGGGCAAGCCGATGATCCGTTCCGCGGCCTATCTCTCCATTGTCCCCGGCCTCGCGATTTTTGTGCTGGTGCTGTGCATCAACATTGTGGGCGAGGGACTGAACGACAGATTAAATCCCAGGCTGCGCCGCCGTTGAACGGCGCGCCGACCTGTTACATGAAAGGACTTTGCATGATGAACACCGCCTTACAAGATCTGGAGCAGCGCCTGGCATGGGAGCGCGAAACCCTCTCTTATCCGGATCGGGTTTGGCCGCGCGCGCGTACGGATGAAAGCGGCGAGCCGGTTCTCGATGTTTTGCTGATCGGCGCGGGTCTGGCCGGGATCGCCATCGCCATCCGGCTGCTGCGGATGGGCGTCGCCAATTTCCGCCTTTATGATGAAAACTCCGCCGGACAGGAAGGCCCCTGGGTGACCTATGCGCGCATGGTGTCGCTGCGTACCGATAAACGCCTGCATGGCCCTGACGGCGGATTTCCTTCGGCCACCTTCCGCGCCTGGTATGAAGCGCAGTTCGGCGCCGAAGAGTACGCGCGGCTCACTCTGATCCCGAAGGAACAGTGGATGGATTATCTCGTCTGGCTGCGCAACGTTTTTGCTCTGCCGATCGTCAACGACACCAGAATACTCAGCCTGACGCCGCACCCGCACGGCTTCCGGGTTGAGCTTGACGGCCCGCAGGGGCGGCGCGGCGTCGTGGCGCGCAAGGTGGTCGCGGCGACCGGTCTGGCGGGCGCGGGCGGCGGACGCGTGCCTTTCGATATGTCGGGCATTGACCCCGCGCTTTGGAAGCACAGCCGCGATGTGTTCGACTTTGCGCCGCTGCGCGGCAAGCGCGTGGCGGTGATCGGCGGCTCCGCTTCCGCGCTCGACAATGCGGCGGCGGCGCTGGACGCGGGCGCCGCGCAGGTCGACCAGTTTATCCGCCGCCGGCAGCATCCCGAACGCAACGTGCTGCGCTATCTGGAGTTCGCCGGTATGTTCCGCAGTTTTATCCTGATGCCGGACGACCTGCGGCTGGAGATCGCCCGCGCCTCAATGGAAAATGCGGTGCCGCCGCCGCTCTGGTCGATCGAACGCTGTCAGGCCTATGAAAACTTCGCGTTGCATATGGGACAGGGGTGGCGCGCCCTGTGGCAGGAAGGCGACGAAATCGTGATCGCCCTGACGGATGGGCGGGAACGGCGGGTGGACTTTATTATTTTCGGCACCGGATTCGAGGTTGATCTGAGCAAGGTCGATTACCTTCAGGAACTCGCCGCCGATATTCTGCGCTGGCGCGATGCGGCGAAATTGGGCGATGACGCCATCGACCAGAGCATCGGCCGTCATCCCTATATCGGTCCTTATTTCGAATGTCGAGGCCGTTCGCCGGCGTCAGACAAGATCTTGTCGAATCTGATCATCGCCAATCCGGCGGCGGTGGTCAGCGCCGGGCCGAGCGCCGTCGGGATAAACGGCTGCCCGTTCTCCAGCGCCCGCATTGTCGAGGGCATCGTCCAATCGCTCTATCTGGAGGATGCTGCCTGGTTCGTTGAGGGGCTGGCGGATTTCGAGCATTCGGAGTTTACCGGTCTCTCTAATCAGGGGGAGATCGCTGCAAAATGAGCCGTCTCGACGCGTTATCCGATCCGACTTCCGCGCCGCTGCTGAAGATTTCCGATCTCACCATTACGTTGCCCGCCAGCGGCGATCGGGTATTGGCGTTGCACAATGTCTCCCTTAGCGTGGCGCGCAACGAGATTGTCTGCGTGGTCGGCGAAAGCGGTTCAGGAAAATCCATCACCGCAAGCGCCATCGTGGGGCTGTTGCCGCCCGGCGTCCGTGTCGAGTCCGGGCGCATCGAGCTGGAAGGCGTCGATCTGCTGGGCCTGCGCCGCAATGAAATGCGCAAGATCCGCGGTCCGCGCATCGGCATGATCTTTCAGGAACCGATGACCGCGCTCAATCCGCTCAAACGCATCGGGGCGCAGATCGGCGAAATGTTCCGCCTGCATCGCCGGATGTCGCGCGCCGCCAGACGCGAGGCGGTCATCAGTCTGTTGCAGGACGTCCATATCGCCGAGCCGGAGCAGGCCTATATGGCTTATCCGCACCAGCTTTCCGGTGGGCAGCGACAGCGCGCGATGATCGCGATGGCGATGGCGCTCGAACCGGATCTGCTGATTGCCGACGAACCCACCACGGCGCTGGATGTGACCACTCAGGCGCAGATCCTCAGGTTGATTCGCGAATTGCAGCAGCGCACCGGCACCGGGGTGCTGTTTATCACCCATGATTTCGGCGTGGTGTCCGATATCGCCGACCGGGTGGTGGTGCTGAAACAGGGGCATATTGTCGAGCAGGGGAGCGCGGATCGCGTGCTGGGCGCGCCGGAACATCCCTATACCCGTGCGCTGATGGACGCGGTGCCGGATATGGCGCCGCCGCCTCGCCGCGCCGTCGTCAAGGCGCAACCGCTGATTGAGGTGCGGGATCTCAGGAAGACCTTCGGCAGCGCGGGGCTGTTCGGCCGCGGGCGGGTGGTGCAGGCGCTGCGGGGCATCAGCTTTTCGCTGGCCGCCGGACGTTCGCTGGGCATCGTCGGCGAAAGCGGGTCCGGCAAATCGACGCTGGCGCGCACGCTGGTGCGTTTGCTCGACCCCGATAGCGGTCAGGTGCGGCTGGGCGAACTCGATTATACCGCCTTGTCGCACGCCGAGCTGCGGCGGCATGCCGGCGAGATTCAAATGGTTTTTCAGGATCCTTACGCCTCGCTCAATCCGCGTCGCACCGTCGGCGATCTTATCGCGCAACCGCTGACCGTGCGCGGTACGCCGCGCGCCGAGGCGCTGGCGAGGGTGGCCGATCTGCTGCAACGGGTCGGCCTTGACGCGAAGGCGACCGACCGTTTCCCGCACGAGTTTTCCGGCGGACAGCGCCAGCGCATCGGCATTGCGCGCGCGTTGGCGCTGCATCCGAAAATTCTGGTGGCGGATGAGGCGGTGTCGGCGCTCGACGTGTCGATACAGGCGCAGGTTTTGCAATTGCTGATCAGCTTGCGCGACGAGCTGGGACTGGCGATGGTGTTCATTACCCACGATCTGCGGGTGACGGCGCAGGTTTGCGATGAGATCGCGGTCATGCAGAACGGCGAGATTGTCGAGTATGGGCCGACCGCTGAGATATTCGCTAATCCGCAACACGCCTATACCCGGCTGCTGCTGTCGTCCGCGCCGGGAGGCGGACGGCTTTATCGGGCGGCGGCCGGTTCTCTCTTTCCCCCCTTAACCGAGGAACAGTGATATGAGTGGAAAACAGCAGGGCCGGGTGGCTATCGTCACCGGCGGCAACCGGGGGATCGGCGAAGCGATTGCGCGCCGGCTGTCTGCGGAAGGGGCGATCGTGGCGATCACCCATCATCGCGACGAAAGCGCGCAACAGGCGGCAGCGCTGGCGCAGGAACTGGGCGCGGCCGAGGGGCGGGCGCTGGCGTTACAGCTTGACGCTTTCGATCCCCATGCGGTGGTCGCCGTTATCGACCAGGTGGCGGCAACCTTCGGCCGCCTCGATATCCTGATCAGCAATGCCGCGCTCGGTAATAATGCGCTGGCGGCGGACGTGACGCTGGATGAACTGGAGCAAGCCATCGCCGTCAATATTCGCGCCCCCTTTGTCGGCGCGCAGGCGGCCGCGCGTCACATGAAAGAGGGCGGCCGCATCATTTCCATCGGCACAACCAATGCGGTGCGCGTGCCGCGTCAAAGCCGCGCCGCCTACGCCACCACCAAATCCGCGCTGGTGGGGATGACCAAGGCGATGGCCCATGATTATGCCGAACAGGGCATCACGGTAAACCTGATCAATCCCGGCCCGACCAAGACCGGCATGATCGGCGCCTATGATTCGCCGCGCGTCCAGCAGATGCTGACCTTCTGCGCAATCAAGAAACTGGCTATGCCGGAAGACATCGCCGGGCTGGTCGAGTTCGTCGCCCGTGAAGAAGCATGGTTCATTACCGGCGCGGTGATGGCGGTCGACGGCGGTTATACGGCCTGAAGCCGGCGAGCGGATAGCCGCACGCCATTTAAAAAAACGGCATCATCAATCCTTGAGGCGGGGTTCTAAGCTTTTCTACTATGCGTATTTCCCTCTTGTCGCTCATTTGTTAATGATGTGTTTCTTTCGGGTTTCATCATATTGGGAGACAGCATGGAGATATACTGGTATCTCACGGCGCCGGACGGCCCGCGACCTTGGACCGCCTCGGGCAGTCGTCAGGTCGACTACGCCTACTTTCAGCAGATCGCCCGCGCCGTCGATCATCTGGGCTTTACCGGCGCGCTGCTCGCCACCGGCGCTCACGACCCCTGGATCCTGGGCGCATCGCTGATCCCCTACACGGAACGGATGAAGTTTCTTATCGCCATTCAGCCAGGCTTAATTTCACCGACGCTACTGGCCAAGATGGCCGTCACGTTCAACCAGTTTTCCAAAGGGCGGGTGCTGCTCAATGTGGTGAGCGGGGATAAAAATACGCTCGGCGCTTATGGACTGCACCTTGACCACGACGAACGCTACGCGCTGAGCGACGAATTTTTGCAGGTGCTGCGTCCGCTGCTGGCCGAGGAAACCGTCACCTTCGAGGGGCGGCATCTGCATATCGATAACGCCCGGCTGGCCTTGAACAACGGCGGCTATACGCCGCCGCAGCTGTGGTTCGGCGGATCGTCGGAAGCGGCGCAGGAAGTCGCGGCGAAGCACATCGATACCTATCTGTCATGGGGCGAAACGCCGCCGCAGGCGGCGGAGAAAATCGCCCAGGTTAAGGCGCGCGCTGAAAAACACGGGCGGCGCTTGCGGTTCGGCATTCGCCTTTACGTCATCGTGCGCGAAACCGATGAACTGGCGTGGCAGGCCGTCGACGCGCTCTACGCCAGCATGGACGACGAGGCTATCGAGGCGCGGCAACAGCTCGCCAGCGGCTCCGACTCTATCGGCCAGTCGCGGATGAGCGCATTGCACAATAACCGAAAACCCGCCGACCCGCGCGAGCTGGAGATTTATAGCGGCCTGTGGGCCGGCATCGGTCTGGTGCGGCCGGGGCCGGGTACCGCCATCGTCGGTAGCCCGGCAACCGTCGAACGTACGCTGCGCGCCTATCAGGAGGCGGGCGTCGAGGTGTTTATTCTTTCGGGGTTTCCCCTGCTGGAAGAAGCCTATCGTTTCAGCGAACTGGTGTTGCCGCGTCTGGCGCTTGCGCCGGCAGCGGATAACGCCGATAACATTTTTACCTGGGGCAACCTGTGGGATCGTCCGGTCGGGGGTAAGGCAGAATGAAAATACGTCTTGGCAGCCATCCTAATAACTTGTCGCTGTTTATCCTGCGTCACCGCGCCGCGATCGAACCGCTGGCGGCGGCGCGCGGCTGGCAGGTGGAGTGGCTGGATTATCAGGAGGGCGCGCGCAGCGGCGAGTGGCTGGCGGCAAACCGCGTCGATGTGGTCGGCACGGGGTCGACTCCGCCCATCACCGCGCAGACGACGGGGCTGGCGGTGGCCTATCTCGCCGGTTCGCCGCCGCGCGACGCCAGTTGCGCGCTACTGGCGCGCGCCGGGCAGGATCTGACCTCGCTGCGCGGCAAGCGGTTGGCGGCGATGGTAGGGTCTTTTACCGATCATTTCCTTGCCCGTCTGCTGCATAAGCAGGGTTTACAGCGCGATGACGTTCAGTTGCTGGATATTCAGGGCCAGCCCGCGCTGGACGCGCTGCTCGGCGGTGAAATCGACGGCTGGCTGGCGATTGATCCCTGGCTTACCCGCGCCCGCGCCGCGCCGGATATCGTGACGCTGGCGTCGGTGGGGGACGAGATCGTCAATCGCTCGCTGTTCTGGACGCGTCAGGCGTGGCTGGAACTTCATCCCGACGTCGCCGCCTGGGTGGTGCAAATACTGGAGGAAAACGATCGCTGGATTGTGCAGAATATTGACCTCGCCGCGGATTTGCTGGCTCGGCGCCTTAATCCCGCCATTCATGCGACGGAGTGGCGACAGAGTCTGGCGGCGCGTCCGTGGGGGATTACGCCTGCCGACGACGCGCTAATCGCCGAACAGCAGCGGCAGGCGGACGACCTTTTTGCGGTGGGTTTCATTCCCGCCGCCTTAACGCTTTCACATCGGAGAACAGCATGATATCCCGGATGACTCGCATCGCGCTTGGCGCGTTGCTGCTTTGCGCCGGCGCGGCCCACGCCGCCGAAACCATCACGTTACGCATCGGTTTTCTGCACGGCCCCACCGATCTGGCGCTGGCGAAGGAAAAAGGCACGTTGGAAAAAGCGCTGGCGGCCCATCAGGTCAAGGTGGTGTGGGCGGGGCCGTTCTCCGCCGCCGCGCCCGCTTATGAAGCGCTGAACGCCGGCTCGATCGACCTTACCACCGGCAGCTCCACGGCGTTCGTCACCGCCATCGCCGCCGGTTCGCCGCTGCGTTTCTTCGCGTATCAGGCGATGCCCGCCGACGGCGAAGGCATCGTGGTGCGCAATGCCAGCGATATCCGTTCGCTTCACGACCTGCGCGGTAAAAAAGTGGCGGTGAACAAAGGCGGCACCGGCGAATATCTGCTATCCCGCGCGTTAAGCAGCGCCGGCATTGCGGAAAACGAGGTGCAAAAATCCTATCTCAGCCCGTCGGACACGGGCAGCGCCTTTGTCGGCGGCCACGTTGACGCCTGGGCGGTCTGGGATCCCTTCCTGTCGCTGGCGCAGCAGAGCTACGACGCGCGGCTGTTGAGCAACGGCAAGGAAGTCGGTTCGGAAAACGCCGCCGGCTATTTCGTCAGCGAGACCTTCTATCGCGCCCATCCGCAGGTGCTGACGTGGATTTATGAGGTGTTGCAGCAGGAGAACGCCTGGGCCAAAGCGCATCCGCTGGAGGCGGGCAAAATCTGGGCGGCGCAAATGGGGCAGTTGGGCGAGGGGCTGGCGGAACAGCTCGGCCGCGTCAACACCGTGCCGGTCACGCCGGTGGATGACGACGCCATCGCCCATATCGAGCACATCGCCGACTGGTATCTGCAACAGGGACTGATCGCCAAACGCCCGGATATTCGTCAACACGTCGTCACCCTCGCGCCCTGAGGAGGAGGGCTACAGAGAGCCGATCTCCGCCTCCACCTCTTCAAGCGCCACAATCCGGCGTTCAGCGGCGGCCCGCGTTGCCGCCTCGGCCATGATCTGGGCGCGCAGACCGTCATACACGCCGGGAACCGCCATGGCTTTCGGCGTGCCGAAATCACGCACAAATTGGGCAAATGTCCGGATGGCGGCGGCATAGCTGGGCGCCATTCGTATCATCGGATCTTTCGGCAATCCTTCCGTCAGCACCTTGTCATCAAAAATGCGCATTACGCTGCCTTCCGTGATACGCGAGGATTCCGCCAGCCCGGCGGTACCGAATACCTCGATTCGGTCATCATAGCCATACACGGCGCGACGTGCGTTATCGATCTGGCAAAGCGCGCCGCTGGCGGTGCGCAGGGTGACCATCGCGGTATCCACGTCGTTGGCTTCCAGAAATACCGGGTCGGCGATGACCGAACCGAATGCGGAAACCTCGGTTATCTCCTCTCCGGTTAGCCAGCGCGCCAGGTCAAAGAAATGGATCATCTTGTCGTAAAACAGGCCGCCGGATACTCGGAGATAGGCCAGGGAAGGAACGGCGTTCGGGCCGCGGGATGTGATTTGCACGGTTTGTAACCGACCAAGCCGCCCCTGCGCGATGTCCGCCTGTATCGCGGCATGGTTACGATCGAAGCGACGGTTAAAACCGACCATCACCTGATGTTGTCCTTCACCCAGTTCACGCAATGTATTACCGGCTTCCGCCAGCGTGGACGCCAGCGGCTTTTCACAATAGACTTTTTTACCCGCCCGCACTGCCGCCAGCATGAGCGGACAATGGGTTTCCGTTGAGGATGCGATGATCACGGCATCAATATCATCGGCCGCAATAATGGCTTCCGCGTTCGGTAGCACGCGCGCGTTATGCTGCGCCGCGATGGCCGCCGCGCGCGTCGACAGCGGATCGGCCACGGCGACGATGCGGGCAAAAGGGTGGTTCTGCAAATGACGGGCATGCACCGAGGCGATGCGTCCGGCGCCGATAAGTCCGATGGAAATCAATGGGTACTCCTGTTGCTAAAATAATGATGGGCAATAGCGGTAAAGCGCGCATGAATGATTGAGCCGGCTTAGCCGACATCCATCGGCAATTCGGGGTTATCAGCCCATTCCGATAGCGAGGCGTCGTACAGCGCGACATCCGGATGGCCCAGTAAGTTCAGCGCAAAGACCACTGCGCTGGCCGCTACGCCATGACCGCAATAGGCAATCACTTTTTTACTGTCCAGACCGAGGGCGGAGACGTTGGCGCGCAGTTGATCGCGCGGAAGAAAAGTGCCGCTATCCGTCGCGAACAGGCTGGCGGCGGGGAGGTTGCGACTGTCGGTAATCCGTCCGGCCCGGCCATAATTGTTGCCTTCCAGACCGGCAAACTGCGCCGGCAGCCGCGCGTTGAGAAGACAAATCCGCTCATCGCCGATAGCGGCCAGCACGTCATCACGCCGAGCCACCAGTTGCGGACGCGCTTTCGCGGTGAACCGGCCCGCGTTCGGCCGTCGGCCAGATCCGCTTTCCAACGGCCGATTTTCGCGTCGCCACTTCCCAAACCCGCCATCCAACACGGCGGCGTTGTCAAAACCAAAAACGCGCAACAACCACCAGACGCGAGTCGCCCACCAGGGGTCGGCGCGAGAGTAAAGCACCACGCGTACGCCGGGACGAACGCCAAAGCGCGTCATCGCGGCGGCAAAGGCTTCCGGCGTGGGTAACATATATTTATAGCGATGCGTGTTATCGGATAAATCATTTTGTACATCAATGAATTGCGATCCGGGGATGTGGCTGGCCGCAAAATCTTTGCGCGCCGGTTCAGCGCGATATACCGACTTGGCATCCGGCAGCAAACGGGTGGTGCAGTCAAAAATCAGCACGTCGGGGTCGGTCAGTCGGGTGGACAACCATGCCGTACTGACCAGAGATTCAGGTTGGGAGAGCGTCATTATTTTATGTCCGATATGATCACAGTACTTTAGCCAGAAACGCCTGGGTGCGGGGATCCTGTGGATTATCAAAGAATTCCCGGGGGGTATTGCTTTCGACGATGCGCCCTTTGTCGGTGAAATAAATGCGATCGGCCACTTCGCGGGCAAAGCGCATTTCATGGGTCACCAGAATGCAGGTCATGCCGTCGCGGGCGACATCCTGAATGGTGGTCAACACCTCCTTGACCATTTCCGGATCAAGCGCCGCGGTGACTTCATCAAACATCATGACTTCAGGGTTCATGCACAGCGCCCGGGCAATCGCCACCCGCTGCTGCTGCCCGCCGGACAGTTCGCCCGGATAGGCGTCCGCCTTGGCTTCCAGATGGACTTTCGCCAGTAACCGGCGGGCTCTGGCTTCAACGTCCCGCGTCGGCTGTTTGAGCACCTGAATCGGCGCCATCATGATGTTTTCCAGTACGGTACGATGGGGAAACAGGTTATAGCTCTGGAAAACCATGCCGACTTTGCGCCGCAGCGTCAGCGCATCCAGTCTGGCATCGTTGACCTCGGTATCGCCGACTTTAATCGAACCGGAATCGATCGGCGCCAGCGCGTTGATACAGCGCAGCAAGGTCGACTTGCCCGATCCTGACGGACCGATAATGCAGACGATTTCCGAACGGGCGACGGACAGTGAAATGCCGCTCAGCACTTCAGTGTCGCCGAAGGATTTGTGGACATCGGTTAGGATCACCTGTGCGGGTGAAGCGTGTGTATCAGTCATTAGCGGGTTCCAAATTGCCATGTCCGCTCCAGGCGGCGTGAAAACAGGGAGATCGGAAAAACAAACGCAAAGAAAAGCACCAACGTAATGCCATAGGCCGGCAGAATCAGACCCGGCCGGGTTTCGGTGGTCAGGATGGTCTGGGTAACCGTCATGATCTCCTGTACCCCGACGACGTTGGCAAGCGATGTCGCCATAATGACCGAACAGTAGAGATTCATGGCCGGCGGCACCATCTGACGCAGCGCCTGAGGCAAGATGATCTTGAGCGTGGTGCGGACGGGGCCGAAGGCGAGCGCCGCGGCCGCCTCCCATTGCGTGGTCGGTATTGATTTCAACCCGCCGCGTACAATCTCCGAAGTGTAACCGCTGACCGGGATCGCCAGCGCCACCACGGCTTTGATCCAGTCAGGGAAACTCAGCCAGGTTCCGGCTATTTTGATTTCGAACGGCAGCAGGAACATTACGTAAAACATGATGACCAACCAGGGGCTGTTGCGGAAAAACAACGTCAGCAAACGCGCCGGCATGCGAATAATGGCCATGCGCGTCATTTGCGCCGCCCCCAGCAAGGTTCCGGCCAGTACGCCGATAATCATGCTGAATACGGAGATCAGCAGGTTCAGACCAAAACCTTTCAGGATCAACGGCAGCCAGGGAAATAAAATGGCGAAAGCGCTCTGCGGCGGAAAAATCGTCTCTATGATATTCATCGTCCAAGCCCCGGAACCTTCAACCACTGCTCAAGCATTTTCACCAGTAAGGTAAAAATGGTCATGAGTCCCAAATAACTCAGCAGCACCACATTCATCATTTCGACCACATTAAAGTGCTCGGTCCAGATTTCATGGGCGACATACAGCGCCTCCGGCACCGCAATGGCGTAGGCGAGCGCGGTGCTTTTGACTATCTGGGCCATGTTGTTGCCCAATGCGGGCAGACTGATGCGCAACGCCAGCGGCAGTATGATATGCAGCATGGCCTTGGCGCGGCCGTAGCCGAGCGACTCGGCGGCCTCGATCGTGGTGCGCGGCACCGCTTCGATACCCGCACGCAGGATTTCCGTGACGAAGGCGCCGTATTGCAGCGATAGCGCAATAACCACGAACTGAAACGGCGATATCAACGGCAGCTCGCCGTTAGGCCCGTAGGTGGAGAGGTGGAAATAAGAGCCTATGCCAAAAAATAAAAAATAGAGCTGGGCCAGTCCCGGCGTATTACGAAAGAATTCGACATAGGCCGTTATCAACCAGCGCAGCGCACGCAGGCGGGCTTGTCTGGCAAACACGCACAGCAGGCCGATCAGCATGGAACCCATCAGCGCCCCGATCGCCAGCTTAACGGCCAGGACAAGCCCGGCCAGATATTTCCTCGCTTCCCAGGCGTTATAAAACAACGAGAAGTTCCATCCCGTCTGTTCATTTAACGCTTTAAACCACTCGGCAATATAAAACATCAATTCGCTTCTTCATGTGCTTTTAACGCAAACGGCGCCGGTTTAAGCCCCCACTTTTTCGCCAGTTCGATGATGGTTCCTTGCTTATTCCAGTCTTTGATTACGTCGGAGCTGAACTGGGTATATTCCGGTTCGTTAAAACGCACGGCCAGACCCCATGGGCCTTCGGTGAAGGGGGCCAGATCCTGAATGACGTAATCTTTCCAGATGCCGTCTTTATCGTTAAGGAAACGCGACTGGAGGTAGCTATCATCGGAAACCAGGGCAGGGCAGCGGCCGTCACGTAAAGACTGGTCTACTTCCTGCTGGGTCTGGAAGGCGATAATGTTGGCGCCGAATTTTTGCTCCAGCGGCAGGTTCCAGCTTGAGCCCTGATTGCTGCAAATGGGTTTGCCCTTCACGTCTTCCCAGCGGGAAAAGGTCACGCCTTTCTTGGTGAGCAGCGCCGGGCCTGCCGCGTAGTAGTACGGCTCGACAAATTGCACCAGCTTTTTGCGTTCTTCCGTCACGGTCAGCGAGGTAAACAGGATGTCGCATTTGCCTTGTTGCAGGAATTGCACTCGGTTGGCAGGCAGCACCGGAACCAACGTGGTTTTAATCTCTTTACCCAGACGACTGGACAAGCGCTGGGTGAAGTCGTTCAGCAGATCGATATGCAGCCCCTTGGCTACGCCAGAGGAGTCAAGGAACGCCAGCGGGGGATTGTTGACATTGGTGCAAACCGAAATAACGCCCCGATCGGCAATTTTTTCCAGAACATTAGCCTGCGCCGGATTGGGAATAAAGGCGGTCGCCAGCAAACCGCCGCCTAGAATCATCAGTGAATTTAGCGTTGTTTTTGACATATAATCAACTTACCCTGGGTTGGCGGAGTTTTACTCTGCGCTATTTGGTGAACGAGGTGGCCTGAGCCTCCCTCTGGTACAGGGAATTTAGAAGTTTTCGCTCTTTTGTGTCAATAAAATCAACATGACATTAAGTTGTATATATATCAACATTTCACATAAGCATCGCGAACGAAGAGGAATGAAACGTGAAAACCCGCAATGTCCAACAGAAGTCAACCGAGGAAGGACTGGCTCATGCAGAGAGCGTGAAGGGGGAACTCAAGACGCTGACCAAGGGGCTGGCGGTGCTGGATCTTCTGATTCACCGTCAGCAGGTGCGAACCGGCGATGTGGCGGAGAGTCTGGCCATCGACAAGAGCAGCGCCTCGCGGTTCCTGCAAACGCTGGCTATGGCGGGATATGCTCAGGCCGGAGAGCGGCGCAGTTTTATTCTTGGCCCCAAACTGGCCGGCAAGCCAACTATTCTCCGTCCGCAAAAAAGCCTGCGGATCTGCGCCCGGCCGGTGTTGGAGCGTTTGTCCGCCCTGACCGGCGAAGCGGTGCATCTATCGATCCTGGCCGATGAGAACGTCCTGTATCTGGATGCCATCGAGTCTCAATATCCGCTGCGGGTTGATAGCCGGCCCGGTACGCTGGCGCCGCTGGCGTATACCGCTATCGGCCGTATTTTTCTGGCGTTGGCGGATGCGCCATTACCTGAGCAATTGCATGCCCAGACTGTCCGCACCATTACCGATCCGCAACGTTTTCAAGCCGAATTGCAGAGTATCGTACAGCGGGGTTATGCGCTGCATGATGAAGAGTACCATCTTGGCATTCGGGGCGCCGCCGCGCCTTTGCGCAACCAGAACGGGCTGGTCGTCGGCGCGGTCGGGGTGTCCGGGCCAAGCGTACGTATTCATAGCGAGGATCTTGACGCGCTGGGTAAACTCGTGGCGGGAGAGGCTGCAAAATTCGTCATGGAATAAGGCGGCGGGTTAGCTGTTTACCGCTTGTATCATGAACCGGGAGTGAGGAATATCGAAAAAGATTATCAAGTTGTTATATATGCAAATGAGAAAAAAGTTGTTGAATTAGGGATGAGTTACGGCAGACTTGAAAGGAACAGGGGCTGACCCACTCTCAACGAAAACGTGACTTACCATGAAACTAGATACTCAGGTTATCCATGCCGGACGCCATCCTGAAGATTTTCTCGGCGCTGTTAATACGCCGGTTTATCGCACCTCTACGGCTGTCTGCAACTCAATGGAGGAATGGGATCGCAAACTGCGGCAACAGGCTTCTGTCGATGAACCCGACCTGTTCTACGGCCGTTACGGCACCCCGACCAGCAAATCGCTACAGGAAGCGATTGCCGAACTGGAAGGCGGTTATAAATCATTGGTTTATCCTTCCGGTTTGTCGGCCTGCGCGACGGCGATCCTCGCGTTTGTCTCAGCCGATGAGCATGTACTGATTCCCGATAACGTATATGGTCCGTTACGGCAGGTTGCGCGCTCGCTAATGCAACGATTTCGGATTCATGTCGATTTTTATGACCCTGCGGCCGGCGCCGATATCGAATCTTTGTTCCGGCCCGAAACGCGGCTGGTCTACACCGAAGCACCTGGCTCGCTGACCTTTGAAATGCAGGATATACCCGCTATTGCCGACGTGGCGCATCGTCATAATGCGCTGGTCGTTATGGATAATACCTGGGCCAGTCCGCTTTATTTCCAGCCCTTCGCTAAAGGGGTGGATATTTCCGTACAGGCCGCGACGAAATATATCGCCGGCCACTCCGATGTCATGATGGGCGTCGTCACCGCAACCGAGACAACCTATCCGCGTCTGAAATCCACCACCCATGAACTGGGGCTGATCGCCAGCCCAGACGATTGCTATCTGGCGCTGCGGGGACTGCGTACCATGCCTCTGCGCCTTGAACGCCATTGGCAGACGGGCATCCGCTTGGCGGAATTCATTGCCGGACAGCCGGAAGTGGCGCGGGTGATCCATCCGGCGTTGCCTGGCGACCCAGGATACGCATTATGGCAACGTGATTTTACCGGCGCTTCCGGGCTGTTCGCTTTCGAGTTACGGCCGGAAATGGCTGAAAAACGCAGCGCGTTGGTGGATGCGTTGCGGCTTTTCGGTATCGGCAGTTCCTGGGGCGGCTATGAAAGCCTGATCCTTCCGGTTAATCCCCTGCGGTCGGTTCATCTCCAGAAGCATTCCGGCACGTTATTGCGAATTCACGCAGGTCTGGAAAATGCCAATGATCTGATTGCCGATCTGGATCAGGCCTTTGCCTTTATTCGCCAGTCTTAGCCGTGTCAACTCCATCAGAATCATTATCAGTCAATAAATTATTTTAAAGAGACGAATACTATGCGGATTATCGCCTGTGGTGATTTACTTTTTTCCAGCCGTAATCTGGCCAAACGGCTGGATAAACGCCTTGTCGAGCGGCTTTCCGCTGCGGATGCGGTCTTTGCCAATGCGGAATTTTGCTGCCCGAAACCAGAGACGCCGCCTGCTGCGGGGAGAGGGTACATCACGTCGGTAAAGCCTGCGACATTGGATGAATTTGTCGATCTCAATATCAAGCTGGTTTCTTTTGCCAATAATCACACCGGCGATTTCGGCCCGCAAGGCGTGGTAGATACCCTGGAGGCCGCTGAACAGCGGGGATTGATCCACTGCGGCGTGGGCCGCAATCTTGCTGATGCCCGGTCGGCGCGCTTCCTTGATACACCCAACGGCAGGGTCGGCGTTGTGGCATTAAGTTCCACTCGCTCAGAGGTTTTTGCCGCCAGCGTCGCCGGGGCCGACGTCGCCGCTCGTCCCGGACTCAACCCGCTGCGTTGGGGACGTGCCTATGTCTTACCGGATACGGAATTCGGGCAGTTGCGGCAAATCACGGAGTTACTGGGTATTGCAGACAGCAACCGTGAAGGTCAACGCATTGAGGTCATGGCCGACCAAGGGCCGGATTATTTAAGATTCGGCTCTATTTTCGAGAGTTCGGTGCAGATAGAGCGCGGCGATGTGGCGCACGTTCGTACTTATATGAACGAAGACGATCATGAGGCGATTTTAAAAAGCGTGCGCGATGCGGTACATCGTTCGGATGTGACTCTGGTCAGTCTTCACACCCATGAAGGTGAAAACGACGGCTGGTATGCACCTTATCCGCCGGCATTTATCGAAGCGTTCGCCCGCAGCGCGATTGACGCGGGCGCGTCTGCGGTTATCGGTCACGGCGCCCATTTCCTGCGCGGAGTGGAAATTTATAAAAATCGGCCGATTTTCTATAATTTGGGCAGTTTACTGATGGAGTTCGAAGCCGGGGAGTCGCTCGTTGCGCCTGAAATGTATGCGGCTTACGGTCATGACCTGGATGCCCGACCTTCCGATTTGCATCGGGCCAGATCAATCAACAGCGCGGGTCAATTCGTTGGTTTTAACGCCGAATCCCGTTTTTCAAAAAACTGCCTGGCGCTGATGGATTACCAGTCGGGCGCGTTACGCTTCGAATTATTACCGATAGATCTTGGCCTGAACCGTGAACGCTCGCTGGACCGTGGTCTGCCGGTGATAGCTTCAGCTGAATTAGGGCATGAAATCGCAGCGGATCTGACTCGCTTAAGTGGAAGATACGGCACTCAATTACATTACAATGAGGCGACCGGTACCATTACTATCGAGGTTGGGTAGGAGGTTGAACGTATCTGTTGTCCTATGGCGAAATAATTCGGGCGGATCGTTCAAGGCGTTCCGCACCATTCCGGTGCTTTTGGCAGAGTCTATTTGGGATTAGATAAGACAGAAACGAACGGTTTTAATGAAAACAGAACTAAGTCAAAAGGGGAGAGATGCGCTATTACAGAACATCTGTAAAACTTGAATTGGTACGACCGAGTGGACTCGAACCACCGACCCCCACCATGTCAAGGTGGTGCTCTAACCAACTGAGCTACGGTCGTACAGGGTAGGTTTCGCTCAACGGAATTATCTTCCGTCAACTAACCTTTTGATTAAAATGCTATTTTTTATCCCAGCGGTTGGGATGGGCGCTATTATGGACTTGTCCGGCATGGATGGCAAGACCTTTATATTTCATACTCTTCCAGATGCTGAATGTTTGGTCAATTGGGCATTCGGCGTTGTAGGTTTTGACCTGACGTTGACCGCGTTACCCTCTCACCGATTAAAGCGGACAGATAAAAATGAAAAAAACCAATCTATCCTTACTCGCCGCAGGGATATTCGCAGCGGTATCCCTGCGCGTATCTGCGTTGCCTGCTGATTTTCCCGCCGTTCCTACAGCCAATGTGCCGGTTAAACAGTACGTGACGGCGGTAAATCCCGATAATAGCATTACGTTTCGTTTGTTCGCGCCGGCGGCAAATAAAGTCAGCGTCTTCACCGGCGCGACGCCGGAGAGCCTGGTATCTCACGCCATGACTAAAGATGAGTCGGGGATCTGGTCTTTCCAGTTGCCGCCGCAACAACCTAATTTGTATGAGTATTTTTTCAGCGTTGATGGTTTTCGCTCGATTGATACCGGCAGTGCGTTCACCAAGCCGCAACGTCAGGTGAATACCAGTCTGATTCTGGTTCCGGGCAGCATTCTCGATGTGCGCGCCGTTCCTCATGGCGATTTGCGCACAGTGACATATCATGCGGCCGCGCTTAAGTCTGAGCGGCAAATGTACGTCTGGACGCCGCCGGGATATAGCGAATCCTCGAAACCATTGCCTGTTCTCTATTTCTATCACGGCTTTGGCGATACCGGCGCATCGGCGGTCGTACAGGGCCGGATCCCGCAGATTATGGATAACCTGCTGGCGGAGAAAAAAATTGCGCCGATGCTGGTCGTGATCCCCGATACTGAAACGGATATCGCGGATGCCGTGCCGGAGGATTTTCCTCCTCAGGAAAGACGTAAAGTCTTCTATCCCCGTAATGCGCTGGCGGCGGACAGGGAGCTTATCCATGACATTATTCCCACGATTAATCAGCATTTTAATGTCCGACAGGATGCGGACGGCAGGGCGCTGGCCGGATTGTCGCAAGGCGGTTATCAGGCGCTGGTGTCGGGTATCACCCATCTGGATCATTTCGGCTGGCTGGCGACGTTCAGCGGCGTGACGACGGAAACGGTGCCGAATGCCGCCGTATCGGCGCAGCTCGATCGCCCGCAACAGATTAATCAGCAGTTGCGCGACTTTACGGTGGTGATTGGCGAAACCGACAACATCACGGGTAAAGACATTGCCGGGCTTAAAACCCTGCTGGAAGAGAAGGGGGTACGCTTCAGCTATACCCAATATCCGAATCTGGGGCATGAAATGGATGTCTGGCGCCCGGCCTATATCGAATTTGTGCAAAAATTATTTAAATAGCAAAGTTTAGGCGGCGCTAAATCTCTTTTAGCGCCGTAGCGTATGAGCGTCAGAATGCGTGAAAAACGGCCGCCTGAATCAACGCGGCTGGCGAGGTAGCTCGCGGCGCACGCCCAGGCCGATGATGCGACCGCTCAGGTGCGGCAGCCAGGGCTGGCGAATCAGCCAGCGCGCGAACGCCGGCGGCCGTCGTGCGGCGCGGGATGAGGTTTTCCCTTTGCCGGTCATCATGATTTGCAGCCGCTGGATAACGCGGGTGGGAAATTCGCGTCGCCGTTGCACACGATTCAATATATGCAGGCCGACCGGCCCGCGCGCCAGCGGTTCGGCCAGAATATTGGCGGCTGCCACCGCATCCTGAATAGCCAGATTTACGCCGACGCCGCCGATGGGGGACATGGCGTGAGCCGCATCGCCGATGCACAAAACGCCCGCCGCCGCCCAGCGATCCAGCCGGTCGATGCGAATATCCAGCAATTTAACTTGCGTCCAGTCGGCAACGGCCCGCGCCAGCCGTTCGACGCCGAATGGGGAGACCGCCGCGACCTGTTGCAACAGCGCAGGCAGACCTTGTCGCCGGATAGCGGGAAAGGCGCCTTTAGCGATACTGTAGCCGCACTGCCAGTAGTCGCCCCGATCCAGCATGATAACGTTGTTCCTGGGGCCGCCGTGTCCGCTGGCCCAGTTTTCGTCGTCGGCCGCTTTCGGCAATTTCATCCATAGCACGTCCCGCGGCATGCCGAAGCTGCGGCCGGTCAGGCCCGCCGTCTGGCGCACCACCGACTGGCGGCCGTCGGCGGCGATAACCAGTCCGGCGCGGATCAGCAGCTTGTCGCCATTGACGTCCAACGCTTCCACGCCCGTTACCGCGCCATTTTCCCGAATCGTGTTCACGACCTGCGTGGCGCGCAACAGCTGGAATCCCGCTAACGATTGGCCCTGTTCCGCCAGAAAATTGAGGAAATCCCACTGCGGCATCAGCGCCATAAATCGACACGGGGAGGGCAGGCGCCGGAAGTCGGCCAGGGTGATCTTCCGGCCGTTAAATTCCCCGACAAGCGTCTCGACCCGTTGATGCGGCAGTCGCAGCAATGCTTCAAGCAGCCCCAGGCGCGCCATAATTTCCAATGTTGACGGATGGATGGTATCGCCGCGGAAATCCCGCAGAAAATCGGCATGCTTTTCCAGCACCAGCACGGGAATGTCGGCGCGCGCCAGCAGATAGCCGAGCATCAGTCCGGCCGGGCCGCCGCCGATAATGCAGCAGGGCGTTTCCAGGATCTTATCGGTCATGGCATTTCGTCAGACAGGGAAAATCTAATGATAGAAGTTTGGGGTTAAGTTGCAAATGATTCTCATTAGTGTGGCTGAGTGCTGGTATTCAGCGCGGCGTCCTGAGCTAACAGTATGCTATCGGTGATGCGAATATGGCGAGTGGGTTACAGGCAATCGATCGCAAACTACCATTATTACTCATCTCGGAAATCCCGCCTTCCTCTGTGTTAGCTATCCTACATACCAGAGTAGATAGATAAAAAAGAGGAGTAAGAATGGATTTTCTTGGCTGGACGGCTGTGACGGGCGGTTTATTACTATTAATCTCGCTGGCGTCGGGTTGGATTAAGCGCGGCCCGATAACGGTGTTCGCCATCTACCTGCTGGTGGGGGTGGCGTGCGGGCCGTGGGTGTTGAATCTGCTTCAGGTGGATATCGCCGCGCATGCGGAGCTGGCAAAAAATATCACTGAAATCGCCATGGCGGCTTCGCTGTTTATTACCGGCCTCAAACTCAGGTTGCCGCTAAAAAGCCAGGGGTGGCGCATCGGTTTGCGGCTGGCGTTTCCCGGCATGCTGCTGACGGTGGCCGGCGTGACGCTGGCGGCGCATTTTTTGGCCGGCTTCGCCTGGCCGCTGTCGCTGGCGTTCGGCGCCATCGTCGCGCCGACCGACCCGGTGCTGGCCAGCTTAATCTCGGTCAACGACGCCAACGATAATGACAACCTGCGCGTTTCGCTGTCCAGCGAGGCGGGCATGAACGACGGCAGCGCGCTGCCGCTGCTGATGCTGGCGGTTATGCTGCTGGCCGGCAATGGCGAGATATCACTGGCGGCGTTCGGCCGCTGGGCGCTGGTGGATGTGCTGTGGGCCGTCGGCGCGGGGCTGGGCATCGGTTTTGCCATGGGGCGCTTTGTCGGCCAGTATGCCATGCATCTGCGGCATACCCATCAGGATGTTACGCCGAACGACTTTCTGGCGCTGGCGCTGATTGCCCTGAGCTATGCCGCGGCGCAGTCGCTGGACGCGTCGGGTTTTCTTGCGGCGTTCGCCGCCGGCGTCGGGCTGCGGCGGGCGGAAGTGCGCGCGGTCAACCGTCAGCCCGCCGATCAATTTGACGACAGCGATAACCGCCCCCCGGCTGAGGTGATGGTCAATTTCCATGTCCGTCACGAGTCGGGCGCCACCAACCCCACCAGCTCGGTGGGACTGGTGGTGGGCGATGCGCTGTCGTTTGGCGATATGGTGGAAAGACTGTTCGCAGCGGCCATCATTATCGTACTGGGCATTACGCTGGCTCAGCACTGGGATCCGGCCGGTTTACTGATCGCGGCGTTGCTGTTTCTGGTGATCCGCCCGCTGTCGGTATGGATCGCCACTCTCGGCGTCAAGGCACCGCGTGAACAGCGCCTGATGCTGGGGTGGCTGGGCATTCGCGGAATCGGCAGCATTAACTACATCGCCTGGGGCTATACGCACGGACTGGCCGGCGCCGAGGTCACAAGAATGGCCGATATGGCCTTTACCTTGATCGTCGCCAGCGTCGTGGTGCATGGCATGTCGGTAACGCCGTTGCTCAACTGGCGTATTGCCGCCAGTGAACAGCATAAGCGCTAGTCCGCGACAGCCTTCATTATCGCTTGCCGGCGCCCGGAAAGCGGAAGAGGGTGTTATCAATTCAATAGCGCCGCGCCGGTTGCCTGGCGGCGCTACGCTGTTACTAACCTTCGAAATTATTTCTATTGTAACGATAACCTCCGTATTTAATTCACTATATACAATTAGCGCACAAACTATTCACTAATTGTCGTTTTGGATCGTCGGTGATATTCGCTAGGTTGATTACCTGTTCACAGGAGACGGACGAGTAAGAGATAAGTCTATGCGTGGTTTAACCCCGGTAGTCGATCATGTTGTTATTCATGCCGCACGACAACCCGATGCAGCTTCTCCCCGGTTTCAAGGTTTGGGTTTTCCGTTAACGTCCGGAGGGCATCGCGCTCTGCGCTCCGGCCGCTTGCTATCCCTGCCGCGCCGACCGCCCGTTCCCGTTGCCTGCAACAACCGGGGGTTTTCCCCGAGGCCCGTTCGAACGATAGCTGTTGGGTCGCAGCGCGGGATGCGTTTAACGGCGCGCCGCGCTTACGGACGGTTTGAATTTATCGCTGCTATTGTCGGATAAAAATCTATGAAAGCCATCGTGTTACGTGAACACGGCGACAACGATAAGTTGCGTGTTGAATACGATTTCCCTGACCCTATTCCCGCTAAGAACGAGGTGTTATTGCGCGTTCGGGCCTCTTCGCTGAATTATCATGATGTTTTTACCCGCCGCGGCATGCCGGGGATTCATTTGCCGTTCCCGATTATTATCGGCCTGGATGTCGCCGGGGAAATTATCGCGCTGGGCGAAGAGGTACAGGACTGGCGGATCGGCGATCGGGTGGTGGTGGATCCGATCAATCGGGTTGACGGCGGGCTGATCGGGGAAACCACGCACGGCGGTCTGGCTGAATTATGCCGGGTGCCGGCCCACCAACTGATCGCCTTGCCCGACGATATCGGCTTTGCCGAAGCGGCCGCGTTGCCGGTGGCCTATGGCACCGCGTTACGTCTGATCGCCACCATCGGCCAGGTCGGGCCGGGAGAAAAGGTCTTGATTCTGGGCGCCAGCGGCGGCGTGGGCGTCTGCTGCGTACAGTTGGCGAAGCTGGCGGGCGCGGAGGTGATAGCTTGCGTCGGCAGTGAGGAAAAGGCCGAACGTCTGCGCCGACTGGGGGCGGATCATACCATTCTCTATACCGAAGAGGATTTTATGAAGCATGTGTTCCAGCACTACGGCAAACCGGCGCGTCAGCGCAATGCGCCGCACCCCGGCGGCGTCGATGTGGTGGTGAATTTCACCGGCGGCGACACCTGGGTGAAATCGTTGCGTTGCCTGCGCGTGGGCGGGCGTTTGCTGACCTGCGGCGCCACCGCCGGTTTCAATCCCGCCGAAGATATTCGCTACATCTGGACCTATGAATTGCAAATTCGCGGCTCCAACGGCTGGGAACGCGAGGATCTGCACCGCCTGCTGACGCTGGTGCGGGAGAAAAAACTCCAGGTGCCGATCGATCGTCAATGGCCGCTGGAGCAGGGGGCGGAGGCGCTGGCCTCACTGGAACAGCGTCGGGTTATCGGCAAGGTGGTGGTGGTATGAGCACAAGACTCAGTCAGGCGCAAATTGAAGAGAAATTTCGCGCCTCGCCTTTCATCGATTGGCTGAATTTACAGATCGAATCGGTGGATTACGACCAGCAAACGCTGACGGTCACGGTGCCGATGCGCGCCGAATTTGAACGCATCGCGGGCAGCGGGCAGTGGCACGGCGGCCCGCTGGCGTCGATTATCGATACCGTCGGCGACTTCGCGCTGGCCATGATCGTCGGTAGCGGGCTGCCCACCATTAATTTTCGCGTGGATTATCTGCGCCCGGCGGTGCATACCTCGCTGCGGGTGGTCGCGCGCGTGCGGCGTCATGGCCGCAGCGTCGGCGTCGCCGATGTGGATGTTTATAACGAACAAAATATCTTGCTGGCCATCGGTCGGGCAAGTTACGCCACCGGAACCGCATCAACAGGAGTGTTATCATGACCGACCGTTTTTCCCGCCGTAATTTCCTGCGTATCCTCGGGGTGGGCGGCTCTTTCGCCGCGCTGTCGTCGCAGGTGACGGGGTTTCGCCTGATCGGCGACGCCTTTGCCGAAGAAAGCGCCGCGCTTGCGCCGCGCCGCGGCGGCACGTTGGTGATCTCCTGGGGCGGACTGGAGCCGCAGGCGCTGTTTGTACCCGGCGGCGGCGGGTCTTCGCCTTTCCAGACCTCCACCAAAATTCTGGAACGTCTGCTCAAACTCGACAACGATCTGAATTTTCAGCCGGAGCTGGCCGAATCGGTGACGCCGTCCGCCGATTTCAAAAGCTATGAGATTAAACTACGACAGGGCGTGAAGTGGCATGACGGCGCCGATTTTACCGCTGACGACGTGGTGTTTAACGTGCTGGAACACTGGAAAGCCATTTCGGCCGGCATCGCGCTGAAATCGTTGAGCGGCGCCACGGCCGTCGATCCGTTCACCGTTACGCTTAACTTTACTACCCCGGTGCCGGCGTTTTTCCTCAAGTCGATTCTGGCGGGACAGTATCAACTGGTGGTGCCTAAACATCTCTATGCCGGCAAGGACATACTGACCAATCCGCTCAATAACCGCCCGGTGGGTACCGGCCCCTGGATATTTGATAAATGGGAGCGCGGCAGCTACGTGGCCTACCGCCGCAACGACAATTACTGGTCGCCCAACCAACCCTATCTGGATAAGCTGCTGGTGCGCTGGTGGGGAGATGCGGCGTCGCGTACCGCGGCGCTGGAAACCGGACAACTGGGGCTGGGCTATTCCAATCCGGTGCCGGCGCGCGAAGTCGATCGTCTGGTCAAGGGCGGACAGGTGGTGCTGGATACCCGCGGTTACGAAAACAGCGCCTGGGCGGCGACGGTTGAATTTAATCAGCGTCGCGAACATGTTAATCGCCGTGAAGTCCGCCAGGCCATTCTGCACGCCATCGATCGCCAGTTTATCGTCAACACCATCTATTTCGGCCGCGGCAAACCGGCGCTGGCGCCGATTTTCAGCAGCAACGCCCTGTTTTACACCGAAGACGTGCCGAAATATGAGTTCGACGTCAAAAAGGCCGCCGCGCTGCTCGACGCCGCCGGACTGCCGGTCAGGAACGGCAGCCGCTTTACCGTCAATTTGCTGGCGGCGGCCTGGTTCGAGGAGAACGCCAAAATCGGCCAGTACCTTAAACAGGCGCTGGAAGACATCAATATCACCGTGCGTCTGGACTCCGTCGACCGCGCGACGGCGTTAAAACGCATTTACAACGATTACGATTACGATATCGCCGTTTCCAACTTTACCGCGCCGATAGAGCCGGTGCCGACGGTAACCCAATTTTTCACCACCGACGGCATCGTCAAGGGCGGGGCGTTCCGCAACGCTACCGGTTATAGCAACCCGGAGATGGACGCGCTGGTCGAGAATATCACCATCGAAACCGATGAAAACCGGCGGCGGACGCTGATCCAGCAGTTTGCCCGTCTGGCCAGTACCGAAGTGCCGATCGTGCCGTTGGTGGAAATGCAGTCCTATACGCTGGCGCGTAAAAACGTGCGTAATTTCACCACCGCGGCCAATGTGCAGGGCCACTCGCTCAATGACGTCTGGCTGGCGGAGTAGCGGTATGGCGCGGATGATTTTTCGTCGTTTGTTACAGGGCATTCCGCTGTTGCTCGGGGTGATTATCATCAATTTCATCCTGATGAAGTCGGTTCCCGGCGATCTGCTGGATGTGATGACCGCCGAGCAGCAGGTCACCGACCCGGCGATGATCGAACGTTTGCGCGCGCTTTACGGCCTCGACCAGCCGGCCTGGCTGCAACTGTTGAAATATATCGGCGCGGTGGCGCGCCTGGATCTGGGCTTTTCCTATCGTCAGAACTTGCCGGTGCTGGAGGTGATCCTCGCGCATTTGCCGGCGACGCTGATCCTGATGCTGGCCAGTATTGCCGTGGCGTTGCTGGTGGGCATCAGCGCCGGCGTGTTGGCGGCGGTGCGGGTGAACAGCCTGTGGGATTCGCTTATTTCCGCGCTGTCGGTCCTGTGCTTCGCCGCGCCGAGTTTCTGGCTCGGCATCATGATGATTATCCTGTTTGCCGTTAAGCTCGGCTGGTTTCCGGTGGGCGGTATGGAGGAGATCGGCGCGGACGAGACGCTCTGGGGGCATTGCCTTGATATTCTCCACCATCTGGTGCTGCCCGCGCTGACGCTCGGCCTGTTTTACGCGGCGACTTACGCGCGCGTCATGCGGGCCTCAATGCTGGAAGTGGCGCAGATGGATTTTGTACGCTCGGCGCGCGGCCGGGGATTGGGCCGCCTGCGGGTCGTGGTCGGGCATATCATGCGCAACGCGCTGCTGCCGGTGGTGACGCTGTTCGGGTTACAGCTTGGCACCGTGCTGGGCGGCAGCATTGTGGTGGAGTCGGTGTTCAGTTGGCCCGGCATCGGTCAGGTGCTGTTCGACAGCGTGATGAGCCGCAACTATCCCGTGGTGCTGGGGGTTCTGGTGCTCAGTTCGCTGGTGGTGATTGTGATTAATATCCTGGTCGACGCGATTTATTTCCGTCTGGATCCGCGGATTCGGAGCTGAATGATAATGTCTATGAGTACGCCATTAGCCGCCGAAGGCGCGCCGCGCCGGCAATTTCTGCGCCATTTTTGCCGCAACCGGGGCGCGGTCTTCGGGGCGTTTATCGTGCTGGCGATTCTGGTTGCCGCCCTGATCGCCGACTGGATCTATCCGGTCGCGCCGTTGCGCATCGTCGCGATGCCGGAAATCTGGCCGTTCACCGATGCCCGCTATCCGCTGGGTACCGATTCCCTCGGCCGCGACATCGCCGCGCTGATTGTCCACGGCAGCCGCGCCACGCTGATGATCGGCCTGACGGCCAGTCTGGTGGCGACCACCCTCGGCGTGGCGGTCGGCGCCAGCGCCGCCTGGTTCGGCGGTTGGGTGGATGAAGTGCTGATGCGTATCGCCGAGTTATTCCAGATCATTCCCAACGTGGTATTCGTGCTGACGGTGGTGGCGATCCTCGGTCCCCATCTCGCCAATATTATCGTCGCGGTCGGTCTGGTTTCCTGGCAACCCATTGCCCGACTGACCCGCGCCGAATTCCTCTCGGTGAAAGAGCGCGAGTTTGTGCAGGCCTGCCGCGCCTGCGGCATGAGCAATAGCCGAATCATTGTGGGCGAAATCCTGCCCAACGTGATGCCGCCGGTGATCGTGCTTTCCTCGCTGGTGGTCGCCGGCGCGATTCTTTATGAGTCGGTCATCTCATTTCTCGGCCTCGGCGACCCTAATCTGGCCAGTTGGGGACGGCTGGTGGGCGAAGGCCGCACGCTTATCCGCTCTTCCTGGTATATCTGCGCGGTACCCGGCGTGGCGATTATGCTGGCGGTGCTGGCGCTGAACCTGTTGGGCGACGGGCTAAACGATGCGCTGAACCCGAAGCTGCGGGACCGCCCATGAATACGGTGCTGGAAGTCAATAATCTGACGGTGGATATCGTCGACAGACGGCAGCGCGTCACGGCGCTGGACGATGTATCGCTCACGCTGCATGCGGGCGAAACGCTGGCGGTGGTCGGCGAGTCCGGCTGCGGCAAATCGCTGACCGCGCTGGCGCTGATGCGCTTGCTGCCCGCGCCGGCGGTCTGCATCGGCGGGGGAGAGATCTGGTTTGAACGGCAGAATCTCGCGACGTTGAGCGAGGGGAAAATGCGGCGGCTGCGCGGCCGTCGGCTGGCGATGATTTTTCAGGATCCGATGAGTTCGCTTAATCCGGTGAAAACCGTCGGCGACCAATTGAGCGAAGTGTTGCGGGTGCATCTGGGGTTGTCGCGGCGCGAGGCGTGGCGGCGCGGCACTGAATTACTGGAACAGGTGCATATCCCGGATGCGTCCCGACGCATGCTCGAATATCCGCACCGTCTTTCCGGCGGGATGTCGCAGCGGGTGATGATTGCCATCGCCATTGCCTGTAAACCGGCCGTCCTGATTGCCGATGAGCCGACCACGGCGCTGGATGTCACCATTCAGGCGCAGATCCTCGCGCTGCTGCGTGAACTTCAGGCCGATACCGGCATGGCGTTAATGTTGATTACTCATGATTTAGGCGTGGTGGCGGCGATGGCCCAGCGCGTGGCGGTGATGTATGCCGGGAAAAAAGTCGAAGAAGCGCCGGTGCTGGAGCTGTTCGACCATCCTCTGCATCCCTATACCCAGGGATTGCTGCGCGCCACGCCCACATCCGGCCAGCCGAACCAGCGGCTGCTGGATATTCCCGGCAGAGTGCCGGCGTTGAGCGAACTGCCGGCGGGATGCGCTTTCGCCGATCGCTGCCTGCACGTTTCGGCCCAGTGTCGGCGGCAACGGCCGGCGCTGGAAACTTTACGCCGCGATCATCAGGCGTCCTGCTGGGCGGCGCAACAGGACGCTTCGACGGCGGTGCTTCGTCTGGCGAATGGAGGACGGCGCGCGTGAATGCGGTGCTTGAGGTACAAAATTTACAGGTGAGTTATCCCACCGGTCAGGGATTGGTTTACGCCCTCGCGGGGGTCGATCTGTCTCTGTGGCCCGGCGAAACCGTCGGGCTGGTGGGGGAGTCCGGTTGCGGCAAATCCACGTTGGGTAAAGCGGTGATGCGGCTTATCGCCAGCAGCGGCGGACAGATCAGGGTCAACGGCGACGATATCACCCATCTGAGCCGCAAGGCGCTGCTGCCGTATCGCGCGGACATTCAGATGATGTTTCAGGATCCGCAAGGATCGTTGAATCCGCGTCAGCGCATCGGTAAAAGCATCGGCCGGCCGCTGGAGGTGGCCGGCTGGGATAAGGCGGCCATTCGCCGGCGGGTCGGCGAGCTATTGGAACTGGTGGGGCTGCCGGCCGCGGCGGCATCGCGTTATCCGCATGAATTTTCCGGCGGGCAGCGCCAGCGTATCGGCATTGCCCGGGCGCTGATTCTGGAACCTAAAGTGATCATCTGCGACGAGCCGGTCTCGGCGCTGGATGTGTCGGTGCGCGCCCAGGTCATCAATCTGATGCGCGACCTGCAACAGCGAACCGGCGTGGCCTACCTGTTTATTTCCCACGACCTGTCGGTGGTGGAGTACATCGCCGATCGTATTCTGGTGATGTATCTGGGTCGGATTGTGGAAAGCGGCCCCACCGGGCAAATTTGGGCCAATCCGGCGCATCCTTACACCTTTGCCTTGCTCTCCGCCGCGCCGGTGGCCGATCCCCGCGCCGCGCGGGCGCAAAATCTGCTGACGGGCGAATTGCCCAGTCCGCTGTCGCCTCCGGGCGGATGCCCGTTTCACACCCGTTGTTCCCATGCCGGCGAGCGTTGCCGCTCGGAGCGGCCGCCACTGCGCGATTGCGGCGATCGGCGTCGGGTCGCCTGTCATTTCCCGCTCATTGACATTCATGCTTAAGCTTCAGGCCACGGCCGTGTAAGGAATTATCATGACTTCCGATATTAAAAATCTTGGCGACCTTATCGATCGTCAAAGCGATTTGCAACGTGACGCCATCATCGATTTACGTGACGAGGCCGCGCCGCGCACCTGGAGCCATCGGCAAATCGATTTGCTGGCGGGCGGCGTGGCGCGTTTTCTCACCGATCTCGGTTTGCCGCGCGGCAGCGCGGTGGGCATCGCCTCGCTGAACCGGGCCGAATATCTGGCGGCGTATTTCGGCATTATGCGCGCCGGTCTGGTGGCGGTGCCGCTGAATATCAAAGTGCCGACGGACACGCTGAGCTATCTGCTGGCGGATGCGCAGGTGCGGCTGGTGTTTGTCGACGATGCCCGTCACGCCATTTTGCGCCATGCCGATTTGCCCGCGCCGCTGGCGCTGGTTAACTTCGACGATCCGTCGGCGCAAGGGTTCGGGCGGCGGATCGTCCCGCAGGCGTTTGACAGCGTGACGCCGGCGCCCGGCGAGCTGGCGATGATGCTGTACACCTCCGGCTCCACCGGCCGTCCGAAAGGCGTGCCGCTGACCCATGAGGGACAGCTTTGGGCGCTGCGCGTCACCCGCAGCGGCGGCGTCGAGCCGGACGGCCCGCAGTCCCGCTACCTGCTGGCGCAGCCTTTGTTTCATATGAACGGCCTGTTCCTGGCCAAGCGGGTCTTCGCGGTGAATGGCCTGCTGGTGGTGTTGCCGTCGTTCGACGTGAAACGCTATGTGGATGCGCTTTCGCGTTACCGGATTAATATCGTCACGGCGGTACCCACCATGTTCGCCCGTCTGGTGGGCGACGGTCGGTTGCTGGCGGGACATGATTTTTCCGCGCTGAGCAAACTGATGCTGGGATCCGCGCCGATGTCGCTTTCGTTGCTGGAGCGCATTCAGGCCGCGTTTCCCAATGCGGCCATCACCCACGGTTACGGCACGACGGAGGCGGGGCCGGCGGTGTTCGGCCCCCATCCGGCAGGCATTCCCACGCCGCCGCTGGCGTTGGGCTATCCGCTGTCCGCCGGCGAGGTGAAGCTGGTGGATGGACCCACGGAAAACGACGGCGTGCTGTGTATGCGCAATCCGGCGGTCACGCCGGGCTATCACCGGCTGCCGGAAAAAAGCGCGCAGGTGTTGCATGACGGCTGGTATTACAGCGGCGATGTGATGCATCGCGATGAACAGGGATTCTATTATTTCACCGGCCGCGCGGACGATATGTTCGTCTGCTCGGGCGAAAATATTTTCCCGGTGGAGGTGGAGAAAACGCTCGAATCGCATCCGCTGGTGCGTCAGGCCGCCGTGGTGCCGCTGCCGGATGATGAGCGCGGCCAGATGCCGGTCGCGTTTGTGGTGCTGCATCCGGAGCATACTCTCTCATCCGAGGCGCTCAGGCAGCATGCGTTGCGTCATGGGCCGGCCTACCAGCATCCGCGGCGCATCGCCTTTGTCGATGAACTTCCCTGGGCGGGAACCAACAAGGTGGATCGCCATGCCTTGCTGCAACTGGCGCGCGAATTGGAAGCGCGCAACGGCTGGGCCGCGACGCGGCAGGCGGTGTGAAATGACGACCCTCAAGCCCAGAATCGCGCTGGTGACCGGTGCCAGCCGCGGAATCGGCCGGGCCATCGCGCTGGCGCTGGCCGCGCAAGGGGTGACGGTGGCGGCGCATTTTCGCCGCGGGCGGCGGGAAGCGGCGCAACTGGTGACGCAAATCGAGCAGGGCGGCGGCCGGGCATTCGCCATTTCCGCCGCGCTGGATGAGGCGGACGGCGCGTTTTCGCTCATCAGACAATTACAGACCGAGCTTATTCAACGCTATGGCGAAGCGCGGTTTGATATTTTAGTCAACAACGCCGGTCAGGGCGGGCGCGCGACGATCGCTGAAATTACCCCGGTGCAGCTCTCCGCCCTGTTGCAGGTTAATTTCATCTCGCCTTTTTTCCTGACCCAGCAGGCGATCCCCCTGCTGCGCGACGGCGGACGAATCATCAACATTTCTTCGATGGGAACCCGCGCCGCATTTGTGGATATGGCGGCCTATGCGCCGGCCAAAGCGGCGCTGGAAACGCTGAGCGTACTGCTGGCCGGCGAGCTGGGGAAACGGGGAATAACGGTGAACGCGGTATTGCCGGGGGCGACGGCCACCGAAATGAACCCCCGCGCCAGCGACCCGCAATCCGCCGCGCAGATCGCGCGCGGCGTGGCGCTGGGACGAGTCGGGCAACCGGAGGATATCGCCGCCGTGGTGGCCTTTCTGGCCAGCGAGGCGGGCGGCTGGGTCACCGGTCAGCGTATCGATGCCAGCGGCGGTCAGCGGTTGTAACCGGAAGATGCCGCGTTTGCCGCTGAGCGCCGGTTGTTAACCATGGCGCGGGTCTGAATTTATCTATTCCGTGGGCTTGAAGGTTTTATGGTCTGAGGCGTCACCGGCGCAACGCTAACAAAAATAGGCTCGCGGCATAGAAAATTTATTGAATATCCATTTTCGTCCGGCGCATATCGGCAATCGCCGGATGACGCCGCATAAAGCGCTTTGGCGGCATTGGCCGCGCCGCGATGCGCTCACGCCTTTCTTTAGTTGTATTTCGGCAATTGAAAGCAAATAAAAACATTTGCTTTCAGGAAGTAATAAGCCTATTTATGTAAATAACTTTTAGATATAAATCTCTGGCTTTAATAGGTAATCGGTTATGAATAATGTAGAAGTCAGTGAATCTATTTTTATTCAGCAAAATAATAGTCGTTGGGGTTTGGATAGCATCGTATCGGAATTAAGTCAGGCCAGAAATGAATGGCGGGATAATCATTCGGTCGGTGAATATCAGAATAAACGCCTGTTGCCTTCCAAAGAAAATCTTTCCGCCGTCGTCAATAATCTTCTGAAAATATTATATCCCATGCGTTTGGGCATCAGCTCGATAAGAAAAGAGAGCGAAGATTATTATGTCGGTTATTTATTGAGTAATACGCTCGACCGCTTAATGGAAGAGGCATATCTCGAATTACGCTACAGCGCCAATCTGGCGCGTCAGTCCGGTTCATCGCCGTCGCACGAGGACAGCGATGAGGCCAAAGCGATTCATCTCGTCAGACAGTTTTCGTCGCAATTGCCGTCCATCCGTCGGCAGTTGGATATCGATATTCTGGCCGCTTATCAGGGCGATCCCTCGGCCAAGAGCGTCGATGAAGTGCTGCTCTGCTATCCGGGCGTTTACGCGGTGATCCATTACCGGATCGCCCATCAGCTCTATCTTCTCGGATTGCCGCTGCTGGCGAGGATCGTCAGTGAAAAAGCCCACAGCGAAACCGGGATTGATATTCACCCCGGCGCGCAGATCGACGTGGGAATTTTTATCGACCACGGCACCGGCGTGGTGATCGGCGAAACCGCGATCATCGGCAAACGCGTGCGTATTTACCAGGCGGTGACGCTGGGGGCGAAGCGCTTTCTGGTGGATGATTCCGGCGTGCTGCAAAAGAGTTATCCCCGCCATCCGATTGTCGAGGATGACGTGGTTATCTACGCCGGCGCCACCTTGCTGGGGCGTATCACCATCGGCGCGAAATCGTCGATAGGCGGCAATGTGTGGGTAACCCGCGACGTGCCGCCCGGCAGTAATATTCGGCAGGCGTCGGTATTGCAAACCAAATATCAGGATGGCGATGGTATTTAATTCTATCTTAACGTTTTTTTTAAAACGTTATTTAAAGCAAGCCAGTAATAAACGAACGATAGCAACGATCGCAGTGGCTGAATAAATAATAATGAAATAACGGAAATAATCGAGATGACTCTTCTTGATCTGGTGGGAAATACCCCGTTGCTGGCGCTCAATCATTTACCCGGAAATACTTCAGGCGTGACTGTCTGGGGCAAGGCGGAGTTTATGAATCCGAGCGGTTCGGTAAAAGATCGGGCGGCGAAAGCCATGGTGCTGGACGGCCTCGCCAGCGGCAAATTGACCAGCGAAACAACGCTGGTCGACGCCACCAGCGGGAATACCGGCATTGCCTACGCCATGCTGGGCGCGGTGCTCGGTTTTAAGGTCAAACTTTTTATGCCGCAGAATACCAGCGCCGAGCGCAAACGAATTATCCGCAGCTTTGGCGCGGAGATTGTGGAGACCGATTCGCTGGAAGGATCCGACGGCGCCTATCTGGCGGTGCAAGCGCTGGTGGAGGCCGATGACGGGACGTATTTCTATCCGGATCAATACAACAACAGTCTTAATCCGTTGATTCATTACACCACCACCGGCCAGGAGATCTGGCGGCAGAGCGAGCAGCGCGTCACCCACTTTGTTGCCAGCGTGGGTACCTCCGGCAGCTTTATCGGCTGTTCCCGCCGCTTAAAGCAGGAAAATTCCGCGATTAAATCATTTATGGTGCAGCCCGCCTCGCCGTTTCACGGCATTGAGGGGACCAAACATATGGCGAGCAGCATCAAGCCGGGCATTTTGGATGAAAGCCTGCCGGATGGCGTAATTACCGTCACCACCGAGGAAGCCTACGCCACCTCCCGGCTGCTGGCCCGGCGTGAAGGACTGTTCGTCGGGATATCGTCCGGAGCGAACGTGGCGGCCGCGTTGAAACTCGCCGCCACGCTGCCGGCGGGTTCCTCGGTGGTGACGCTGCTGTGCGATACCGGTTCGCGTTATCTGTCGGACACTTTTTGGGACGAAGAATCATGATCAAGCTAACGAAAGACATCGAGCAGAAAATCCGACGCGAGGGTGAGAGAACCTATCCCAACGAATGTTGCGGCGTGCTGCTGGGCGCCAGCGATACGCAGGGCGACACCATCGTGGCGCAGATTTTGCCGATAGACAACGCCCGTGAGGAAGATGAGCAGTATCACCGGTTCGTCATCACCTCGGATGATTTCCTGTGGGCGGAGCGTATCGCCAGACGCGAGGCGCTGGATGTGGTCGGTTTTTACCACTCGCACCCGGATCATCCCGCGCTGCCGTCGGAGTATGACCGCGCGCACGCATTGCCGTTTTATTCCTACATCATCGTTGCGGTCGCCGCCCGCGAGGCGGGGGCGTTTACCAGTTGGCGGCTCTCGCCCGCGAGCAAACAATTCGAGCAGGAAAACGTCGACGTCATTTGACCGTAACCCAATCAACGCAAGATTTAAGGAGTATACCTATGTCCGTCACCTTACTGATTCCGACAGCGCTGCGCGCTTTTACCGATGGTCAGTCAAAAATTCAGCTGGAGGGCGATACCGTCGGCCAGTTAATCGAAGCGCTGGCGGATCGCTACCCCGATATCCGTCAGCATTTATACGAAGCGGATGGCGCATTGCGTTCGTTTATCAATCTGTACGTGAATGACAGCAATATCAAAAACACCGGCGGGTTGGCTACGCCGGTGAGCGCAGGCAATGAGGTTATTTTAGTGCCGGCCATCGCCGGTGGAACAAAGGACTAAACGGCATGCAACTCGCAAGTATTATTCCTGATGAGCGGCTGGTGGAATTATCCAATGCGGAAATAGCCCGTTACAGTCGCCATCTGTTATTGCCCGAAATCGGCCTTGAAGGACAACAGCGCATCAAAAGCGCCCGCGTGCTGCTGGTGGGAACGGGCGGCCTGGGCGCGCCGCTGGGGTTATATCTGGCCGCCGCCGGGGTCGGCACCATCGGTCTGGTGGACTTCGATTTTGTCGAAGTGTCGAATTTACAGCGCCAGATTATTCACGGCACCAAAGACATTAATCGTCCTAAAGTGGCATCGGCCAAAGATCGGATCAAATCCATCAACCCGGATTGCCATGTCGTGACCTACAACACACAACTCAACAGCAAGAATGCGCAGGATATCATTCGGGAATATGATGTGGTCGCTGACGGCACCGACAATTATCCCACGCGTTATTTGATTAACGATGCTTGTGTATTGCTGGGCAAACCCAGCGTATACGGCTCGATATTTCAGTTCGAAGGTCAGGCGAGCGTCTTTTACGCTAAAGAAGGCCCGTGCTACCGCTGCCTGTATCCGGCGCCGCCGCCGCCCGGACTGGTGCCATCCTGCGCGGAAGGCGGCGTGGTCGGCGTGCTGCCGGGCATTATCGGCACCATTCAGGCGGCGGAGGTCATCAAACTGATCGTCGGCGGCGCGGATAGCCTGGTCGGGCGGTTGTTGCTGTTCGATGCGTGGCAGATGTCCCAGCGCGAATTAAAGCTGGAAAAAGATCCCGGCTGCCCGATCTGCGGTCAGCATCCGCACATTACAGAGTTAATTGATTACGAAGAGTTCTGCGGCCTTAAACCCGCAGAGGACGAGATTCCGGTGGAAAGCATCAGCGCCGCGGAGTTGAAGGCGCGGCTGGACGCCGGTGAGCCGCTGCAACTCATTGATATTCGCGAGCCCCATGAGCGGGCAATCGTCAAATTCCCCGGCGCGAAGGTGGTGCCGTTAGGTCAGATCGCCCGCCGCATCGATGAGTTCGATCCGGCCGTCGATGCGGTATTTCTCTGCAAGATAGGTCAGCGCAGTATTTTCGCCATTCGGGCGCTCCAGCAGGCGGGCTACCAGGGCAAGCTGCTGAACCTGAAAGATGGCGTCAATGCCTGGGCCAGAGAAGTGGATACCAGCTTGCCGCAATATTGAAAGCGCTTTATTCGTGTACCAATCAAAATGTGTTCTGGATAATTTAAGGAATAATCATGGCAGATAAAAAACCAGTAATTAATGCGCTTGGGCGTGATGCGGCTTATCAGTTGGCCAACGTAACCAAAACGGCGCCGCAGTTCGGCGCGATTACGCCGCGTTGGGTTACCCGCTTTCTGGAGTCTAAAGGGCTGGAGGCCGGGATATACCGGGTGAATAAAGTGGTGGAGGGCGACACGCCGCTGGATGTGCTGTGCAGTCAGGATCCTTCGCAGGTCGAGATTCCTCAGGGTTATATCGAGTATGAAACCCGTCCGCGCGAGTATCAGCTCGACTCCATCGCCACCATCGTTAACATCGATACCAAAATCGCCGACGTTTACAGTTCGCCTTTCGATCAGGCCAGCGAGCAGATCGCGCTGGCGATTGAGAGTCTGCGGGAGCGTCAGGAAAGCCAGCTAATCAACAACGACGATTACGGTTTATTGAAGAACATCGCGGATTCTCAACGCATTCAGACGCGCAACGGACGGCCGACGCCGGACGATCTCGATGAGTTGCTGAGCAAAGTGTGGAAAGAACCGTCGTTTTTCCTGGCGCATCCGCGCGCCATCGCCGCCTTCCAGCGCGAGGCGACGCGCCGCGGCGTGCCGCCGGTAACGGCGACGATTAACGGCGGCGTATTTATTTTGTGGCGCGGCATTCCGCTGATCCCGAGCGATAAGCTGTTCGTCGACGGGTTGAAAAATCCGAAAGGACAGGGCGGGAAAACCAATATTTTGCTGATTCGCTCCGGCGAAGCGAAGCGCGGGGTGCTGAGCCTGTACCAGTCCGGTCTGCCCAATGAGCAATCTCGGGGATTATCCGTCCGCTTCCGCGGCATCGACGACAACGGCGTCGCTTCTTATCTGCTTTCACTCTATTGCTCGGCCGCCATTCTGGCCGATGATGCCATCGCGGTATTAGAAGATGTTGAAGTGGGTGAGTACTATGACTACGAATAAATCGCGGCTTCCTTTTGAGCCGGGGGCGTCGTTTTCGGGCTATCAGTCCGACGGCCTGTCGGCGCATGATTACGGCTTGCCGGACGAAAGCGATCTGCATGCGCTGCTATCCGGCCATTTTCCTGACGCGACGGGAGGACAGGCGGCGCCCTACGCGCCACGGGTCGTGCCGTTGGGACACCATGACCAGGCCGCGCCGTCGCCGGTTAATGGCTACCCGTCGCTGCATGCCCGGACGCCGGATCCGGCGCCGTTATCGCGGGTCGGATCGGTGCCTGTGGATCAGATTCGCGCCGATTTCCCGATTCTGTCCGAACGGGTGGAGGGACACCCGCTGGTCTGGCTGGACAACGCCGCCACCACCCATCGGCCAAAGCAGGTTATCGAGCGTATCAGCTACTACTATGAGCATGAAAACTCGAATATCCACCGTGCGGCGCACACGCTGGCCGCCCGTTCGACCGATGCCTATGAAGCCGCGCGCGATAAGGTCGCGCGTTTTATCGGCGCGCCCAGTCAGGACAATATCGTTTTCGTCCGCGGCACCACCGAGGGACTGAACCTCATTGCGCACAGTTACGTAAAACCGCTGCTGCAACCCGGCGATGAAATTATCCTTACCCTGCTGGAGCATCATGCGAATATCGTACCGTGGCAGTTGATTGCCCAGGAGACCGGCGCGGTTATCCGCGTGGCGCCGGTGGATGAGCACGGGCAGTTGATCCTGTCCGAATACATCAAGCTGTTTAACCGGAAAACCCGTTTCGTTTCGGCGACGCATGTTTCCAACGCGCTGGGAACCATCACGCCGGTGCAGGAACTGGTGAGTATCGCGCACAGTTTTGGCGTACGGATCGCCATTGACGGCGCGCAGTCCATTTCGCATATTCCGGTCAATGTCAGTGCGCTGGATGCGGATTTCTTCGTCTTTTCCGGCCATAAGGTGTTCGCGCCGACCGGCATCGGCGTGGTGTACGGCAAGTCGGAGGCGCTGGAGCAGGCGCGGCCCTATCAGGGCGGCGGCAATATGATTGCGGACGTGACGTTTGAACTGACGCAATACCAGAAGGCGCCGCACAAGTTTGAAGCGGGTACCGGCAATATCGCCGACGCGGTCGGTCTGGGGGCGGCGATTGATTATGTCACGGCGTTGGGTATTGAGAATATCGCCGCCTACGAGCATGCGCTGCTGGAATACGGCATTCAAAAGCTGTCGCAGATCCCCGGTCTACGTCTGATCGGCACCGCGCCGCAGAAGACCAGCGTGCTGTCGTTCGTGCTCGACCATCATGCCAATGAGGACGTCGGTCGTTATCTCAGCCAGTCAGGGATTGCGGTGCGCGCCGGACACCACTGCGCGCAGCCCATTTTGCGTCATTACGGCTATGAAGGCACGGTACGGCCTTCCATCGCGTTTTATAACACGCCGCAGGAGATCGATTTGCTGGCGGAAAAAATAGCGCGGTTGGCCGACGGGGCGGCATCCGCTTTTCGTTGATCGCCGGGTTTTGTTTTGCCGACGCCGATCAAGCGGGCTGGACGGAGCAAGCGCGGAGGGCGTTCTTCCGCGTTTCCCCGCCGGGGGCGGCCGGGCCGTCATTATAGGTTTTGTCGGCGCGCCATGTTAATTCGCGTTATCCGTCTCACGCATAATCAAAGCATAAATAATTACTTTGTTTTTTTTGGCTATGCGCTTATACCCTAAATAGTTCGAGTTGCAGGAAGGCGGCAAGGAAAGGACGAATTCGTCGGGAACGAATTTGATCAGCCAACGGCTGGCCTTCGGTGAGAGACAGGAAGTCTCTCATTTAATCCCGATGAGTTTACACAGGTAAGTGATTCAGGTGACTGAACGCAGCCAACGCACATGCAGCTTGAAGTATGACGGATATCACTGAGAGGGAATAAACCGAACGATAGCGAGGCAAGGAGAAAAAATATGACGAACTGGTTGGCAAATATATCGGATGCGCTGCGTTGCCGGATTGACCAATTAATAACGCCGCCGCTTATCGTATCGGCGGCGGACGAATCGGGAATATCGGAAGTCATTCTCTCTATGGGATATATCTATGGCATCGAAACAGGTAACGTCTATCTGGTATCAAATCGAACGGAATAGCCATTACCGTCGATTGATTCGCCAGAGCTACTGGAATGAGCTGTGCCCGGCTAATGCAGCGACCGGGCAATAACACGCCGGCTGACAAAAGGATGCATACGGCAATTTAAAAACAGCAGGGATAGCGGGCGCGATCCTCACGCGTACGGAAATATTCAGGTCAGGATAATTTATCTCATCCGCCTCTGGAAATAATCAAACGGTCACTTCATGAATCGCTGTCGAAATTAATCAACAACATCATCATTTTTCACTGCTGAAAATAATTAAATATTCGATCGTAACCATTGCGTTCGAATGCTAACCCTATTCATTAAAAGGTTATTAGCAATACGTATTGCGCTAATGAGGAAATATATGAAAAGCATCAACATGAAAATACTGGCTAAAGGATATGCGGCTGCATTGCTGGCGTTGGCGCTGACGGCTCAGGCGGCCGATGTGGTGAAAATAGGCTCGACGGCCGGGGCGACCTCCGATGCCGTCCTGGCCGTCGTCGATGAGGCGAAAGCGCAGGGCATCGACGTGCAACTGGTGGAATTTACCGACTGGACGCTGCCGAATGAAGCGCTGAATAACGGCGACATCGATCTGAACTTTTTCCAGCATGAGCCGTTCCTGCAAAACGCCATCAAAGAACGGGGTTACAAGTTACAGAATATCGGTTTCGGGCTGCTTCAGAATATCGGTATCTACTCGAACAAGATAACCGACCTGAAAGCGGTGCCGGAACGCGCCAAAGTCGGCGTACCCAACGACCCGGTGAATCAGGGGCGGGGTCTGCTGCTGTTGCAGAAGGCCGGACTTATCAAGCTGCGCAACGGCGACGCCACCGACGCCACGCTGAACGATATCAGCGAGAACCCGAAAAACCTGCAATTTTTCGAGATTGAAGGGCCGCAGTTGATTCGTTCATTGCAGGATCTGGATCTGTCCGTGGTTTGGCCCTCTTACTTCTTTAACGCCGGTACGCCAAAGAAAGCGAGCGAGGCGTTACTCTATTCCGGCGTAAGCGATAGCTACTACGCGATGAGCTTCACCGCGCGCAGCGATCGCGCCAACGATCCGGTATTGAAAAAGTTTGTCGCCATCTATCAAAACTCGCCGGCGGTACGCGAAACCATCGCCAAACGCTTCAATAATGATCCTAATCTGTACGCGTTGCCGTGGCTGAAGGACGGAAAAGCGCAATGAGGCAGGCGACATCGGTATTGAAAGTGGCGTCGGCCTTTTTGCAAACGCAGGCGGGCGAACGGCCCGCCGATGCGCCGTTCTCCGCGGCGCAGACCGGCAATCGCGGCGCGGGTTCGGTGACGTTTGAGCATATCTCCAGAATTTACCCCTCGGCGCATGCGCCGGTTCATGCGTTGCAGGACATCAGCCTGACGATCCCGGCGGGCTGTATTTTCGGCATTATCGGCCGCAGCGGGGCGGGGAAATCCACCCTGCTGCGCACCATCAACCGTCTGGATAAGCCGACGAGCGGCAGAGTGCTGGTCGATGGCGTGGATATCGGCGAACTGAGCGAGTCCGAGCTGGTCGGTTTGCGCCGTCGGGTCGGCATGATTTTTCAGCACTTCAATCTGCTGTCGGCCAAGACGGTATGGCAGAATATCGCGCTGCCGTTGAAGGTGTCGGGCGTGGCGAAGGATGAAATCGCGCGGCGCGTCGGCGAACTTTTGGCGCTGGTGGGGCTACAGGATAAGCAGGATAGCTATCCGGGCCGACTCTCCGGCGGGCAGAAACAGCGTGTCGGCATCGCCAGAGCGTTGGCTACCTCGCCGGAGATTCTGCTGTGCGACGAAGCCACCTCGGCGCTGGATCCGGAAACGACGCAATCCATCCTGCAATTGCTGCGTGATATCAACCGGCGGCTGGGCATCACCATTATTCTGATCACCCATGAAATGAGCGTTATCCGCGCCATCGCCGATCGGGTGCTGGTGCTGGAGCAGGGACGCATCGCGGAAGCGGGCGACGTGTGGCAGGTTTTCGGCTCGCCGCGGCACGAAGCGACGCGGGCGCTGCTGGCGCCGTTGCAGCAGGGTTTGCCGGATGATTTGCAATATCGCCTGCAATCCCTTCCGCCGGCGGACGGCGTGGCCTGCGAGCGCATCCTGCTGCTGTCCTATACCGGCGAAGGCGGGCTGGAGCCGGATTGTTCCCGTATCGCTCAGGCGTTGCAGACGTCGGTTCGTCTGATACACGGCGGCATGGACCGCATACAGGGACACGCGCACGGCCGACTGCTGTTGGCGATGCCCGCCGATGCGGCGCTGCCTGATTTAACCATGCTTACGCAAGGCCCGCAGGCCGTTGCGCATCAGATCGAGGTGATTGGCTATGTCCCTGTCGCTCACTATTCCGTTTGACCGGTATACGCAGGCGTTTTTCGATACCTTGACCATGGTCGGCGTTTCCGGATTTATCGCCTTTCTGGCCGGCATCCCGCTGGCGGTGCTGCTGATCGTCACCGTTCCCGGCGGTTTTCTTGAGTCTCCCCGTTTCAACCGCATCGTCGGCGGCATTATCAACGGGTTTCGCGCCACCCCGTTTATCGTGCTGCTGGTGGCGCTGATTCCGTTTACCCGCTGGGTGGCCGGCACCACCATCGGCGTTTGGGCGGCTATCGTGCCGATGGCGATCAGCGCGACGCCGTTTTTCGCGCGCATTGTCGAGGTCAATCTGCGTGAGGTCGATCCCGGTTTGGTGGAGGCCGCGCAGGCGATGGGCTGCAAGAAGTGGGACATCGTGTGGCATGTTTATCTGTCCGAGGCGCTGCCGGGGATTGTCGGCGGTTTAACCATCACGCTGGTGGCGTTGATCAGTTCATCGGCGATGGCGGGCGCCGTCGGCGCGGGCGGGCTGGGCGATCTGGCGATCCGCTACGGTTACCAGCGTTTTGATACGCAGGTGATGGTTATCGTCATCGCCATGCTGATCGCCATGGTTACCGTGGTGCAACTTACCGGCGACCGCTACGCGCGGCGGCTCAGAAATCGCTGAACCCTCTATTCCCGCGGCCCACAACCCTGTCATCCCCGCGGTAGTAGGCGGGGATCGGTTGCTGAAACCGCAAACTGCCATTGACTGATTCCCGCCTGCGCGGGAATGACGGAGGGGGGGCGTAAGTGGTGGTCTGCACTCTTGCCATTCACATCTACGCTTTCGTCATCCCCGCGGCCCACAACCCTGTCATCCCCACGGCTCACAATCCTGCCATCCCGCGGCTAACAACCCTGTCATCCCCGCGGCCCACAACCCTGTCATCCCCGCGGTAGTAGGCGGGGATCGGTTCCTGAAACCGTATGCAGCCATTGACTGATTCCCGCCTGCGCGGGAATGACGGAGGGGCGTAAGTGGTGGTCTGCACTCTTGCCATCCACATCTACGCTTTCGTCATCCCCGCGGCTCACAACCCCGACATCCCGCTGCTCACAATCCTGCCATCCCGCGGCTCACAACCTCGTCATCCCCGCGGCCCACAACCCCGTCATCCCCGCGGTAGTAGGCGGGGATCGGTTGCTGAAACCGCAAACTGCCATTGACTGATTCCCGCCTGCGCGGGAATGACGGAGGAGGACGTAAGTGGTGGTCTGCACTCTTGCCATTCACATCTACGCTTTCGTCATCCCCGCAGCTCACAACCCTGCCATCCCGCGGCTCACAACCCTGTCACCCCCGCGGCTCACAGCCTCGTCATCCCCGCGGTAGTAGGCGGGGATCGGTTGCTGAAACCGTAGCAGCCATTGACTGATTCCCGCCTGCGCGGGAATGACGGAGGGGGGCGCGCCTATCAGCGCTGCATACCCCAGCGCTTAATGGTGATGCGCTCAATCGTGGCGAAAATCAGCGTCTCAACCAGCAAACCGATAATGATCACCGATGCCAGACCGGCGAAAACCCGATCGGTATACAGCTCGTTACGGTTCTGGAAAATATACCAGCCCAGCCCTCCCTGACCGCTCGACGCGCCGAATACCAGTTCGGCGGCGATCAGGGTGCGCCAGGCAAAGGCCCAGCCGATCTTCAACCCGGACAGAATCGACGGCAGCGCCGCCGGTATCAGGATATGCCACACGTAACGCAGTCCGCTCAGGCCATAGTTGCGGCCGGTCATGCGCAGCGTATCGGACACGCCGAGGAAACCGGAATAAGTATTGAGCGCCATCGGCCACAGCACGGAATGAATCAGCACGAAGATCAGGCTATTGGTGCCAAGGCCGAACCAGAGCAGCGCCAGCGGCAGCAGCGCGATGGCCGGCAGCGGATTCAGCATGGAGGTCAGGGTGGAAAGCAGATCGCGTCCCAGCCGGGTGGAGACGGCCAGCGCGCTAAGCGCCAGCGCCAGCGCGGTGCCGATGACATAGCCTTTAATCAGCGTGCCGAGGGAAATGGCGATTTTCGCCGGCAGTTCGCCGCTGCGCATATCGTCGATAAACGCCGCCGCCGCCTGGGTGAAAGAGGGCAGCAGCAAATCATTGTCTTGCCAGCGCGCCGCCAGCTCCCATAACAGCGCCAGCAGGATCAGCAGCACGGTTTTGCGTATCGCGCTGATATTCCACAGGCGGTTGATCAGCGGCAGCGGCTGGACGACTTTAGCATCGGACAGCGGAGCCAGATCTCTCAGATACTCCGGTCGAACAGGTGGAAGTTGACTCATGGTAAAACCTTTTTCAGTATGACAAAGCGAAAGGATCAACCGGTATGTTGACCCGCCAGCGAGCGATGCGGCTCAGCGTCCGGAACCGCGGCGACCGGCTCCGCCGGCTGGCCGGTTGGAAACAGCAAATCGTGGATCCGCCGCGCCGCGGCCTGAAACTCGCTGCCGCCCTCATCGTTATGGGCGAATTGATGACTGTTGAGTTCGGCGCGCACCCGTCCCGGATGCGGCGAAAGCAGCAGGATCCGGTTGCCGACCACCAGCGCCTCTTCGATGGAGTGGGTGACGAACAGCAGGGTAAAGCGTACTTCCTCCCACAATTCCAGCAACTCTTGCTGCATTTTGCGACGGGTCAACGCATCCAGCGCGGCGAAGGGTTCATCCATCAGCAGCACTTTGGGCTTCATCGCCAGCGCGCGAGCGATCGCCACGCGCTGCTTCATCCCGCCGGACAGCGTATGCGGCCAGGCATGGGCGAAATCCGCCAGACCGACCTTTTCCAGATAATACATCGCCTGATCCCGCGCTTCGGCGGCGGACAGCTTGCCGGTGACCCGCAGCGGGAACTGGGTGTTTTCCAGTACGGTTTTCCACGGCGGAAGCTGGTCGAACTCCTGAAAAACCATCATCCGCTCCGGGCCGGGTTTGGTGATTTCTTTCCCTTCCAACAGGATACGGCCGCTGACCGGCGGCAGAAATCCGCCCGCGGCTTTCAGCAGGCTGGATTTGCCGCAGCCCGAAGGGCCGAGCAGGATAAAGCGCTCGGCGGGAAAAATATCGAAACTCACCTCGTCGGTGGCGCGTACCCGGCGTTCGCGCGTGGCGTATTCCAGGCTGACCGCTTCCACCTGTAGTAAAGGCGTGGCCGGCTGTGGCGACGCGCCGGCGGTTTGCAATGACTGAAAAGGCATGATTCTCCCCTCTCGTTGTGTGCTAAAAGCCAGCGTGGCTGACGGACAACCCCGATAGGGGCCGTTCGCCGTCACATCTGGCAGGTGTATTCCGTCGGATCGATGGCGGCATCGATCACCGTGAACTGCCGGCCGGCGACGGCTTCACGCAGGGCCTGACGGAACTCGTCGATGTTATGCGCCCGAATGCCGCGCGCGCCCATCCCTTGCGCGACCAGGGCGAAATCCGTCTCGCGGAAACGCACGCCGCGCTCGTCCAGCCCGCTCTTCGACTGCTTGAGGCGAATCAGCGATAGCGCCGCGTCGTTAAGCACTATCACCACCAGCGGCAGCGCCAGGTCGCGCGCGACCGTCAGTTCACCCAGCGTCATCAGCAGACCGCCGTCGCCGGTCACGGCGATGACCGGCCGCCGCGGATAGAGCAATTGCGCGGCGATGGCGGCCGGCAGGCTGTAACCCATGCAGCCAAATCCGTTTGATTGCAGCAACTGTCGGGGGCGGCGACAGCGAATGACGTGATTGGCTAGAATCCGATGCGCGCCGACGTCCAGCGTGACCAGCCATTCCGCCGTCATTTGGCGATCAAGCTCGGCGAACAGCGCCGCCGGGCTGATATCCCGATGCGCCGGGGGCGGGGATACCAGCGGCGCGAGACGGGCGCGGTGGCGCTGGCAGTCGGCCCGTCGCGCCGGCGGCTCGCTGTTCCAGCGCTGCTGCAAACGTTGCAGGTTGCCGTGCAGATTGCCGTAGTACGCGCGGCCCGCCGGAAATATCCGCTGATTCAGCGCCGCCCAGTCCAGCGTGATCGCCGTTTTCCCGGCCGGCCAGGCATCCAGCCAGGCGCTGCGCAGTTCAATCGGATCGAAGCCTATCAGCACCAGCAGGTCGGCCGCGTCGACGGCCTCGCGCTGGATGGCGTCTATCACCGGACTAAGCCCCAGCGCGCCGAGGCTGTTGGGGTGATATTCGCTGACGATGCCCTTGGCCTTATAGGTGGTGAGAAACGGCAGTCCGCTGGCCTGAATAAAGTCGCTGACCGTTTGCGGCTGCGGCCCGAACAAGGCTCCCTGTCCAATCAACGCCAGCGGGCGTTCGGCCCCGCGCAGCATGCTGACGATCTGCGTTTGCTCATCCTGCGACAGATAGCCGCCGGCGTGACGGCTTTGCGGGCTAAACGCCGGTTCCGCGCTGGGGGCGCGGCTTACGTCCGCCGCGACATCAAGGAAAACCGGACCCGGCGGATAGCCGGTGGCGATATCCAGCGCTCTGGCGGTCTGCTGCGCCGAACGCGCCGGATTGAGCGTGTCCGCATACAGGGTAACGGGCCGCATCAAGGCGGTCTGATCGATGATCTGGTGGCTGTAAATACCGGCCAGATCCCGTTCGACGCTGCCGGCGAGCACCAACAGCGCGCTGCGATCTTGCAAGGCGCCGGCAATGCCCGAAACCATATTCGCCAGACCCGGCCCCAGCGCCGGCAGCACGACGCCGGGCGCGCCGGTAAGCTGATAGACCGCGTCGGCCATAAATGCGCAGGAGGGCTCCGAGCGGGCCAGAACATAACGGATGTCCTGTTCCTCGCAGGCGCGCATCAGTTCCAGCACGTCATTACCCGGAATACCGAAGACGAAGCGCGCCCCGAAGTTGACCAGCGTCTCGGCGACGGCGTCCGCCACCTTGCGGGCGGCGGCGTCTGCCGGCCTGGCGGACGTCACGACATCGGCGCCGGAAGCCAGCGTCATGATTTAGCTCCCTGACGCAACGTGCGGATCGTCAAAGAAGTAGTCCTTCACCGACTCGGGTTTGTTTTTGATGGCCCCTACGCGGTGCAGGAACTGCCCCAACTGCAAGGTATTCTGCGGGGTGATGCTGAATTTCGACTCGGGACTCTTGAGAATATCCAATAACAGTTTGCGGTCGATTCTGGACTTGGTGATGCGAATAAAGGCATCGGCCGCTTCTTCCGGGTTCTGCGCGGTGAAGTCCGCCGCTTCAGCCAGGGCGTTGACGAACACGCGGTAAGTGCGCGGATTCTCCTTGCGGAATTTTTCCGTGGTGTAAAGCACGACCGGCGAGGTCGGGCCGCCCTGTACGTCATAAGAGTTCAGGACGATATGGGCGTTGGGGTTGCCCGCCAGCTCTTGCTCCTGGAAGGGGGCATTGCCGAAGTGGGCGGTGATTTCGGTGCCGGCGCTGATAATGGCCGCCGTGGCGTCGGGATGCGGCACAGCCACCTGGAGCTTATCAAGGCGGTTGTACTCTTTGTCGCCCCACAGTTTCGCCGAAGCCTGTTGCAGATAGCGGGACTGGACGGAAACGCCGACCGCCGGCACCGCGATGCGATCCTTATCGGTGAAGTCGGCGATGGTTTTCACATTCGGATTGTTGCTGACCAGGTAGTAAGGGAAGCTGCCGGTCGCGAGCACGGCCCGCACGTTTTGCCGGTTTTTGGTGCGATCCCAGAGGGTGAACAACGGACCAATGCCCGCGCCGGCGATGTCCACCGAGCCGGACAGCAGCGCATCGTTGACCGCCGCGCCGCCGGAGAGCTGGAGATAGTCTACCTTGACATCCAGTCCTTCGGCCTTGGCGTGTTTTTCAATCAGTTGTTTATCCTGCGCCACATTAAGCAGCAGGTAGACGATGCCGAACTGCTGCGCGATGCGCAACTGGCCTTCCGCGTAGGCTTGCATCGGCAGCGCCAGCGACGAGACCAGCAGGCTGGCCGCCGAGGTTATGCCGATCAGCTTGCGGGACAAAAAACGGGTCGGCTTAACCGCGTTGTTGCTTATTTTTTTCATACATAGAGTCCATTGAAATGTGTGAAATTCACAATGGTCAATCATGCACAACTAAAATATCGAACGTGGCATTGATCTGATTCAACCGCGATATTGCTGATGAAAATGTCCGTGTCCGATATTTTATTAATAATGTGATGTTGACCCGCTAATAATTAATTAACTATTATTGATTACATTAATTTAATATATTCCGTGCTAGCGAAATATGGGGTGCAGCATAAGCTCAGCGTCTTTTTTTGCTAAAGCGCATTTTGTAATAAGCTATGTGTAATTGTTATTTCATTTCATGAAACAGTTTCCTCATGGCATAGAAGATAAACAATCGATCAAAAACTGAATAACACGTTTTTCCGCTGAAAACGAGCGCTTTATCGCGCCCTGGCGGCCGCGCGCGCCGCCAGGGAAAAGAGGAACGGGCGCTTGTGCGGGGCGCGTTTGTTTATTTTCTTGTCGTTATAAGTAATTATCCGCGGCGACGGGAAGCGGCCATTACACATTTTTTCTTTTTGCGAATTTTGGTTTTACTTATCCACAATTGATTGTTTGGAGGGGTAACCCTGGGAATTATAGTGGTATACCGCAATATCTTCTATCTATCATGCCGGCGACAGTATGGTCGGTGTATTTCATTTATTATTGTCGAATGATTATTAATGTTATTAGCGCCCGTGGACTGGGCGAGGGTGATTGCTGCCGGTAATGTCCGTTGTGGATATATATCTAACAGACTTATTCCTTTCTTCATTTGAAGTTGCGGCAATGTCGAATTAAAAATAAATGGTTAATGAAAAAATGGCTAAGGAAGCAAAAATATTACGGGTGAAAATCGCGCGCGGCGAACCGGGTAATAAACACGCTGTTTATTCGGTACCCCGTCGGGATAATCAAACGGTGCTGGACGTGGTCACGGAAATACAGCAGCAGCAGGATCCCAGCTTGTCTTACCGCTTTTCATGCCGGGTCGGCGTGTGCGGCTCGTGCGCGATGATGGTCAACGGCACCCCGCGCTGGGCCTGTCGGACGCACGTCAGCCGGGTGGCCGACAACGGCGAACTGGTGCTGGAACCGTTGCGTAATCTGCCGCCGATCAAGGATCTGGTGGTGGACATGCGCGAATTTTTCACCAAGTGGCGACAGGCGGGCGGCGAGTTCAGCGCCAGCCGCAGCCGTCGGGAGGATCCGGCGCGTATCGACCCGCAAGGCGCTCGCCGCCGCCTCGCCGGCGAGGCGATTGAGTGCATCAACTGCGGCATTTGCTATGCCGCCTGCGACGTGGTGGCCTGGGACAAACGCTACCTCGGCCCGGCCGCGCTAAACCGCGCCTGGACGCTCGTCAACGATGAGCGCCATGAGGCGGCCGCCGATGTGCAGGCGCGCGTCACGGCGGCCGGCGGCGTCGGCGCCTGCCATATGCAGGGCAATTGCATGGCCTGCTGTCCGATCGGGCTGAGTCCTACCCGCAGTATCGCCGGTCTGAAGCGGGTTTCGCTCTGGCAATGGTTCAGGAAGGCGTAAGCGATGGAAAGAAAACTGTTCATTATTCAGCGGCTCAGCACCTTGTTCCTGATCCCCTTTGTGCTGATCCATCTGGGCGTCATCCTCTATGCGACGCACAGCGGTCTTAGCGCCGGGGCCATCCTGGGGCGTACTCAGGGAAGCGTCGGCTGGCTGCTGTTTTACTCCGCCTTCGTGATCTGCGTCGCCCTGCATGCGCCGTTGGGCGTTCGCGCCATTCTGATCGAATGGGCGGGCGTCGGTTACCGCGCCGCGGGCGGGATTTGCCTGGGGCTGGCCGTGTTATTACTGATCCTCGGCATGCGCGCCGTGATCGCCGTGGGGGGACTATGAAGGTTTTACGCCGTCAAAAAGGCTATCTGGCTTTTATCGGCCATCGTCTGTCCGGGCTGGCGCTGGCGCTGTTTCTGCCGGCGCATTTTCTGGTGCTCGGTCTGGCGCTGGAGGGAGAAGCCCAACTGGAGCGCGTGATCCGCTTCAGCGATCTGCCGCTGGTGAAAGCGGCGGAGTGGGGACTGGTGGTGCTGCTCTGCCTGCATGTGAGCTTTGGGTTGCGTCTGCTGGCGCTGGAAACATTGAACTGGTGTCATCCGCAACAGGCGCGCTTCGGCTGGATTGGCTGGGGAACGGGATTCTCCCTGGCCGTCGGCGCCGTCTTTATTATGGGAGTGCTCTAGCGATGCCGTTCGAGAGCATAAAAACCGACATTTTGATCCTGGGTTCCGGCGGCGCCGGGCTGTTCGCCGCTCTGCACGCGCGCCGGGCCAATCCCGCGCTGGACGTGACCGTCGCCACCAAGGGGCTGCTCGGCAAAAGCGGCTGTACCCGGATGGTACAGGGCGGCTACAACGTGGCGCTGGCGGCCGGCGACTCGATAGAGCGGCACGTAATGGACACCCTGAACGGCGGCAAATGGCTGCCGCGGCAGGATCTGGTGTGGCGACTGGTGGCCGGCGCAATAGAACGGGTGCGCGAACTGGAGAACGAAGTCGGCTGTTTTTTTGACCGCAATCCCGACGGCACCCTGCATCAAAAAGCCTTTGCCGGTCAGACCTTCGACCGCACGGTACACAAGTCCGATCTGACGGGCATCGAGATCATCAATCGGCTGATGGAGAAGGTGCGCGGCGCGGGCGTGCGCGAGCTGGAAGAGCACCGGGCCATCGAACTGATCCCGGCGGCGGACGGTTCGGGCATCGCCGCCGTGCTGTTTATCGATCTGCGCCGCGGCGTCTATCGTCTGATTCAGGCGAAAGCCGTGCTGCTGGCCACCGGCGCCGGCCCCACCATGTATCGTTACCATACGCCCTCCGGCGAGAAATCCTGCGACGGGCTGGCGATGGCGCTGCGCTATGGCCTGCGCCTGCGCGACATGGAGATGGTGCAGTTCCATCCCACCGGGCTGCTGGGCGGGCCGGACACGCGCATGACCGGTACGGTGCTGGAAGAAGGGCTGCGCGGCGCGGGCGGCTATCTGCTCAACGGGCAGGGCGAGCGCTTTATGCAGCGCTATGATCCGCGCGGCGAACGCGCCACGCGCGACGTGGTCAGCCGGGGCATTTACGCCGAGATGCGGGCGGGCCGCACCGGGCCGATGGGCGGCGTGTTTATCCAGATGAAGCACCTGGGGGAAGAGAAGGTGCGCCGGCTGTTTCCCGGTATGGTGTCCCGCTGCGCCGACTGCGGTTTTGATCTGGCGGGCGGCTTGGTCGAGGTGGTGCCTACCGCGCACTATCTGATGGGCGGCGTGGAGTTCGAGGTCGACTGTTCCACCGCCTCGCCCGGTTTGTATGTGGCCGGCGAGGACAGCGGCGGCGTACACGGCGCGAACCGGCTGGGCGGCAACGGCGTGGCCTGCTCCACGGTATTCGGCGGTATCGCCGGCGACGCGATGGCGGCTTATCTTCAGCGGGGCGACGGCTGGCGCGATCCGGATCGTACGCGCATCGAGGCGGGCGTCGCCCGCGCCGAACGCGCCTTTGCCGCCCGGCCCGGCTCGCTGGCGCCGTTGCGCGAGGCACTGGCGCAGACCATGTGGGATCACGTCGGCGTGATGCGTACCCGCGAGGGCATCGTCAGCGGAGCCGACCGGCTGGATCAGTACCTCGGCGAACTGGCGACCTTTGGCGTGCGCGACGGCGAGCGGCGCTACAACTTGAGCTGGCACGACTGGCTGAATGTGGACAGCCAACTGCTGATCGCGCGCACTATCGCCACGGCGGCGCTGGCGCGCAACGACAGCCGCGGCGCGCATTTCCGGGAAGATTTTCCCGCCACCGGCGATCTGGCGACCAGCCGCTATACGCGCATCAGCAGCGATGACGCTGGCGCGACGCTGCATCTGGAGCAGGTGCCGGTGGCGTTTGACCTCGTCAGGCCGGGGGAAACGCTGTTGACGGAACCCGCCGAAAAGGAAGCAATATGACATTATTCAATCAGGAGTTCGCATCATGAGCGTCGCCATCCAACGGGTGGAACAGGCTGCCTACGAAATCATGCAACGCGCCGCCATCGATATCCCAGCGGATTATCGCGACAAAATCAAATCCATGCAGCGGGAGGAAAGCGGCGTGCTGTCGCGTTTCGTGCTGGATACGATGATCGCAAACTGGCAGGCCGCCGGCGACGATCGCCGGCCGATGTGCGCCGATACCGGGCTGCCGCGTTATTACATCAAGTGGGGCAACAATGCCGCGGTCGATAACGGCTTTGTCGGCGTCGAGCGCGCGCTGCGCCGCGCCACCGCGCGGGCGACGCAGGATATTCCTTTGCGCCCCAATCGCGTTCATCCTTTATGGCGCACGGAGTTCAACAACAATGTCGGCATCAATGCGCCGGAAATCGAATGGTCGTTCGAACCGGACGCCGACTGGGTGGATATCACGACCGTACACAAAGGCGGGCTGTTCGGCACCGACTACCGCATGCTGTTTCCCGGCGACGGCATCGACGGCATCAAACGTTTCGCGCTGGATACGCTGATTGCGTTCGGCAAGCGCGGGTTGGCCTGCCAGCCGGCGATCGTCGGCATCGGCATCGGCGGCTCGAAGGACACCTGCATGCAACTCGGCAAACAGGCCGCCTGCCTGCGGGTGGTGGGCGATCGTAACCCTGACCCGCGCATCGCCCAACTGGAACTGGACATTCTGGCGCTGGGCAATTCGCTCGGCATCGGCGCGATGGGGCTGGAAGGGCGTTCGATGGTGGCGGACTGTCATATCGAAGTGGGCTACACCCATACCGGCGGCATGCCGGTCAGCCTGCATACCTTTTGTCTTGCTTCACGCCGCGCCACGGCGCGGATCCATGCCGACGGCTCGGTCAGCTATCGTACCGACCCCGTCTGGTTCACGCCTTATTTGCGACGCGAGAGTGTGGAATGGCCGGAAAATCTGACGAACTGAAAGTGGTTGAACTAACGTTGCCGGTATCCGCCGAGGATCTGGCGCAGTTGGAAATCGGCACGGTGGTGTATCTCAGCGGCAATATTTACACCGCCCGCGAAGGCGTCTATCGCCTGATCCTGGATGAGGGACGCCCGTTGCCGCTGGATTTGCGCGCGATCAGCCAGGTGAATTTCCACTGCTCGCCGGCCGCGGCGCCGGACGGCGTCGGCGGCTATCAGGTGGGCGCCGTCACCGCCACCGCCAGCTTTCGCTTTGCCAACTGGATGGCGCGCTGGTTGTCGCTCTCCGGCAGCAATATCGTGCTCGGCAAGGGCGGCATGCCGGCGGAGCAATACCGGCAGGTGCTGGTGCCGGCCGGGGCGATCTACCTGACCACGGTCGGTTACGGCACCGGCGCGCTGCTGGGGCGGAGCATCAGGCGCGTTATCGACGTTCACTGGCTGGCGGAACTGGGCATCGCCCAGGCGATGTGGCTGTTTGAGGTGGAGCGGTTCGGCCCGTTTATCGTCGAAAGCGATCTGCGCGGCAACTCGCTGTTTGAACAGCATAATCAGCTCATCAATGCCGGCATCGACGCGCTTTATCAGGGGCTTAAGCCGCCGACGCTGCACCGCTACGGCGAAACCGACGATCGCCGACAGGAACTGATGTAGCCGGACGGCCGCGCATCTCACGCCGTTTCCCCGCGCGGCGCTGGAAAAGCGGTCGTTCAAATCGCTGCGCCGGGTATACATCCGCAAAATAAGCCATCAGCAATGGCCGCGCTGTTTCATCAACCACACCGCGCTTCCTAAAGCCGCATAGCTGCGTTATGGCGAAATCCCCCGTTTTTGCCGACGCGTATCACAGTGGTTATTCATCACCATTGACTTTAAAATGCATGCCTTTCCGGCCTCGGCGGTCGCCGTTGCCGGATGTGCGAGGAAAGGTTTACTTTCCGCTATTGTTAAATTTATTTGCCATACCCGTCATACTTCAAGTTGCTGGTGCATTGGCCTTCCTGCAACTCGAATTATTTAGGGTATATAAAAAATTGAAAAAGGGAGTTTCATATCATGAAAGGATGGCGAGCGCCCATCGTCACGCTGCTTATTATTGCGGTCAATGTGGCGGTGTTTATCTGGCAATGTCGTGTGGGCGACGGGGATCTTTCGTTTTCCTTGGGCGATCTTTACAAGATGGGCGCGAATGTTGCGCAGCTTTCTGTGACTGGCGACGGTTGGCGTTTGCTCAGCGCTCTTTTCCTGCATCAGGATCTCGAACATCTGGCGATGAATATGGCGGTTTTGCTGGCTGTCGGGACACTGGCCGAACAACAGATTGGACGGGTTTTCTATCTGTTTATCTATCTTAGCTGCGGCGTTCTGTCCAATTTCGTTAGCGCCGCATGGCATTTTAACGACCATCCCAGCCAACTTTATCAGGCGATGTTCCACGCTTCTCCCATCATGATCTTCCTGACGGTTGGCGCATCGGGCGCCATTTACGCGATTGCCGGGGTAGCGGTCAGGCGGTTTCTTACTTTCAATACTTATAATGAACTGACCTTCGATGTTAAAAACGGCGCTTTGGCGCTCTTCATGCTGTTTGGTTATAGCCTGTTTGAAAAGAACATCGATCATATCGCGCACATCAGCGGCTTTATTTTCGGCGTGCTGATTAGCCTGCCGGCGGCGATTTATGCCTTGCATCGGTGTAGCCGGCGCGCACTGATCCTGAGTTATGTGGCGCTGGCGCTGATGATCACGGGCGCCGTCGGCTACAACCTGAGCGCGCGGCATAATGATAAACGCAGCGACAGCGTGCGCAGTGCGGTACTGGAGGCAATGGCGAAAGAAGTCCAGAAAAGCGCGGATGAATTACGGGCGCGGCAGGCGAAAGCGCAGGCTGAAATTGATCGTCTGGCGCAGATCGAGATAGCCCGTCAGGAGTGGCCGGACTATGCCGCCGATCCGGCGCACTCAATTTATCGATATGAATAAAAGTCTGCCGGTTTCTCAGACAATGCGCGATGAACAGTCGCTGCCGCGCTATCGCTGTCTGACTGAACAGACCCAATAAATCATCGCGAACCGGGGGCTTTTGCTCCCGGTTCGTTATCCGCAATGCATTATCGGTCTGTCGTTTTAATCAAAAAATGTATATAGAAAGCAAAAATCGATGCTTTTAATTATTAAACGCGCCGCGTTAACTGTAGCTCTCGTTTTATAACAATCTGGTGACATAAACATGAGCGTCGCGGCGTTATTTTCGCAACTGGAAGAGAGCATCGAAAAACACAGTGAGGAATATATTACGGTTTCCAGGGATATTCATGCCCACCCGGAAACCGGCAATAACGAATATTACGCCAATCAGCTGCTTACCAGGCTGCTGGCGAAGCATCAGTTTCAGGTCACCTCCGGCGTGGCGGGGCATGAAACGGCCTTCTATGCGCTGAAAGACAGCGGTAAACCCGGCCCGACCATCGCTTTTCTGGCGGAATACGACGCACTGATTGATATCGGCCATGCCTGCGGCCACAACATTATCGGGGTCACCAGCGTGGCGGCGGCGATCGCGCTGGCGTCGGTCATCAACGTCACCGGCGGACGCGTGGCGGTATTGGGTACGCCGGCCGAAGAGGGCGGACTGCGCGGCAAAGGCGGCCCGAACGGCAATGTGAAGGCGCGTTTCGTCGAGCACGGGTTGCTGGAGGATGTGGATGTCGCGCTGATGGTGCATCCGTCCGGCAAAACCCGCCTCACCGGCCCGTCGCTGGCCAACAATCATCTCTATTTTCATTTTTACGGCAAACCTTCCCATGCCGGCAGCTCGCCCGATAAAGGCGTCAACGCGCTGGATGCGCTGGTGCTGCTGTACAACGGCATCAGCGTATTGCGCCAGCAGTTGCCCGATGGCGTCAGGGTACACGGCATCATCACCAACGGCGGTCAGGCGCCGAACGTGATCCCCGAATACGCCTCGGCGCATTACTACATTCGCGCCAAAACCCGCGAGGAAGTGATCGCGCTGGAGCCGCGCATTCGCGCCATCGCCGAGGGCGTGGCGCTGGCGACCGGCGCGACGGTCAAGATTGAGCATCAGGTCGGCCCGCGCGATTTTAATATCAACCATCGGCTGAATACCCTGCTGCTGGAGGAGTTTACCGCGGTGGGGGAAAGCGTCGATCTGACGGACAAACAGGGCATCGGTTCCACCGACGCCGGCGATATCAGCCACGCGGTGCCCACCGCGCATCCCACCATCAAGATTGGCCCGGACGACCTGGTCGGCCACACGGTGCCGTTTCGGGAAGCGGCCAACTCGCCGCTGGGCTACACGGCGCTGCTCGCCGGGGCGAAAGTACTGGCGCGCAGCGGGCTGCGCCTGTTGACGGATGCCCGGTTGTTGCAGGAGATCAAAGACGAATTCGCCAATCGTGACGCTGTCACGCGCGCGGCCTGAATGCGTTAGCCGTAACGACGCCGTTCTCATCACCACGATTTCGCCATGACAACAATTTCGCCATGACAACAATAAGGGAGTTTCCCATCAATGAAGTGGTTCACTTTTCCGCTCGCCGCACTGCTGCTGGCGACCAGCTTACCCTGGGGAATCGCGCAGGCCGATGCCGTCGATCGCAACGCGACGTTGAATATCGCCTACGGCAAGCGGCCGGGTACGCTCGATCCTTACCTGACCACCAACAGCGCCACCACCGATGTGGTGCGCCATATTTTTGAACAACTGTTCACCATCAACGACAAGTTCGAACCGGTGCCGGAGCTGGTGGAAAGCTATACGCTCAGCGATGACCGCAAAACCTACACGTTTGTGCTGCGCAAGGGCATCCGTTTTCACGACGGTCAACCGTTGACGGCGGATGATGTGGTGGCGTCGATGAACCGCTGGCTGGCGGTGTCGACGCAGGGCAAAGCCAACCTGCCGGGCGCGCAGTTCAGCAAAGTCGATGATGACAGCGTGCGGTTGACGGTGCAGACGCCGTCGCTGATCACGCTCAACGTGCTGGCCGATTTGAAAAATCTGGCCTCGATCATGCCCAAACGGCTGATAGAGGAAGCCAATGCCGGCAAAAAACCGGTCAGCCAACTGATTGGCACCGGCCCGTATAAGCTGGCGGAGTTTAAACCGGGCGAGTACCTGCATCTCACCCGCTACGACGACTATGTTTCCCGCAGCGAGCCGGCAAACGGCCTGTCGGGGCAGAAAAAAGCCGACGTCAGGGATATCTGGTTCCGCTATATCACCGATGAGTCCACGCGGCTGGCCGGGGCGCTGACCGGCGAATATGACGTGGTTTTCGACCTGCCGAAAGATAATATCGATGCACTTAACAACGCGCGCGATGTCGAACTGTACCGGCCGGAGGCGGGCGGATCGCTGATCACCTATCTGTTCAATAAGCATCGCGGGCCGTTCGCCGACGTCAAGCTGCGTCAGGCGTTCAATCTGGCGCTGGATGTGCATCAGTCGCTGTTGGCCGGCTACAGCGATGAGCGCTTTTTCAAGGCGGGTTCCTCCCTCGGTTTTCCCGAGCAGGTGGACTGGTATAGCGAAGCCGGCAAACCTTACTGGAATCAGCATCAACTGGATGAGGCGCGCCGACGGGTGAAGGAATCCGGCTACAACGGCGAAGAGGTGGTGATCATCGCCACCAAGGAGTACGCCGAGCTGTATAACCTGGCGATTGTGGCGCAGCAGGTGCTCAAACAGATTGGGGTGAAATCCCGACTGGATGTCTACGACTGGGCCACGGTGCTGCAACGGCGTCAGGATCCGAGCACGTTCGATCTGTGCGCGCTGGAGTTCTCCATGCGTCAGGTGCTGCACCAGTATCCTTTCCTCGACTCGCGCGCCAAATTTCCCGGCCTGAGCAACAGCCCGGAGATCGACGCCACGCTGGACGACATCAAGCAGGCGCCGTCGTTGCAGGCGGCCAGACCGTTGGTGGATAAACTGCACCTGCAAATCTGGACATACCTGCCGGTGATCGTACTGGGGCGCACCACGCCGGACGCGGTGGCGATCAAACATCATGTTCACGGCTATTACGACCTGATCGGGCCGGTATTGTGGAATGTCGGCATCACGGCGCAGTAAGCGGAGCAACGCATGGGTTGGTATATTCTCCATCGCTTGCTGGCGTTGCTGCCGGTGCTGTTTGTGGTGTCGGTGGTGGTGTTCTGCCTGGTGCATCTGGCGCCGGGCGATCCGGCGCTGGTGATCCTGGGTAATGACGCCAATCCGCAGGACATCGCCGCGCTGCGTCGGCAAATGGGGTTGGATAGACCCCTGCCGGCGCAGTTCGCGCACTGGTTCGGCGCGGTGCTGAGCGGCGATCTCGGCCACTCGTTGTTGATGGACGCCAGCGTGCTGTCGCTGTTTCTCCAGCACCTGCAACCGACGCTGGCGCTGGCGATTTATGCGCAGGGCATCGCGCTGCTGCTCGGCGTCGGCGGCGGCATTCTCAGCGCCTGGCGGCACGGCAGGCTTCTGGATCGCATTATCATGTGGCTGGCGACGCTGGGGATGTCGATCCCCGGATTTTTGCTCGGCCTGTTCCTGATTTTCTTTTTCGCCGTGCGGCTACGCTGGTTTCCGGTGGTGGGGTATAGCTCCACCCGCGGCGATATGTGGCTGAACCTGTGGTATTTAACCCTGCCGGCGCTGGCGCTGGGCTTTCGCATCGCGGCATTGATTGCGCGGATGACGCGCGCGGTGATGCTGGATGTGCTCCAGGAAGGCTTTATTAAAACCGCCCGCGCCAAAGGGGTGCCGGAACGCACGGTCTTGCTGCGCCACACCTTGAGAAACGGGCTGCTGCCGGTGTTGACCGTCTGCGGCGAATCCTTTGGCTCGCTGGTCACCGGCGCCATTGTGATTGAAAGCGTGTTCGGCATTCCGGGCGTCGGTTCGCTGGTGGTCGATGCCATCGAACGACGCGATTTCACCGTGATTCAGGGCGCGGTGCTGCTGATTACCGTCAGCTATGTGCTGATTAATCTGGCGGTCGATATCCTCAGCTATCTGCTCGATCCCCGTCTTTCCGTCAGCGGTAAAGCCTCATGAAAAAGTTTTTTATCCAGCCGCAGCTTGTCGCAGGCGGCGCGCTATTGTTGATTATCCTGGTGTTTTCGCTGTGCGGCAGCGGCATCAGCCCGTTCGACCCTTATGCCATCAGTCCGTTAACCCGCCTGCAACCGCCCGGCGCGACCCACTGGTTCGGCACCGATAATTTCGGCCGCGATCTGTTTGTCCGCGTGGCGCTGGCGGTGCGGATTTCGCTTTCTGTCGGCGCGGCCGTCGCGCTGGCGGCGGGTGTTATCGGGATGACGATCGGTCTGCTGTGCGCCTGGTATCGCTGGCTGGATCTGCTGCTGATGCGTATCTGCGACGGGCTGTTCGCCTTTCCCTCGCTGCTGCTGGCGATCGCCATCGTCGGTATTTTGGGGCCGAATACCGCCAATGTGGTGCTGGCGCTGTCGCTGGTGTACGTCCCCTCGGTGGCGCGCGTGATCCGCGCCGCCGCGCTGGCGATCAAAGAGAAGAATTATATTGAAGCCCTGCGCGCTCAGGGAGCGAGCGGCGCGCGCATTATCTGGCTGCACCTGCTGCCGAACGTCGTCTCCCCGTTGATCGTGCAGGTCAGCTGGATTTTCTCGGTGGCCATTCTGACCGAAGCGGCGCTGAGCTTTCTCGGCTCCGGCATTCCGGCGCCGATGCCCAGTCTGGGCAACCTGCTGCTGGAAGGGAAAAAGGTGATTTTCACCGCCTGGTGGATGACCTTTTTCCCCGGTATCGCCATCGTGCTGTTGATTCTGGCGCTGAATATCGTCGGCGACGCGCTGCGCGACGGCGCCGATCGCGGGCTGCAACCCTTGACGCGCCGTCTGTTGCGTCAGCTTAAAAATGAGACCCCAGGCCGATGAACAACAGCCAGTCGCAAACTTTACTCTCGGTGAACGGATTACAGGTCAGGTTCGCCACCCGCGAGGGCGTGGTGGCGCCGGTGCGCGATCTGTCGTTAGCCGTCGACCGTCATGAAACGCTGGGCATCATCGGCGAGTCCGGTTGCGGCAAAAGCGTGACGGCGCAGGCGCTGATGGGGCTGCTGCCGGCGCGTTCCAGCCGCGTCGCCGGCGAAATGATCTTTGACGGCGAACGGTTGGACGATCTGTCGCCCGCCGCATTGCAGCGCTGGCGCGGCAGCCGGATGGCGATGATTTTCCAGGATCCGCTATCCAGCCTGAATCCGGTTTTTACCGTGGGATGCCAAATTGAGGAGAGCCTGATCCTGCACCGCGCGCTGACGCGCCGGCAGCGTCGGGCGGAGGTGATTTCGTTGCTGCATCAGGTCGGTATTGACGATGCGCCCCGCTGCGCGGCGGCGTACCCGCATGAAATTTCCGGCGGCATGCGCCAGCGCGTGATGATTGCGATGGCGATCGCCAGTCGTCCCGCGCTGCTGATCGCCGATGAGCCGACCACCGCGCTGGACGTCACCATTCAGGCGCAGATTCTGGCCCTGCTGGAAAAGGTCAAAGCCGATAGCGGCATGGGCATCATCCTGATTACCCACGATCTGTCGGTGGTGGCGCAATTGTGTCAGCGCGTGCTGGTGATGTATCTCGGCGAAGTGGTGGAAGAGGCGGACGTCGTCAGCCTGTTCGATAATCCGCTGCATCCCTATACCCGCGCGCTGTTGCAGGCTGTACCCAGACTGGACGGCGAGCGCAAAGTCGATCTGCCGGAGATCCTCGGCACGGTGCCGGCGCTGTCCGTCGCCATCCCCGGCTGCGGCTTTGCCGAACGCTGTCCTTATGCGCAGGCGCGTTGCCGCGAGCAGCATCCCGCGTTGCGCGCCTTATCGGATAAAACCCATCGCGTGCGCTGCTGGCGGGTGGAAGAGATAGGCGGGCCGGTATGAGCGAACCGTTATTGACCGTGCGTCATTTAAGTAAAACCTTTGCCGGCAAGGGATGGCGCGCTAAGCCATTCACCGCGCTGGAGGATGTCAGCTTTCATATTTCGCTCGGCGAAACCTATGCGCTGGTGGGGGAATCAGGCAGCGGCAAAAGCACCACCGGACGCAGCCTGCTCGGCCTGACCGCGGCTTCCGGCGGCGAGGTTATCTTCGACGGCCGGCAACTGTTGAGCTTGAACAGCCGTCAGTGGCGTGAGGTGCGCAAAGATATGCAGATGATTTTTCAGGATCCGCTATCGTCGCTCGACCCGAAACGCGCCATCGGCTACAGCATTGAAGAGCCGCTGATTATTCACGGCGAGCGCGATGCCGGCAAGCGCCGGCAACAGGTGGAGCAGATATTGACTCGCGTCGGTTTCAGTCCGGCGGATGGCCGGCGCTATCCCCATGAGTTTTCCGGCGGGCAGCGCCAGCGTATCGGTATCGCCCGCGCGCTGATACTGGCGCCGAAACTGATCGTTTGCGATGAACCGGTATCGGCGCTGGATGTCTCCATCCAGTCGCAGATCCTGAATTTGCTGATGCGCTTGCAGCGCGAGCAGGGGCTGGCTTATCTGTTTATCGCCCACGATCTCAGCGTGGTGCATCATATCGCCGACCGCGTGGGCGTGATGTCGCGCGGCCTGATCGTGGAGGAGGGCGCCGTCGCGGAACTGTTCGCCGCGCCGCAGCATCCCTATACCCGCTATCTGCTACAGGCGATCCCGCCGGCGCACCCGCGGCTGAAAAACCAGACGCGGGCATTACCGCACGCCGCGCAGCCCTCGGGATGCGAGTTCCGCGACGGTAAAACCTGCAACCGCCATCCGGATCAGTATTACTGGTTAACGCCTACCCACCGGGTACGGTGCTGTCCGGATAGCTGATTTTTCACCGATAGCCGGAACAAATAACCTGATCAAACTCGTTCAGCGACATCGCCTCCAATCCCAGCTCCGGCAGGATATTGTTCTCATGACGTAAATCTCTTTTCCATATCGCCGCCGCCACGTTAATCACCGAGGAGTGCAGGGTCAGATTGATTCCCGCTTTCTGCGCGATCGCTTCGGCAAACGCCAGTCCATAGGGCGTATCTTCCAGAATGAAACGCGTATCCATGCTGACCGGCCCGGCCGGGCCGCCGCGTCGGCGGTGCAGTTCGGCCGCAATATCCGCCAGCTCGTTTTGCGGAACGTTGAACGACTGCTGAAAATGTTCTTCGATACTGTGCAACTGTAGGCCGAACCGGCGCGCCAGCGTCTGACGTTCCTGCTCCAGCGAGGAAATCAAATTGGCGACTCCCGGCGTCAGATAATGATATTGCGGCCAGCTTTCCTGTCTTTCAATGCGCGTGATGTTGCACAGCGCCAGCCCCAGATGGGCGATGGGATTGATATTGATCAGCGACGTCGCCAACGTATTGCGCTGAGCCAGAAAGCGGCGGCCGAACAGCGCCGTACACAGGGCGATGGCGCGCGCATTATCCTGCATCGGCAGCGTGGCGACATGGACGAATTTTCTTGCCGCCATGATGGCGACTTCACAGCCGTTCGCCTGACGGCGGGCGGTGAGCGCGGTGGTGCCCCAGGTGATGATCGGCGCAGCAATATGGCGTGCGGTCAGCCGTTTTGACAGGTACAGCGCGCTCAGCGAGCAGGCGCTGTTGATGATAATCGGCAGTTCGTCGCGCATATGGGGCGTCAGGGCGTCAATCACCGTTTTGTGCGCGTATCCCGGCACGCAGATGAAAATGACGTCCGCGTGGTTCACCGCATAGGCGATATCCGTCGTGACGTCCGGCCGACACTCGCCGCTGATGACGCCGGTAAAAGAGAGCCGGTTATCGTTGGCCTGCAATGGAGCAAGATCTTGCGCGACGGGCGACCAGAGAATCGGCCGATGCCCGGCGTCGGATATCCAGGCGGTGGTGGCAAAGCCGATATTGCCGCCACCCAGAATGGCTACATTCATGATGATTCCTTTGTTTTTTCTGCCGGCGGCGTTAACCGGCCGGCAGCGTTATTTTTTTCGACGGTAGCGCCAGAAGGGCGTGAACAGGATGAAAGCCGTTAACAGGATCAACAGCAGGGACAAGGGGGAGTCGGCCAGCGTCGCCGGATTGCCGTTGCCCAGCGTTAACGCCAGATTGAGCTGGGTTTCCGCTATCGGCCCCAGCATCACGCCGAGAATGATCGGCGCGCTCGGGTAGTCGAGCTTTTCCATGAAGTAAGCGACGATGCCGATGCCGAAAAACAGGTAAAGATCGAATTGGGCGTTGTTGACCGCATAAATGCCGACGGTAATAAACAGCATAACGATCGGCGCCAGCAGAACCGCCGGCAGCCGCAGCGCCTGACCGAAAATCCGCGTGGCGGTCAACCCGCCGACCACGGCCAGCAACAGGGCGGACAGCAGCATTTGCAGCATAAAGCCGTAAACCACGTCCGGGTGTTCCTGAAATAGCTGCGGGCCGGGGCGTAATCCCTGCACCAGCAAGCCGCCCAGAATGACCGCCGCGACGCCGGAACCGGGAATGCCCAGCGTTAAGGCGGGAATCAGCGAGGACGCGTTATCGGCGCCGTTTCCCGCTTCCGATGCCGCCACCCCTTTCGGATTCCCTTTCCCGAAGCTGTCGGGATCGTCGTCGCGCCGTTTGGCGTCGTTATAGGCGAGGTAGCAGGACATGCTGCCGCCCGCGCCGGGCAGGATGCCGATCACAATGCCGATAAACGAACTGCGCAGCCAGACCGGCATAAACTGTCGCCATTGCGCCAGCACGGAGCCCTGACGCTTCAGCTTTAACAGATGGCCGGAGAGACCGGCGGCGGAGGCGTGTTCAAACATATGGATGACCGGCGGGAAGGCGAACAGCGCGGTCAGCAACACCACCAGATCCAGCCCTTCGGCCAACTCCAGCAGGCCGAAGGTAAAGCGCTCGTCGCCGGTGGAGATATCCTGCCCGATGGTGCCGATCGCCAGTCCCAGCAGGGCGGCGATCGCGCCCTTGAGAAAGTCGTCGCCCAGCAGCGAGGTGACGGTGGCCAGACCGAGCAGAGAGACCCAGAAGTAGTCCGCCGGCGAGAAAAACAGACCGATCTTCGCCAGTCCCGGCGCAAACAGGATCAGGGCGATGGCGGACAGCACGCTGCCGATCACGCCGGAAATAACCGCCACCTGTAATGCATAGGCGGCCTTGCCCTGACGCGTCATGGCATAGCCGTCCAGTACGGTGGCGACCGACGCGGGCGTTCCCGGAATACGCAGCAGAATCGCCGGAATGGCGCCGCCGTAGCTGCCGCCGTTATACATACCGGCCATCATGCCCAGCGCGAAGAGGGGATCGACGCCGAACGTCAGGGGAATGAGAACGGCGATACCGGTGGTGACGGTCAGTCCCGGCAGCGCGCCGACCACCAGTCCCGAGACGGTTCCCAGCAGAACCGCCAGCAGATTGGACGGCGCCAGCACATGCGGCAGGGCGCTGAGCAGGGCCTCGATCATAACGCGCGCTCCAGCAGGGATTCGACAATACCCGGCGGCAGCGGCCGATCCAGCAGGATGCGAAACACCGTCACAATCAACAGCAGCGAGCCCGTTACGCTGGCGAAAATCGGCCACAGACGCCGATACCCCGCCAGCAGCGGCAGCATGACGCCAAACAGCAGGCTGGCGGCGATATAACCGATCGCATTCATCAGCAGAATATAGGCGGCGACCATCAGGAAGCCGATCGCCACCCTGAGCGGCGCGTCCAGCAGTCGCCGCGGCGCGCCGTTTTCATGCGTCCGTCGCCGATAGAGCCGGATCGCCTGAGCCAGACCGCCGAGCGCCAGCAGCATCGCCAGCGCGCGCGGGAAGATCGCGCTGCTCGGGCTGTATGCCGCCGCGCCGACGTAGATGCCCGCGGCGATCGCTATCCACAGCAGGGCGAAAAAAAACTCGGTATGCCAGCGGGATGGGTTCAATTTCAGCGCCATGGCGTGATTTTCCAGGTTTCGGCCAAATCGCCGTTAACACGCTGAATCAGTTTGCCGTAGCCCTGAGCGTCCAGATAATTCAACGGGATTTCGGCTTTCTGCGCGGCGGCCAGATACTCAGGATCGTTGATGACGTCGTGCAGGGCTTTTTCCAGCCGGGCGACGATTTCCGGCGGCGTGCCTTTGGGTGCGGCGATGCCGCGCGACGCCCCGGCCACCAGATCGATATGTTGTTCGCGGAAGGTCGGCGCGTCTTTTAACCACGGCGAGCGCTGCTCGGCCATAACGCCCAAAATGCGTATTTGGCCTTCCCTGACCAGCGGCAGAGCTTCGCTGAGATTCATGGTCGCCGCCGGAACGTGGTTGCCCAGCACCGCCTGTCGCACGGGCGCGGTGCTGCCGAAGAACGCGGTCTTAAACCGTATGCCGGCCTGCCGGTTGAGATTGAGAATGGCGACATGTTCCGACGAGCCCGCCGCGCCGGAGGTGCCGATAACCAGCTTATCCGGCGTCTGTCGGGCCGCATCAATCAATTGCGCCAGGGTTTGATAGGGGCTTTGCTGGTTGACGACCAGAATGCCGGGGTCATAAACCAGATTGGCGATAGGCTGAAAATCATCCATGGTGTATTTCGCCTTGCCTTCCACGACCAGCGCATTGGTCGCCGGGGGATTGATCATGCCGATGGTGTAGCCGTCCGGTTTGGCGCGCGCCAGCGCCGTCCAGCCGATTTCCCCGCCGGCGCCGGGTTTATTAATGACCGCGACGCTGGCGTTTTTCGCCAGATGCTTTTCGAGATAGTGGGCGACCGAGCGGGCGGCGATATCCGTACCGCCGCCGGGCGCAAAGGCCACCAGCATTTGTATCGGTTTCTCCGGATATTCGGCCAGCGCGCCGCCGGAAAATAATGCGCCGGATACAACCAGTCCAATTACGGCTTTATTAAGGTATTGATGTTTTATTTTCATTATTACCCTCGCAATAAATATCTTTATTTTAATGGTGCTGCGGTTATTTAATGAAAGTCCTCCGCCCGCCACGGCGTTATTACGACGTGCGGATGCCTTCCGGTTGGAATAAAAATAAAATTTATTTTTGTCGTTTATTTTAAAATCGCAGAAACGGAGATTGAATATAATCCGTTACGGCGACCGTTCGCGTCTGATCATGGGGACAGCGAACCGATGAGCGGGCGGGGTTTCCGCCGGCGAATGTATCGCTGTCCTACACCGGGCTTTTCCTTCATTTTAGTGACTTAACGAAAGCATGATTTTATGGTGATCGTCGGAATGAAATAACGCGAAATTCGGCAATAATTCTCTGGCCGTATTCTCCAGCGCGTCGACAATCTGCAATACCACGGTTCGCGGCGTTTTCGCCTGCGGGGTAATCACGCCGAAATGGTACGGAATTTCGATATCCAGCTCGCGGATCGTCATGCCTTGCAGCGGCAGGCCGTAGGCGGTCACCGGCTCGGTGATGGCCACGCCCAACCCGGCCCGCACGCAGGCCAGTACATTGGCCGACGAGTTGGTCTCTATCACGTAGCGCGGCTGGATGCGGGCTTTTTTCATCGCGTCTTCAAAACGGTGGCGCAGGCGATAGGGGTTGTAGAGGGTAATCATTTTGCGGGACGCCAGATCCTGCAAACGAATTTCACTCTGCCGCGCCAGCTCATCGTCTTCACTGAGCACCACCACGCACCTTGATTGTCCAATCCAGTGCCGATGAACGTTTTTATGATCCAGCGGCAGGCTGCTGATGGCGAGATCGGCGCGTCCGTCGATCACCGCGTGCAGCGTTTGCTCCGCCGAATAACTCAGAATTTGCAACGGCGTGCTAAGTTCCACTTTGGCCAGGGCCGTCGGCAATAAGCCCGCCGCCATCGCGGGCGTGGCGGCGATGATCAGCGGTTTTTCTTCTTCTCCGGCGATTTCCTTCGCCCGTAGTTGAACCTGCCGCAGCGAAATCAAGGCGTGCTCGACGGACTCGTGCAACTGGTAAGCCTGCTCGGTGGCGGTGATGCGCGGGCCGTTGCGCAAAAACAGCGGGTAGCCGATTTTATTTTCGAACTCCTGAATCAGCCGGCTGACCGCGGGCTGCGAGCGGCGGAGGTTTTTCGCCGCGGCGGTGATGCTGCCGGAAGAAATCACCGCTGAGAACGCCTCAAGCTGACGTAAATCCAAATCTTCTAAAATCGCCGTTTTCGACATGCCGTCCATTCCTTTTCTCTTGTCCATCGCGTCGACGTTGCCGCGACTGACGCCGCGTTCACCCGTCGACCATTTTTTTAAAGCATGCGGAAACTTTTTTGACTTGTACACGCAATTTTACGCATAAGCACAGACAAATTTATTATTAAGAATTGACATACAGAGCGGTTAATAATGCGTTTTAAGCATCATTGGTTTGTCTTATCGCTACCCCCGTAGAGGGACATGGCGGGGATAATGGTTAGGGGAGAGCTGTACACATGACCACGTTGGATGGGAAAGGATTAGCGTATCTGGAAGCGCGTCTGCGGGAAGACTTGCAACTGCTGGAACTGCCGGCCAAGCCCTGGGTTCATGCGCGCAATACGGCAGGACGGTATGTCGTTGACGTCGCTATTTTAGGCGCCGGCATGTGCGGACTGGTGGCGGCGGCCTCGCTCAAGCTGCTCGGTATCGATAATGTGCTGTGTTTCGACAAGGCGCCCGCCGGACGCGAAGGGCCGTGGAAAACCTTCGCCCGCATGGAAACCCTGCGTTCCCCCAAGCAATTGGCGGGGCCGGCGCTGGGGTTGCCGGCGCTGACCTTCCAGGCCTGGTATCAGGCGCAGTTCGGCGCAGAGGCGTGGGCGGCGCTGGATAAGATCCCGCGTACCCAGTGGATGGATTATCTGATCTGGTATCGCCAGGCGCTGAATATTCCGGTGTTAAACGAGACGGAAGTAACGCTGTTGCAACCGGCGGAAGACGATCTGATCGAGGTGGAAACCTATAATCGGGTTACGCAGGAAACGCGGCGTTATCTGGCTCGCCGCGTGGTGCTGGCCAGCGGCCGCGACGGTCTGGGCGGCCCCTACGTGCCGGATTTCGCGCAGGCGCTGGCGAGAAAATATTGGGCGCACTCGGCCGACGATATCGACTTCGCCGCGCTGGCGGGCAAGCGAGTGGGCGTGATCGGCGCGGGCGCCTCGGCGATGGATAACGCCGCCACCGCGCTCGAACACGGAGCGGGTCAGGTCGACTTGTTCATTCGCCGTCAGGATCTGCCGCGCATCAACAAGTTCACCGGCATCGCCAGTCAGGGCGTGGTGCAGGGATTTCTTGGCCTGAGCGATGCGTGGAAATGGAAGTTTCTCTCCACCACGCTGGCGGCGCAGACCCCGCCGCCGCGCGACTCCACGCTGCGCGTGTCGCGCCATGCCAATGCCTTCTTTCATCTCAACAGCCCGGTCACGGCGCTACGGGAAACGGCGCTGGGCGTAGAGCTGACCACGCCGGCAGGCAGTTTCCCGCTGGATTTCATTATTTTCGCCACCGGATTTCGCGTCGATTTATCCCATCGGCCCGAGCTGCGTCTTTTCGCCGACCAGATCGCCTTCTGGCAGGACCGTTTTACGCCTGAATCCGGCGAGGAGAATGGCGAACTGGCGACGTCGCCCTATCTGGGGCCGGCGTTCGAATTCCAGCCGAAAATCCCCGGCCGATGTCGGTGGCTGACGCGCATCCACAGTTTTAACTATCCCTCGACCCTGACGCACGGCAAGTTGTCCGGCGATATCCCGGCGGTCAGCGAGGGCGGACGGCGGCTGGCGCAGGGCATCGCCCGCAGCCTGTTTGTCGAAGATCGGCAGAAACATTACGACGACCTGCTGGCGTTCGATACGCCGGAGTTGCAGGGCGATGAATGGCGCAACGCGGAAGAACGGGATCATGGCTAACCACGCGACACAACGTATTACGCTCAACGGCGCCGCCTTCACTTACGCGCTGGCGGGCGATGAGCATTCGGAAACGGTGGTGGTGCTGCACGGCGGCCGCGGCATCGGCGATCATCGCGGCGATTTTAATGCTTTCCTGCCGCTGGCGGACCGTTATCGCCTGTTGGCTTACGATCAGCGCGGCTGCGGGCAATCCAGCCTGACGCCGCCGTTTACCTTCGATCAGTTGGTCGACGATCTTGAAGCCTTCCGGCAGCGTCTGGCCGGCGGCGGCAAAATCACGCTGATCGGCGGCTCTTTTGGCGGCATGATCGCCCTGAGCTATGCGGTGAAATACCCGCACGGCCTGAATCATCTGATTCTGCGCGGCACCGCGCCCAGCCATCATCACGAGGCGGAAGCCATCGCCAATTTCAAGGCGCGCCTGCATAAAGCGCCTTGCGCATCGCTGGGGATGATCGACAAGCTGTTTTCCGATCGGGTGGTGGACGACACGGAACTGCGGCTGATATGGCTGGCGTTGCAACCGCTCTATTACGAACGGTTCGACGCCGACGCGGCGCTGGAGCGCACGCGCACCCTGGCGTTGCATGCGCAGACCCACAATGCGCTGTTTGCCGACAAGGCTTACGACCTGCGCGCGCGGCTGGCGGATATCAAGACGCCGACGCTGGTTATCGTCGGCGGCAATGACTGGATTTGCCCGCCGTCGCAGTCGCGCCTGATTGCCGACGCCATTCCGGCGGCGCGCTACCTGGAGATCGCCGGCGCCAATCATCCGGTACACATTGAAGCCAATCAGCGGGTGCTGGCGGAAATCAGGGCGTTCCTCGCGGGAGGCGCTGATTGATGTCGCGCTATATTCTGGCCCGGCTGACGGAGGCACTGGTGGCGATTTGGGGCGTGGTCACCCTGGTTTTCTTTGTCACGCGCGTACTGGGCGATCCTACCGTGCTATTGCTGCCGGTGGGCGCCGGTCAGGCTGAACTGGACGCCATGCGCCACAGTCTGGGACTGGACCGTCCGTTGCTGGAACAGTACTTCCATACGCTCTGGGCGATGCTGCACGGCGATTTCGGCACCTCTTTTCAATATATGCAGCCCGCGCTGTCGGTGGTGTGGCGGCATATGCCCGCCACCATGACATTGGCGGGAACGGCGCTGTTTTTCGGCGTGGCGTTCGGCGCCGTCGCCGGCGCGATCGCCGCGCTGATGCGCGGCACGCTGGCGGAATTCATCGTGATGGTCGCCGCGCTGCTGGGGCAGGCGACGCCGGTATTCTGGCTCGGCATCATGCTTATCCTGTTTTTCGCCGTCAATCTCGGCTGGTTTCCCACCGGCGGGTCCGGCGGACTGGCGCATCTGGTGCTGCCGGGCGCGACGCTGGCGGTGTTCGTCACCGCGTCGATTGCGCGTCTGCTGCGCTCTTCCTTACTGGACATCCTGCGCGAAGACTATGTGCGCACGGCGCGCGCCAAAGGGCTGTTGCCCCATACGGTGTTCATCTGGCATGTCGCGCGCAATGCGTTGATCCCGGTGGTGACGATGATCGGCATTATCGCCGGCGAACTGCTGGGCGGCTCGGTGGTGACGGAGACGGTCTTTGCCTGGCCGGGCGTGGGGCGGCTGATTGTGCAGGCCATACAGGTACACGATTTTCCGGTGATTCAGGCCGGCGTGGTGCTGGTGGCGGTCATTTTTGTGGCGATCAATTTCATCGTGGATTTGCTCTACGGCGTGCTCGATCCCCGTATTTCCCGGCGACGCTAAGGAAACCTTGTGATGCGATCTTTTTTCTGCGCGCTGAGCCGAAACCGTAGCGGGATGGCGGGTTTTATTCTGCTGGTTGTCCTGCTGCTGCTGGCGCTGTTCGGCCCCTGGCTCGGCCTGATGCCGCCGACCAAATCCAATTTGCTGATGCGGATGCAGCCGCCGACCTGGAGCGGGCTGTTTTCTCCCGGCCCTCATCCGTTCGGCACCGACGAACTGGGGCGCGACGTGCTGTCGCGCATTATCTATGGCAGCCGCATCACCCTGACGATCGCTTTTATCGCCGTGGTGCTGGGGGGCATGGTGGGCGTGCTGTTCGGCATTGTGGCGGGCTATCGCGGCGGCATGGTGGACCGGCTGTTGATGCGGGTGGTCGATATCCAACTGGCGCTGCCGCTGATGCTGCTGGCGTTACTGATCGTCGCCGCGTTCGGCCCCTCGATCCAGAACCTGATTCTGGTGCTGGCGCTGACCAGTTGGATCCGCTATGCGCGCATTATTCGCGGTCAGGTGCTATCGCTGCGCGAGCAGGAATTTATTCTGTCCGCCCACGCCATCGGCGCCAGCGGCTGGCGCATCATGTGGCGGCATATTTTACCCAACGTGCTGACGCCGGCGCTGGTGGTGGCGACGCTGGAACTGGCGCGCCTGATTATCATGGACGCGGCGCTGTCGTTTCTGGGGCTGGGCGTTCAACCCCCCAATCCGAGCTGGGGACGCATGCTGGCCGACGGGCGGGTGTATATCTCTTCCGCCTGGTGGATCGTCACCTTTCCCGGTCTGGCCATTCTGTTTACCGTCTTGAGCGTCAATCTCCTGGGAGACTGGCTGCGTGACTACTTTGACCCGAAATTGAGGACGCAACGATGAGTTCAGCGCTTAACCCTTCAGGAACATCTTCCGCGCCGCCCGCCCGGCTGAGCCGCGTCAAACGCATGCTGGCGGAGCGGCAGATTGACGTAGCGGTATGTTTTAAACCGGAAAACAGTTTTTATCTCAGCGGATTCAATCCGATTATCTATTCGCATCCGGTTATCAGCATTGTGGCCGCCGGACGGGATCCCATCATGCTGGTGCATGCGCTGCGCGACGATCACGGCCGGGCCAGCGCCTGGGTGACGGATATCCGCCTGTACGGCGCCTGGTCGACCAAAGTCACCATGGGGCCGGACTGGCTGGCGGCGCTGGCGTCGATATTGCAGGAACTGGGCGTGGCGGCGGGCCGCGTCGGCATCGAAGAGGATTTCCTGCCGTTGCGGCGTTTCGCCCAGTTGCAAAAGGCGTTGCCGCAGGCCGCGTTTACCGATGTTTCGGCGCTGCTTGAGCGGGCGCGGCTGATTAAAGACGCCGATGAAATCGCGCACGCGCGCATCGCCGCGCGTATCGCCGATCGGGGAATGGAGGCCGCGATTGATGCGATTGCCGGCGGCGGCAGCGAACGCGAGATCAGCATCGCCTCGATGGCGGCGATGAACCAGTTCTGGGCGCAGCGCTATCCGCAGGTGGAAGTGTGCGATTTCGGTTCGCTGGAAGGGGGCGTGCAGAACGGCCTCTGGACCTGGGCGCTGGCGGGCGAACGCCTGTTTTATAACTGCGATAACCCGACGGCGCGCAAGCCGCTGCGCGGGGAAACGGTGGCGGTATTTATCTGGAGCATCGCCAACGGCATTCATGCGGAGAATGAGCGCACCATCGCCTACGGGCCGCTGTCCGCCGAGCGCCGGCGCGCCCTCGACGCCATTCTGGCTATCCGCGAGGAAGTGGACGCGCTGATCCGCCCCGGCACGCCTTACGCCGAGTTGTTCAATCAGGTGAAGGCCAAGCTTGAAGCGCGCGGTTATGGGAAATACATTCCCGGCCGCATCGGTCACGGCATCGGTCTGGGGGCGCATGAACATTCTTCGCTGGATGCCCGTTCGCCGCTGACGCTGGAGCCGGGGATGATCTTTACGTTTGAACCCAATCTGCGTATCCCCGGCGTGGGCGGCACCCAGATCTCCGACACCATTCTGATCACCGACACCGGGCGCGAGTACCTGACGCAATCCACCGGCGGCTATATCGAGGTGTAAACCGTGGCGACGCTACTGGAAGTGAAAAACCTGACCGTGGTATTCGATACCCCCGCCGGGCCGGTACACGCGGTGAATGAGGTGTCCTACGCGCTGCAAGCCGGCGAAACGCTGGGCATCGTCGGCGAGTCCGGTTCAGGCAAAAGCGTGCATGCGCTGGCGATGACCGGCCTTATCGCCTCGCCGCCCGGACGGGTGGTGAGCGGCGAGGTGTGGTTTGACGGCCGCAACCTGCTGACGCTGTCGAAGCGGCAAATGCTGGATTTGCGCGGCAAGGAAATCGGCTTTGTGTTTCAGGATCCGATGACTTCGCTGAATCCGGTACTGACCGTTGAACGGCAGATCGCCGAGCCGTTACGGCGTCACTTAGGCTTGTCGGCAAGGCAGGCGCGCAACCGGGTGGTCGAACTGCTGGATTTGGTCGGCATCGTCGAGCCGCACAAGCGCCTTGACCATTATCCGCACGAATTCTCCGGCGGTATGCGCCAGCGCGTGATGATCGCCATCGGCGTCGCCTGTAATCCCAAACTGTTGATCGCCGATGAGGCGACCACCGCGCTGGATGTGACCATTCAGGCGCAAATCCTGGATATGGTGCGCAACCTGAAAAAACAGATCGGCACCACCGTTATCTGGATCACCCATGACATGGGCGTGGTCGCCGGGCTGGCGGATAGCGTGCAGGTGATGTACGGCGGCCGCATTATGGAGCGCGGCCCGGTGGAGGCGATTTTCAGCTCGCCGCGCAGCGCCTACACCTGGGGACTGCTTAAATCGCTGCCGACCCATGCGCGGCAAGGCGCCGGACGCCTGTATCAAATTCCCGGCAACCCGCCCGATCCCACCGAGCCGCCGGTCGGCGACCCTTTTGCGCCGCGTAATCCCTTCGCCACGCCGCGCTGTTTCGAGCAGGCGCCGCCGCTGCGCGCGGTGGCGGATAGCGCGCCCGGCCATCAGGTAGCCGCCTGGTATGATTTGCCCGCGCTGTTGGCGCGGCGGGAGGATAGGGTATGAGCGCCGTCGTGGACAAAACCCCGCTGATTCAGGTCGACAACTTATGCAAAACCTACGGCGACGAGCGCCGGCTGCTGGGGCGCGGCGGCGTACCGCTGAAGGCGGTCAATAACGTCAGTTTCGCCATTGATGAGGGCGAGACGCTGGGGCTGGTGGGCGAATCGGGGTCGGGGAAAAGCACCACCGGGCGCACGCTGCTGCAACTGGAGTCGCCGACGCGCGGCGATATCTTTTTTCAGGGCGTCAACCTTGCCGGTCTGTCGCCGCGTCAGCTCAAACCCTACCGGCGCGAGATGCAGATTATTTTTCAGGATCCCTATTCCTCGCTTAACCCGCGCATGACGGTCGGCGATTTTGTCGCGGAGCCGTTGATTGTGCATCGGTTGCTGCCGTCGAAACGACAGCGCGAAGAGCGGGTGGCGCAACTGTTCCGGCAGGTCGGTCTTGAGCCGGCCATGATGCGGCGTTTCCCGCACCAGTTTTCCGGCGGACAGCGGCAGCGGGTGAGTATTGCCCGCGCGCTGGCGCTCAACCCGCGCTTTATCGTGGCGGATGAACCCATTACCGCGCTGGATGTGTCTATTCAGGCGCAAATCGTCAACCTGTTTCAGGATTTGCAGCAACAACTGGGGCTGACTTATCTGTTCATCGCCCACGATCTGTCGATGGTGCGCTATCTGTGTCATCGGGTCGCGGTGATGCTGCGCGGCCGTATTGTGGAGATAGGCCCGACGGAAGCGATTTTCAATCATCCCCGCCACCCTTATACCCAGGCGCTGCTGTCGGCGATCCCGGTGCCGGATCCGCGGATTGAACGTCACCGTCGTCCGCTGACATTTGATGTAAATAGCCATTTACCGTCGGAGCAGGCGGTATTACAGGCCGTCGGCCCGCAACATTTCGTTCTGGGCCAATCATGAAAACCACGTTGTGGAGTAATTATGACTAAAAAATTGACTCGCTTACTGCTGGCCTCCGTGGTCAGCGCCGCGTTGGCCGCGCCGGGATTGAGCTATGCGGCGACCGCCAATATTGTTTTAAACACCACGGTAAACACTTTCGATCCGCATATGACCGCTTCCGTCGGCAGCGATCTGAGCGTACTCAGCCATATCTATCCTGCGCTGGTGCTGCGCGGCCCCGACCTGAAACTGCATCCCGAACTGGCGACCTCCTGGCAGGCGGTCGACGAAAACACCTGGCGCTTCAAACTGGTGTCGGGCGCCGCCTTTAGCAACGGCGAGCCGCTGGACGCCGAAGCGGTGAAGTGGAATCTGGATCGGGTGCGGGATCCTAAAGTGAACGCGCGCATCAAAGCCTGGTTTGCCCAGATTGCCGACGTGAAGGTGATTTCGCCCACCGAGCTGGAGATAATCACCTCGTCGCCTTACCCCAGCCTGGTCGATCAGATATCGATGTTTCTGCTGTTGCCGCCCAAGTGGGCCGGCAGTCACAATCCCGCCACGGAAACCCTGTCCGGCGGCCGCTATATCCTGAAGGAAAATGTGCCGGGCGATCATATCACGCTACAGGAAAACCCCGCTTATTTCGGCCGCAAACCGGCCTTTGACACCGTGGTGTTCCGCATTATTCCGGAGTCCGCCAGCCGGATCGCCGCGCTGTTGGCCGGCGAGGCCTCGCTGATCACCTCGATACCGCCGTCCGAACTGGCGCGGGTGAACAAGAGCGGTAAAGCCGAAGCCGGTTCGGTACCCTCGATGCGCAGCGTGATGATTAAATTCAATACCGAAAAAGCGCCGCTGGATAATAAAGCCGTGCGACAGGCGCTCAATTACGCCATTGATAAAGAAGGCATTTCGCAGGCGCTGTTCAACGGTCAGGCGGCGGTCTCGCAGTGCCAGGTGCTGACGCCGTCCTATTTTGGCTATAACCCTGAGCTGAAAGGGTATGCCTATGATGCTGAAAAAGCGCGGCAACTGTTGAAAAGCTCCGGCGCCGATCTGAGCAAATCGATCGCGCTGGATGTGCCGACCGGCACCTATCTGCAAGGCAACGAGGTGGCGCAGGTGGTGGCGGCCCAACTGTCCGAGGTGGGGTTGAAGGTGTCGATTAATGAGATGGAGTTCAGCAACTATATGAACAAGTATCTCAAAACCCACGACCTGGCGCAGACGTCGCTGTTGGCGCAGGCCTGGCCGACGCTGGATGCGGACGGACTGTTGACCCTGTTCGCTCCCGGCAACAATTACGCTTACTGGAATAACCCGGCGTTCGGACAGGCGCTGACGGAAGGGCGCGCCAGCGTCGACCCGGCGGTTCGGCTGGCGGCATACCGTAAGGCGACGCAGATTATGTGCGACGAGGCGCCGGCTATTTTCCTGTATACCCAGCCGGCCACCTACGGCGTCGCCAAGTCGGTACACTGGCAGCCGCGCGGCGATGACTGGGTACGCGCTTTTGACATGACGCCGACGGCGGAATAAGGGCGCGCGATGCATCTTTTCGCCAGCCATTTCGGCACCTATGAGGTTGAACGGGACGCGCAGGGCCAGCCGGTTTTACGGCCGTTTCGTCACGATCCGCGGCCATCGCCCGTGGGGTTGCATTATCTGGCGCTGGCGCGCAGCAAGGCGCGCATCACGGCGCCGATGGCGCGGCGCAGTTGGCTGGAGCAGGGCGCGCTGGCGTCCGACCGGTCGCAGCGCGGCAAGGAGGCGTTCGTCGCGGTCGACTGGCAAACGATCAGCCGGCGTATCGCCGATGAGATCATCCGCGTCAGGGAGCGCTACGGCAATGAAGCCATTTTCGGCGGATCTTACGGCTGGGCCAGCGCCGGCCGTTTCCACCATGCGCAAAGCCAGCTTAAGCGCTTGCTGAATCTGGCCGGCGGCTTTACCTCATCGGTCAATACCTATTCCTACGGCGCCGCCGCGGTGCTGCTGCCTCACGTTCTGGGCAAGGAATATCAGGACGCCTGCGACACCGCGCCCTCATGGAACGACATCGCCGGCCATTGCCGTCTGCTGGTGAGTTTCGGCGGACTGCGCCTGAGCAATGCGCAGGTTGAGGCGGGCGGCACCGGCGCGCATCGGGTTGAGCAATGGCTTGAGCGCGCGCAGGCGAACGGCATGCGGCTGGCGATCCTGAGTCCATCCGGGCGCGACGCGCCCGCGGGCCGCAACGTGGAACACATTGCCGTGCGGCCGAATACCGATACCGCCGTTATGCTGGCGCTGGCGCATACGCTGTTGGCGGAAGAACGGGTCGATCGCGCATTCGTCGCCCGCTGCTGCGAAGGATTCGCCGAGTTCGAAGCCTATCTTGACGGGCGGCGCGACGGCATCGTGAAAGATCTCGCCTGGGGCGAAGCCATTTCCGGCATCCCGCGCGCCAGATTGCATCGTCTGGCCCATGAGCTGACCGAACAACCCAGTTTGATTAACGTGGCCTGGTCGCTGCAACGGGCGCGTTTCGGCGAGCAGCCCTACTGGGCCGCGATCGCGCTGGCCTGTATGACCGGCGGCGTCGGACGTCCCGGCTGCGGTTTCGCCTTTGGCCTTGGCGCGGTGAATTCCGTCGGCCAGCCGGTACGCCGCTTGCGCGCGCCGGCGCTGGCGCAGGGCGAAAATCCGGTGAAACGCTTTATCCCCGTCGCGCGCATTACCGAACTGCTGGAAAACCCCGGCGGCACGCTGCGTTATAACGGCACGACGCTGCCGTTGCCCGATATCCGCCTGATTTGGTGGGCGGGGGGCAACCCTTTCCATCACCATCAGGATTTGCACCGGCTGGCTCAGGCGTTCCGACGACCGGAAACCATCATCGTCTCGGAACAGACGTGGACGGCAACCGCCCGCATGGCCGATATTGTGTTGCCCGCCGCCTTGCCGTTCGAGCGCGACGACGTGGCGGCGTCGTCACGGGATAACTGGCTGATCTACAGCCGTAAAGTGTGCGCGCCGCCGCCGCAGGTGTTGACCGACCATCAGGCGTTAACCCGCATCGCGCGGCACCTGGGCGTGGCGGAGGCATTCACCGAGGGATTAAGCGAAGCGCAGTGGCTGGAACGGCTGTATCAGGGCTATCGTCAGCATTTCCCCGAATTGCCCGACTGGCGAACCTTCCGCCGGCGCGGTTTCGCGGCGCTGGACGAGGGGGACGAGGCGCCGCATCCGGCCAACCATTTTATGCGTTTCGCCGCCGATCCGCAGGCGCATCCGTTAAGTACGCCGTCCGGGAAAATCGAGATTAGTTCCCGGCGGTTACAGGCGTTCGGCCATGACGATCTGGGATCCTTCCCGCACTGGCGCGAGCCGGAAGAGTGGCTGCTGGCGCCGTTGGCGGCGCGCTATCCGCTGCATTTGCTTTCGCCCCAGCCGGCGACCCGTCTGCACGGCCAACTGGACGCGGTGGGAGAAAGCGCGCAGGGCAAGCGCCGCGGCTATGAGGTGGTCAGCCTCTCCCCGGCGGACGCCGCGCGGGAGGGCGTAGCCGATGGGGATATCGTCGAACTGTATAACGCCCGCGGGCGCGTGCGGGTCTGCGCGCGGATCGATCGCCGACTGCTGGCCGGCGTGGCGGTATTGCCGACGGGATCCGGTTTTCGGCTTGATAGTCAGGGATGCGACGTCGGCGGCAATCCGAATACGCTGACCGCCATCCTGCCGACCTCTTCATTTTCCCAGGCGGCGGCGCCGAACTCCTGCCTGGTGGCGTTACGCCGTTGTCAGCAACAGTCAGATATTGAAGGAAACTTGTTATGAACGCGAGTGCGATGGATACGTTGGACCGGGTGGCCGGGCTGGATGAGCGGGGCGAACTCTTCGCCATACGCCGCGAGCGGCCTGAGTATGTCGCCGGCATTGAACAGTGTCGCGACAGCGTGTTGACGCCGCATGATGAGCGGCGGCTTCCCGCCGCGCTCAGAACGGCGCTGGCGGTCAGAATGGCGCGCGCGTCGGGCGCGCTGTCCCTGCAAACGCATTATCAGCAGCGGCTGGCGAGCTATGACCCCGGATCCTGGCTGCGGGATATCGCGGCGGGGAGCGCGCCGGTCGGCGCGTCGGGCTGGATTCAGGCCGTGGTCGAACATTGTGACAGGGTCACCTTTTCACCGGCGCAAAGCCGACGCCAGGACATTGAACGCCTGCTGGCCGCCGGATTGACCACGCCGCAGATTGTGGCGCTCTCGGAGCTGATCGCCTTTGTCAATTTTGAAGCGCGGGTGGCGGCCGGGTTGACGTTGCTGGAAGCCTTGCCATGATCCGCGCTCCGGTGAAAGTTAAAGTCCGGGCGTTGACCTGGTCGCCGTATCTGGCGCCGGTCGAGCTCCATGAGGCCACGCCGGCGCAACTGACGGCCATGCAGGTGACGCCTTCCAGCGGCAAAATCTCCCCCTATGTGAGGACGCTGGCGCACGACCCCGACTCTTACGTCGCCCGCACCACGCTGTTTAACGCCATTATGTACAGCCGCGGCGGGCTGGGTCGCGCGGAGCGGGAACTGGGCGCGCTGGTGGCGTCGGCGGTCAACGGCTGCGCCTACTGCGGTTCGGTGCATGCCCGGCGCTATGAGGCGCTTTCCGAGCGCAATGATGTGGTCAGCACGATCTACACGCAGGGCGTGAACGTTAAGTTTGACGAGCGCACGCAGGCGATCGTCGATTTTTGCCGGGCGCTGTCGCAAACGCCGATCGCCGTGGCGGCGCACCACGTTCAGGCGTTGCTGGCGCAGGGGTTCAGCAAGGCGGAGATCGTCGATCTGCTGCATTCGGCGGCGATTTTCGGCTGGGCCAATCGCCTGATGCATACGCTCGGCCATGCGCAATAACGGGACGGGCGGCCCGCCGTCCTCCGCTTTCTCTTTGATCTCTCACACAGAGATATGCGATTGACGCACAAACTATTTACTAATTATCGTTTGGGATTATGCGGGATGTTCGTTAGGTTAGTCGTCTGTCTAAGGGCGATGAATAAGAGATAATATGATGAGTAGTTTAAGTCCGGTAGTCGATCATGTAGTGATCAACGTCGCGCAACATCTTGATGAGGCGCGCACCCAGTTTCAACGTCTGGGGTTTCAGTTAACGCCGCGGGGGCATCATTCCCTGGGTTCCAGCAATCATTTGGCGATTTTTAAACAAAACTATCTCGAACTTTTGGGCTATGAGCCGCATAAAGAGAATAATCGCATGGATTTGAAGGATACGCCGTTAGGTCTTGCCGGTCTGGTGTGGAAAACCCAGGATAGCGATGCGGTTTTCCAACATCTGGTGGCGACCGGACTGGCCGGCGATCCGCCCGCCTCGTTTTATCGTCCGGTCGAGTTGCCCGACGGCAGCCGTCCCGAGGCCCGTTTTCGTACCGTTCGTCTGGCGGCGGAGCGGGTACGCAATGGACGCAGTTTCTTTTGCCAGCATGAAACCCCGGAGCTGGTCTGGCGGCCGGAATGGCAATCTCATCCCAACGGCGTGACCGATATTATCGGCTTTGTGATCGCGGCCGACGATCCGCGCGCCGTCGCCGATCTGTACGGCAGATTATTTGATCCCGCGCTTATCGAGTCGGACGGCGAGGGCGGCTACCGGCTGCCGGCGGGGCAAACCACGGTATCGTTTATCACGCCGCAACGCGCCCGCGCTTTGTACGGCGAGGTCGCAGTGGGTGAAAACGGCACCGAGCGCATGGTGGCGCTGGAGTTCGCCGTCGCGTCGCCGGCTAATAGCGCCCGCTATTTGCAACAGCAGGGGATTGCGCCTCAGGCGCGTTCGCCCGACAGCTTTTTGGTCACGGCGCAGGAAGGCTTTGACGTCGCGCTGCTTTTCCGCGCGGCCTGATCGGCGGGTAATGCCCCCCGGCACAACGGCCGGGGGAGATTAACGGCGACAGGATAGTGTGGGTCGGTGGGGGACGGATCCCCCGCAGCGGCTACTGTTCAGTCAGCTTTTGCAATGTTTTGCCGGCCAGCAGGTCGAAATAACGCGCCGCCGGCAGGATGGCCTCTTCGTCGGGATTAAAGCGCGGATGGTGCAAGCCGAATTCGCTGGCGGAGCCGATATTGACAAAAGCGCCGGGGACATGGTGCAGATAAAAAGCAAAATCCTCGCCGCCCATTTGCTGCGGTTGATCCTGTACCCGATAGCCCGCTTCGCGCGCCACCGCCTGAGTGAAATCCGCCCATTCCGCGCTATTGATAAGCGTGGGCGGGCCGGCATACCAGCGCAGCTCCGCCCGCGCGCCAAATCCGGCGGCGACGTTTTCGATCAACGCGCGCAGCTTTTGCGGGACGGCCTCCCTGATTTCCGCGCTGTGGGTACGCACGGTGCCTTCCAGCTCCACCCGTTCCGGCAGTACGTTCCAGGTGTTGCCGCCGCCGATGCGCGTCACGCTGATCAACACCGAGTCCAGCGCCCTGAAGCTGCGGCTTGGCAGCGTTTGCAGCGCGGTGATGATATGCGCGGCCACCACGATGCTATCCACGCCCTGTTCGGGATAAGCGGCGTGCGCCCCCTTGCCATTCACCAGAATTTCGAAACGATCGACATTGGCATGCATCGGCCCGCTGCGGGTGGAAAAGGTACCCACCGGCAGCGCGGGGGCGTTATGCGCGCCGAATATCACGCTGACGTCTTGCAGCGCGCCGGCGGCAATCAGCTGGCTTGCGCCATTGAAGGTCTCTTCCGCCGGCTGGAACAGAATGCGGACGTTGCCCGCCAACTGCGCTTCGCGCGCTTTCAGCAGCAGGGCGGCCCCCAGCATAATCGACGTATGGGTATCGTGTCCGCAGGCATGCATCACGCCTTTATGGCGCGAAATAAACGGCTGCGTGGTCTGTTCATCTATCGGCAGGGCATCAATATCCGCCCGTAGCGCGATGGTGGGGCCGTCATGACGGCCGATTTGCGCCACGACGCCGGTTTTCAGCGGCAGCGGCAGGATATCGATGCCGGCGGCGCGTAACCAGGCGGTAATTTTTTCGGTAGTGCGGAATTCATGATTGGAAAGCTCCGGATATTGGTGCAATTCCCGGCGCCATGCGATGAGTTTTTCAGCCAGAATATCGGTCATATAGCGATTTTTTATTAATAAAACAAGAAAGTTAAATTAACAATCGCCCTATTACCGGTCAAAGGCTTATTTTGGATAAGTTAATATAGGAAACAGGTTTAAATCAGCGGGGCCGTTTTTTTATTCACACATAATAGCGGCCGCAAAGCGCGGGTTGTCTTGCGGCCGGGGAGAAATAACGATTTGAACGCGCGTCAGGCGCGAGCGCGCCGCCATAGCCTGACGCAGGCCTGGGCCAGCGCGTCGGTAGGATCGACGGCGAGGGATAAATGCGCCGACGCCGCCGCGGCCAGCGCCGGCGGCACCTCGGTGCAGGCCAGTACCAGCCGGTCGGCGCCGCGCGCCGTCAGCCGATCGGCCAACTGGTGCAACAGCGCGCCGCCGCCTTGTAATTCGCCGCGTTTGACCGCATAGCAACCCGGTACGAACCACTTTTGCAGTTCGTCCTCGGTCGGCGTCACGGTTTCAATGCCGAGCGCGGCGAAGCGGGCCTGAAACCAGCCCGCGTCCAGCGTGCCGCGCGTGGCGATAAGTCCTACTGTCGCCGGGCGTGACGGCAGTTCGGCCACCGCCTGCGCGGTGATATCGGCGATATGCAGCAGCGGCGCCTGGCTGGCGGCCGCCAATTCATCATACCAATGGTGGGCGGTATTGCAGGGGATGACGATATGATCCACGCCGGCCCGGTTCAGTCCCGCCACCGCGCTTAATAGCTGCGGCAGGGGCGACGGGCCGTCGCCCGCCAGCGCCCGCTGACGATCGGCGATTTGCGGCACATTCCATACCACCGTAGGCACATGATCCTGATCGCGCTGAGCCGGGGTGGCGGACAGGATTTTCTGCTGTAGATCCAGCGTCGCCAGCGGCCCCATGCCGCCCAGAATGCCTAAACGCCACGACTCACTCAACGCTCTGCTCCAGCAACTGGCGGTAGCCGAACAGCCCGGCCGCGCCGCCGGTATGGATAAACACGATATTCTGATCGGGGGCGTACTGACCCTGGCGAATCAGATCGATCAGTCCGGCCATGCCTTTGCCGGAATAAACCGGATCCAGCAGGATGCCCTCCAGACGCGCCAGCAGGCGCAGCGCCTCCAGCGTGCCGGCGGTGGGGAGGCCGTAGCCGTCGCCGACATAGTCGCTATTGACCTGCACTTTGTCGCGCGGCAGCTCGCCGTTTGCCTCAAGCAGTCGCCAGGTACGATTCGCCAACTGATAAACGTTCTCTATCTGGCGTTCCCGCGGCGCCCGGACGCTGATGCCGAGCACCGGAATGCCGCTGTTGGTGGCATTCAGTCCCGCCAGCAAACCGGCCTGCGTGCCGGTGCTGCCGGTGGCGTGTACCACCAGATCGATGCGTAGCCGCTGCTGGCTGGATTGCCATAACAACTCTTCGGCGCAGGCCACATAGCCGAGCGCGCCTATCTCATTTGAACCGCCGCCCGGGATCACATAGGGCGTGCGGCCCTCGGCGCGCAGCTGTTCGGCCAGTTGTTCCATCGCCGCCTGCATATCGGCCCCGGCCGGCAGATGGGCTTCAATCTCGCCCCCCAGTAGTTCATCGAGCAATATGTTGCCGGAACGCTGATAGTCTTCGCCGAAATCCGTTACGCGTCGTTCGAGAAACGCCCGCGTAGGCAGGCCGATTTTGGCCGCCGCGGCAATGGTCTGACGCACATGATTCGACTGGGTCGCGCCCTGTGTAATGATGACGTCCGCGTTTTGGCGCTGGGCGTCGGCCAGCAGGAATTCCAGCTTACGGGTCTTGTTGCCGCCGGTCGCCAATCCCGTGCAGTCGTCGCGCTTGATCCACAACCGCGGGCCGCCCAGATAACGGCTCAGGTTATCCAACGGTTCCAGCGGCGTAGGAAAATGGCCGAAGTGTAATCGGGGAAAACGGGATAAATGCATAACAAATGCCTCTTTAGGTCAATAGGGGGGCGGACAGGGGGGCTTTCTCCAGGGCCTGGAACTGACGCCAGCTAACGTCGTCAATCGCGATGCCCTCTCGCAGTCGTGTCTGATAGTGGCGCAGCTCGGCGTCGCCGGGCAGCAGAAGTTCGTGATCGTCGCGGGAGGCGCGGGTCCAGTCCAGCATCTCCGTCACCGCCTGCGCGTAATCGTCGCCCGCTCCCAAACGGGCGGGGTCGAACACCACCGATAACATATTGTTGATGATGCCGGGGCCGGTCGGCGGCGGCGCGCTTTCGGTATCGCCGCCGGTCAACGCCGCGCCCAGCAGGCTGCATACCAGCGCCAGCCCGGAGCCTTTATGTCCGCCGAACGCCAGCAGCGCGCCGAACGGCGCTTCCATCAGCCAGCGCGGATCGATGGTGGGCTGCCCCTGGTTATCCACGGCGCAGCCCGGCGGCAGATCGCGTCCCTCGTTCCAGGCGATACGCGCCTTATTGCCGGCGATCATGCTGGTGGCGAAATCCAGCACCAGCGGCGGATTGTCGGCGACCGGAATGCCGACGCAAAACGGATTGGTGCCGAAACGGGGACGTTGTCCCTGAAACGGCATAACGTTGGAACGCGAGCCCACATTGGCGAAACTCAGCGATACCAGACCGGCGGCCGCGGCCTGTTCAGCCCAGGCGCCGATGCGGCCTAAATGATGAGTGTGAGCCAGCCCGATGACCGCGACGCCGAATTGTTGCGCCCGTTCGATGGCCTGTTCCATCGCCAGCCGGCCCATGACCTGACCAAAACCGTTGCCGCCATGAAACGACAGCATCGCGCCCGCATCGCGTACCTGCCGCAATTCGGCGCGCGGATTGAGATCGCCGGCGGCGATAGCCTGCACGTAGCGCGGCAGTAACGTCACGCCGTGCGAATCGTGACCCTTTAACGACGACTCCACCAGATTATCGGCTACCTCGCCCGCCACCGGCTCGTCCACGCCCACGGCGGTCAGGTGTTGGCGCAGATAACTGCGCAGATAGATGTGGCTGAATACCGGCATTCCCTTATTCTCCAGACCAGAAATAGCAAATTTAAGCCCGAAAACTATACCGCCGGCGTTTTTTTAATATAACGACATAAATTAACTTTCTATAGCCAATAAATTGCTATGCCCGATCTTAATAACCTTAGTGGCTAAGCAAAGATAAAAATGCCTTTTGACAGGTTATCGGGGCTGTTTACACTCGAAAAATGCTTTTTCATAGCGGCTGAACATCATTTCCCCCCTGAATGACATGCTATTTATGGAGTGCCAGATTGGTGATAGCGATTAAAACCCCGGAAAATTATTTACAGCAGGTCGGCGTGGCGCGCCGGGTGGGCGAGTATGTCGCGCCGTTGGCGAGCCGCATCCTGATTATTACCGGTCACACCGCCTGGCGTGAGACGGGAGAGGCGATAGCGCAAAGTTTGCAGCGCCATGACGTGCGCTTCGACGTGGCGTACCAGCAGGACAAGTGTACGCTGGCGTCTATCCGGCAGTTGGCGCGGCAAGCCGGGGAGGGCCGCGCGGAGGGGATTATCGGCATTGGCGGCGGGGTGGTGATGGATACGGCTAAAGGCGTTGGTGAACTGGCGGGACGTCTGCCGCTGATTCAGGTGCCGACCGTGGCCGCCACCTGCGCCGCCTGGTCGCCATTTAGCGTGCTATATGATTCACAGGGGGCGCATAGCGGCAGCCTGCCGCTGCATCGCTATCCGGTCTGGATTCTGGTCGATACCGAGGTGATCGCTGCAACGCCCGTGCGTTTTCTTAAGGCAGGGATTGTCGACGCGCTGGCCAAGTGGTTTGAATTTACTCCTTATCTCAGTCAGGGAGAACCGGATCTGGGGTTATCCCTGCAAATTCAGGCGGCGAAAATGGCGCTGGACACCTTCGAGCGCGATGCCGGACAAGCGTTGTCGGATAACCGGCGCAACGTCGCCAGCCCCGCGCTGGCCCGAACCATTGACGGCGTGATCGCCCTGGCCGGGTTGGCGAATAGCGTACGCGACGATAGCCAGCGCATTGGCGTGGCCCATGCCATTCATAACAGTATGACCCATCATCCGGCGCTGCATGGCTGGCTGCACGGCGAAAAAGTCGGCTATGCGCTTGGCGTACAGGCGATATTGCAACACGATGCCGCCGCTGAAAGTTTACCGCTGTTGGGCTGGCTGGAACGGCTGGATATGCCGCTTTCACCGCAGGATTTGGGCATCGGCGACGATGCGGCGCTGCTGCAACAGATTGCCGCCGGCGTTAACATCAAGCCGGAGGTGAAGGCGCGTTTGCCCTTCGCCGTGGACGAGGAACATCTGGCCGCCGCGCTGCTGGCGACGCGTCGGCCAGCTAGGCAAAAGGCAGTGCGCTAACGTTGCTTTGTCGTTCCAGCGCGCGGGTAAAGTCCTTGAGCGAAGCGATCAGGCGCGCTTCCAGCGCAGCGCTGAATACCGGCGTGTGATCGTAGTGGGTAATCTGACTGTCTTCGGCGAAAACGCCGTGTAAAATCTCCTGCGCTTTCAATGCATTCAGCACTGGTTTAAGCGCATAATCCAGCGCCAGCATATGACAGGAAGAACCGCCGCTGGCCACCGGCAAAATAACCTTATTGGCGAACGCGCGCTCCGGCAGCAGATCGAGCAGGGTTTTCAATGCGCCGGTAAAGGAGGCCTTATAGATCGGCGTACCGACCACCAGTCCGTCTGCATCGGCCAACTGATCGATGAAAACTCGCAGGCCGGGGCTGTCGAATTTGGCATAAAACAAATCCTCCGGATTAAAATTAAATAAGTTCCAGGGAAGAACATTAATCCCTTTTTGTTCAAGCCAGCGTTGGGCAAAGATGAGGATCGCGGTGGAGCGGGATGGAAAACGCGGACTACCGGCCAGGGTAATAACGTTCATGTTGTCTCCTGAAATAATATCCTGCTTAATGCGGTTCACAGATGGATAATTACTCTATTACCTGACGAATAACAGAAGAAATATGATTTATAACTGTTGATATTTGAAATTTGCAAATAACCGTCGGCAGGCCCGTCCGTTAGCGAAAGCGGGTTTATTACCGGTAAGCAGGAATATTGACCGACGAAAAGGGAGGACTGCGCGGTGCGTTTGCCGCGGATTCGTTAGCGCTGATTGCTTAAACTGAATTCCTCAATAGTCTTGTGAATGAAGCTGTCCCGCACCGGGTCATTGATGTCAGGGTTCCAGACCAGACCGATATCCCAGTTAGCGTAATCGCCGGTCAGTCTTTCGCAGACAAGGTCGGGGTTTTCTGGCGGTATGCTGCTTTGGGGCAAGATGCCTAAACCTATTTTCGCTTCCGCCATAGCCAGCAGGCTACTGGCGTTGTTGACGATGTAAGTGGGTATCTTATTGAGTTGATTATGTAATATGAAGTTGTGTATTTGATGGGCGGAGCCGGGGCATGTTTTTGTGTCCACCAGTAACAACGGATATTTTTTAACAAGGCTTTTCATATCCTGATAAGCCGAATCTAGTTGTTTACTGTAGATGAGGGCCAGACCATCTTCGCTTATTTTTTTGTATTCCAGCGGCGGTTCAACGGGCAAGCGCATAAAGCCGGCGTGCATTTTCCCTGCGATGATTAATTCCTTTTGCAGGGGAGAGGAGTTGTCGGTGAGTTGAATGTTAACGCTGGGGTGGCTTTCGAGGAAAGAGGAAATAATGCCCGGCATCAGTTTTGATACGGCATTAATAAATCCAATCGACAGGTTGCCTTCCTGGCCGAGTTTTATGTTTTTACAGTGCGCTTTAAATTTATCGATTTCCATCAGTAAATTTTTGGCGCGGTCATACAACGCCTGTCCTTGTGGGCTAAGCTGCGTCCCATGGTTATCCCGAATAAAGAGCGTTAGCGCTAATTCTTGTTCAAACAGCTTGATCTGTTTCGTGAGCGTTGGTTGAGTCAGCCACAGCTTGTCGGCGGCTTCCCGGTAGCTGAGACATTCGGCCAGCGTCACAAAAGCGCGTAGTTGCCTGAACTCCATTCCAATCTCCTATCACCAAAAAACTTTTTTTCATTATACAGGCAGTATGGCATAGGGTTAAATCAGCATAAATCAATCTTCTCTTTATGATTCTATCTCATTAAAAACAAACGATTTATGGGTGATGGCAGGCCATGCCGAGGCGGCTTGACGTTATGCGGGCAGATTAAACGATAACCGGATGTGACCATGGAAAAAGTAGATTTGCATATGCATTCACATTACAGCGATGACGCGGATTTTTCTGTTAAGGATTTAATCGAACGCTGCGTCGCGAAAAATATCGATATTATCTCCATTACCGATCACAACTCGATCCACTCGGTTAATGATGTGAATAAACTCGCCGACAAACGAATCACGGCGATACCGGGAATTGAAGTCGACTGCGCTTTTCAGGATAAAAACTTCCATTTGCTCGGCTATGGGTTTGATGATGACTTTTCTGATTTTGAACTGATTGAAAAAAACTTTATTAAGCTACAGCTTGATTTAGTGCCGGTAAAACTTGAAAAGTTGAAAACGCTTGGATTTTTCCTCGACCAGGACGCGCTTTATCGGTTGGCCGACGGGAGAATTCCTCAGGAAGAACAGATGGCCGAACTGATTCTTCAGGATGAAAGAAATAAAAATAATGCCCTGCTTACGCCCTACCGGGACGGCGGCGAGCGGGCCAATATGCCCTTGATAAATTTTTATTGGGATTTTTTCGGTCACGGCAGGCCTTGTTACGTCAACGCGAATTACCCGCCGCTGCCACGGATTGTGGAAATCATCAGGTCAAATAACGGCATACCGATCATTGCCCATCTCGGCGCCAATATTAACAACGGCTATGAGCAGGCGCTCGATCAGATGTTATCCGTGGGCGTGCTGGGGGTAGAGGCATTTTCCAGCTATCACGCGCCGGCATTATCCGGCCTGTTATATGACTACGCCTGTGCTAAGGATGTCTTCGTCACCTGCGGCAGCGATTTTCATGGTAAAAATAAACCGGAAATCGAACCCGGCGACTGCGGCTATAGCGCTGAGCAGTATCAAAAAATCCGCGCCTTTACCGCCTCAATTCTGGCTGATTGATAACCGCGGGATAGCGCTAGTCGCCGCAATAACGCCGCGCCGCAGGGGCGTCGAGCAGGGCGGTTCAGTGGCATCGCACAGGAGAGATTATGCAAACGCCCTGGCGATGCCAAGCGTATGCGCGTATACCGCGCCCGCCCGGATAATCAGCGCCACCGCATACCCTTCCTCCAGCGCCTGCGGCGACGTCCCGGCCCGCAGCGCCGCCTGATGAAACGCCAGCCGCAATCCTTCCCGCTCTTTCGCCAGCCCGACCGCCGCCGCTATCACGTAACGCAGAGGCAAGGGCAGGGTCGGCTCGCCGAGGAGGGTATTGACGAAGCGGTCGCGGTCATTCTCCACCGGCAATCCCTCCAGCGCCGACGCGCGTACGGCAATCGCGCCGTCCGCGCCGATATCGATAGCGTCGTTCAGCAGGGTTTCCAGCGCCGCGGTGATATAGGCGGCGGCCAGCACCTCATTACGCGTCGCGCCCAACTGGCGAGCTATCTGCGCGTGGTGTTCGATACAGTACGTGCAGCGCGTCACCTGCGCGGCCGCCACCGCCAGCAGATGTTTGTCGCGGCTGCTTAGCGCCCCGTTGTTCCAATGGCGGCGGGACAGGTTCCTGAAGGCGGCGGCATGGGGACTGCCGGCCTCCAGCGCGGTTAAAATATCGACATCGTGCTGATGGCTCATGCGGGATCCCTGGCATTTAACGGGGCGAAAGCGGCGGCGCGGCTTTCCCGCACCGGGTCTTTCGCGGCATAAGCGGCGATCAGACTCAATACGGCATAGAAAGAGATATAGGCGCAGATCAGCCACGGCGATCCGTCGCCCACCGAAAACAGCCAGGTGGCGATAAACGGCGTCAGGCCGCCGGATATCAACGTGCCGACCTGGTAGCCGATGGAGACCCCGCTGTAGCGCACCTCAATGGGAAATTGCTCGGAGAACCAGGCCGCGCCCGGTCCATACACCGAGGCGTCGAACACGCCCAGCGCCACGGCCACCACCAGCGGCAGGTACGCCAGATCGCCATAGTCCAGAAACAGGAAGAACGGCCACACCAGGATACCAATGCCCAGAATGCCGAACACCGCCGGCGCGCGGCGGCCGATTTTATCCGAAAGCAGCGCCCACAAAGGGGTGGCGGCGATCGCCACCGCGGAGCCTACCAGCACGGCGGTGAGCGCCATGGTGGCGTCGCCGCGCTTTAATACCAGGTAACTCAGCGCGTAGGTGGTCAGGATGGCGTACATCGCCGGCTGCACCAGCCTCAGTCCGATAGTGACCAGCAATCCGCGCCGATGGTGGCGGATAACCTGCGCCACCGGAAAACGCTGGATCTTGCCTTCGGCTTTGGCCCGTAAAAAAGCCTCCGGCTCATCAATGCGCAATCGGACAAAAATACCGATGCCAATCAGTACGATGCTGAATAAAAACGGCAGCCGCCAGCCCCAGTCGTCGAAAGCCTCGGCGCTCATCGACGCTCTGACAATCAGGAACGTCGCCGACGCCAGCAGCATGCCGGCGGCAGAGCCGATTTGGGTAAAAGAGCCGAGAAAGCCCCGGTTTTTGGGCGTGGCGTGCTCAACGGAGAGCAGGGAGGCGCCGCCCCATTCCGCGCCCGTCGCGATGCCTTGCAACAGACGCAGGAATACCAGCAGCACGGTCGCCCACAGACCCGCGACGGCATAGGTCGGCAGCAGACCGGTCAGCAGGGTCGCGACGCCCATCAATATCAGCGAGGAGACCAGCACCCGCTTGCGGCCGATGCGATCGCCGAAATGTCCGGCAATAATGCCGCCCAGCGGACGGGCGAAAAATCCCACCCCATAGGCGGCGAAGGCGCCCAACAGGCCGGCCAGCGGATTGGTTGACGGCGGGAAAAAGGTATGGCTGAAAATCAGCGCCGCGGCGGTGCTATAAATGTAAAAATCGTACCATTCCACGGTGGTGCCGATAAAAGCGGCAAAAGCCACTTTATTGCGTTTGGCTTTAGCGCCGTCAGGTTCATGCACAATCTGCGTCATCTTTCTTACCGTCATTTAGTTTGCGTGCTAATACTAAATCGACTAACGACTATGACAGTCAAATAACAATCCTCGCTGAGGATAACCGTTATTTATCTTAAGCCGCATACCTATGGCTATTTAGCAGAAAGGGATAAGGTTTTTATTATTCGTCGTTATTTATGCGGATAAGTGCTTTTGATAGTCAATATGCGCAATGAGTTAAAAGACATATTATGTGAGATTAAGATATATATCGGCGGCATCAAGGCTATGTTAGGCTGATAATGGCTTGATTAGAAAACATTAATTATTCAATTTAACAGGAAGGTGCTGGATGCCGGCATGGTTTGATTTGGCGGTGGATTCTTTTTGGCCGATGTTGCATGCAGGATTAATATTTACTATTCCGTTAACATTAATTTCTTTTGCGCTGGGTTTAACCTTAGGTTTTGTCATTGCATTGGTTCGTTTATATGGCCCGGGGTATTTACGCAACCTGGTAAGATTTTATGTGTGGTTTATTCGCGGCACGCCGCTTCTGGTGCAACTGTTTATTATCTTCTACGCCTTACCGAATGCCGGCGTGACGATTGACGCATTCCCGGCGGCGGTTATCGGCTTTACGCTCAATGTCGGCGCTTATACCTCAGAAACGATCCGCGCCGCGCTGCTGGCGGTGCCTAAAGGGCAGTGGGAGGCGGCGCACTCCATCAGCATGAGTTGGGCGCAGTCGTTACGTAAGATTATATTGCCGCAGGCCGCGCGTATCGCCATCCCGCCGTTGTCGAACACCTTTATCTCGCTGGTGAAAGATACCTCGCTGGCGTCCGTGATTACCGTACCTGAATTATTTCTGGCCGCTCAACGTATTGCCGCGGTGACTTATCAGCCATTGATTCTTTATACCGAAGCCGCCGTGGTTTATTTGATATTCAGTTCTTTTTTATCTTCGCTACAGGCGCGCCTGGAAAAGAAACTGGCCGGAAACACCGTTGTGAAGGAAGGCGCCAATGATTGAGCTATCCAGGATATATAAGCGTTTTGACGGTCATGAGGTATTAAAGAACATCGATCTTAAAATAAACGAAAATAGCGTCACCGCGTTAATCGGGCCTTCCGGCAGCGGCAAGAGCACGCTGCTGCGCTGCATTAACCTGCTGGAAATCCCGCAGTCGGGACAATTGCGCATCGGTAACGAGCGCGTTTCATTTACGGAGAAATCGCGTCCCGGCAGAAACGATATTCGGCGTATTTGCCAGCAAACCGGCATGGTCTTCCAGAATTTTCAGTTATTTCCCCACCTCACGGCGATCGAAAATATCATGGAAAGTTTAATCACGGTTCATCGCTGGCCGCGCGACCGGGCCAGGGCGCGCGCCAACGAATTGCTGAAGAAAGTAGGGATGCTGCATAAAAGCGACGCCTGGCCGGCGACCCTGTCGGGCGGACAGCAGCAGCGGGTCGCGATTGCGCGCGCCCTGGCGCCGTCGCCCAAGGTGTTATTGTGCGATGAACCCACTTCGGCGCTGGATCCCGAATTATCCCTTGAAGTGGTCGCGGTATTGAAACAACTGGCGAAAGAAGGGATGACGATGCTGATGGCGACGCACGATCTGCGGCTGGCTTCCAATATCGCCAACAACGTGGCGTTCCTGGAATCAGGAAAAATCATCGAGACGGATACCTCGCAAAATATTTTCACCCGACCCAAAAAGACCAGGACAGCCGAGTATGTCTCGACGCTGACCGAACTGTTTCCCGACTCATGGGAAATTTGACGACAATTCCTTTAACGTTAGCCACCGCTATGCAGGAGAACAGGTATGAAACTTATCGCCACGGTATTATTGGCCGGTATCGTTCAGTTCGGCGCGACGCACGCCGCTTTCGCCGAGTCCGATCTGGCGCAAATCCAGTCGGCGGGCGTTTTTAAAATCGGCACGGAAGGAACCTTTCCTCCCTTCACCTACCACGACGCCTCCGGGGCGTTAGTCGGTTTTGACGTCGATATCGGGCGTGAAATCGCCAAACGCCTCAATGTAAAAGCCGAATTCATCGAAGGTAAATGGGACGGACTGATTGCCGGGCTGGATGTCAGGCGCTATGACGCGGTGATCAATCAGGTCTCCATCACCCCGGAACGGAAAGCGAAATATGATTTTTCCGATCCCTATATCGTCTCCAAGGCCGTGCTGATCGTGAACGACAGCAACAACACCATCAAGACGTTCGATGATTTGCAGGGGAAAAAATCGGCGCATACGCTGACCAGCAGCTATGCGCAACTGGCCCGCAAGCACGGCGCGGAAATCGTCGGCACGGACGGCTTTAATCAGTCCGTCGATCTGGTGGCGACCGGGCGCGCCGACGCCACGATTAACGACAATCTGTCGTTTCTGGACTTTAAAAAACACCGACCGACCGCGCCGGTAAAAATCGTCTATACCCTTTCTGATGCGGAGCAGTTGGGCGTCCTGATTAGAAAAAACAATCCGGCGTTGCAGGCGGCGATCAACCAGGCGTTAACGGATATCAAGGCCGATGGCACCTATCTGAAAATTTCTCAGCAATATTTTGGCGAGGATGTGTCCCGCTAGCCTGCCGCGGCGGGATTGATAAGGCCAGCGCAGGGCCGGCGCTTATTCCCGCCGTGAAACGCGATGATTGAGGAGGGCGAAACCGTGCATTATGACTTCGATCGCATCATTGACCGGCGTAACAGAAATTCCACCAAATGGCGCGCGGCGGCAAACCGGGTCAATGCGGCCGGGGAGCCGGCGATCCCGTTATGGATCGCCGATATGGATTTCGCCGCGCCGCCGGCGGTCTTGCAAGCGCTGCATGATGTGCTCGAGCACGGCGTTTTCGGCTATACCGACTACGACGGTCTGCTTATCGAACCGCTGCGAAACTGGCTGGCGTCGAGACACGGCTGGCGCATTCAACCGGAGTGGGTGGTGCCGGTTAATTCGGTGGAAACCGCGATGGATGTGGCGGTGCGCGCCTTGACCGAACCGCAGGACGATATCGTGATCCTCTCGCCGGGGTTCGGCGCCTTTGCCCGCGTCATCGACCAGACCGGGCGGCATACCCGCGAAGTGATTCTGGAGACGGGCGATAGCGGTTACTGGCTGGATATTTCCCGGCTTGAGCGCCAGCTCACCGATAAAACCCGCCTCCTGATTTTGTGTAACCCGCATAATCCCATCGGCAAGGTCTGGCGGGCGGATGAACTGCGGGAAATCGCTCGGTTCTGCCGGCGGCATCATTTGCTGCTGCTGTCGGACGATGTGCATCATGATCTGATCATCGGCGATGTTCCCTACACGCCGGTGGCCGCTCTCGACGATCAAGTCGCCGATTTCACCGTGACCTTCACCTCGCCGGGAAAAACCTTCAATATCGAAGGCATACAAATCGGCAACCTGGTTATCCGCAATGCGGCGATCAGGGAAAAAATCAGCGCGGCTTTTCGTCAACTCAGCATACATAAACCCAACCTGTTCGCGCTTTACGCGGCGGATGCGGCTTATCGCCATGCGGCGGAGTGGCTGGATGCCCTGATCGACTATTTAAAGCATAACCATGCGCTGTTGCGCGCAGGGGTAGACCGGATTGCCCATATCGATATGTTCGACACGCAGGGCAGCCATCTCGCCTGGCTGGATTTCAGAAAAACCGGACTCTCTCAACCGGCGCTGGAGCAGCGATTGCGGCATGACGCGGGATTATTGCTGGAGAGCGGCCTGCACTTCGGCGCGGCGGGGGCCGGTTTTATGCGCTTGAATTTTGCCTTGCCGCGCCGGCAACTGGCCGAGGCGATCGGTCGGTTGCAGCGCAGCTTTGGTTGATAGAATTACTACGCTTCTGTTTTTATGCGGGCTCTGCGGCGGTTTCGGTCGCCGCTGGGCCGTCCCTGTCATCCGGCTGCACGACGTCGGATGACGATTAAAACCGGGAAGCGGGCAATAGAACGGCAAACGTTCCCCCTTACGCTTCAGGCCAGAAGGGTTCTCCCAGCGTCAGCATCAGTCGGTTGGCCCAGGCAAAGAACGCCGCCGACTGCGCCAAATCCAGAATTTCCAGCGTATTCAGCCCATGTTCGCGCAGGCGTTTCAGATCTTGCGCGTCGAGCTGCGCCGGCGTGGCGGAAAGTCTGGCGGCGAAAGTGATGATCGCCTGCCAGCGCGCGGGCTGATCCTGCGCCAGATCGCCGCCCGGCGGCACATCCAGCAGATGTTGCAGCGCATCGGGCTGTTTGGATAGCTGACCGGCCTTGCGCGCATGAACCGACGCGCAGTAAATGCAACCGTTGACCTTGCTGGCGACCGCCGCCGCCAGTTCGCGTTCCGCGCGCGGCAGGCCGCCGGAAGTATAAAAAATCCCTTTATCCGTCAGCGTGCGCTGTTCCAGCACCGGCAGATTGCGGCCCAGCAGACGGAAATAGTCGGAGTCGGTGTGGCCGAAACGCTTAAGGATCGCCTGTTCATCAGCGTTAAATTCATTGAGCGCTTTGGCCGCTATCCAGGGCTCCCAGTCGAGCTCTTCCTGCGTGAACGCCTGCGGCGCGCGTCGGCCGCTGCGCGTGTGCGACTGCGTATGCCAGCGTCCGGCCGTGGCGTCCCGCGGCGGCGGCGTATCGACATCGTGTCCCGCCAGCAGCCGATAGCTGCGGAGCAATCGGCTTTGAAAACTGACGAAGGCGGCTATTTGTGACAAGGTAACAATGTCGTCGGGCGTCCATCCGACCGAGAGCAGCGCCTGTAAATCATCGGGGCCGCTGGCGATCGGTTCGCGCGTCAGGCGCTCGGCGTGCCGCAACGCCGCCGTGATTGCCGGCGTTTGCGGCGGCTCGGGCCGGCCTTTTCTCTGTTGGGCGTAGAACTGTTGCAGCAGGCTGTCCTGATGCCAGGCGCTGATGTTCTCCGCCAACCATAAACGCAGCGACGGCGACAGCGTCGCGTTCTCGTCGACATCGGCGAACAGCGCCCGATAGCTGCCTTCCGTGTATTGGGTGGCGGCATCGCGAGTGAGGCGCGCCTGCGCCAGCTCGCTGTCCGGGGAAATTTCCGCCAGCGTGTTCAGAATGTCATGGTCATAACGGGTCATACAGTCTCCTGTAACGTAAATGATGGCGGTGGCAACCGGCCGGGAATGGCCTCAATCAGTTCGCGCGTATAGCTGTGGGCCGCATGCGTGAAGATGTGCTCAACCGGCCCGGACTCCACCTGTTTGCCGTGATGCAATACGGTCACGGTATCGGCGATTTGGCGTACGACGGCCAGATCGTGGGAAATAAATACGTAGGTCAAGCCGAGCGAGCGCTGAAGTTCCTCCAGCAGGCGCAGAATTTGCGCCTGAACGGTGACATCCAGCGCCGATACGGCTTCATCCAGCACCAGCACCTGCGGCTCCAGCACCAACGCGCGCGCAATGGCGACCCGCTGACGCTGTCCGCCGGAGAGTTCGTGCGGTTTTCTGCCCAGCAGCGTATTCGGCAGCGCGACCCGTTCGAATATCTCGTGGACTTTGCCGCTGCGCTGCGCCCGGCTATAGCGATTAAAATTGCGTAACGGCTCTTCGACGATATCGAACAGGCTCTGCGAAGGGTCGAGCGAGCTGTACGGGTTCTGGTAAACCAACTGAATTTTTTGCCGGAACTGGCGCAGCGCTTCGCCTTTCAGGCGGGTGATGTCCGTATCGCCGATCAGAATGCGGCCGGCGGTCGGGCGATGAAAACCAAGCAGGCTGCGCGCCGTGGTGGTTTTCCCCGAACCGGATTCGCCGACGATGGCGTGCGTGGTGCCGCGTTCCACGGTGAACGACAGGTCGTCGACGGCGCGGAAAGGCGCGGCATGCCGTCCCGCCAGCCGGTACTCCTGCACCAGATTCTCGACGCGGATCGCCGCCTCGCCGGTTCCCGCGCGGGAAGGGCGCGGCGACCGATTGAGCGACGGCACATCGGCCAGCAGCGCCCGCGCATATTGGCTGCGCGGCGCATTGAGAACCTCATGCGTCGGGCCTTGCTCCTGAATGTAGCCCTTCTGGAAAACCAGCAGACGATCGGCGCGTTCCGCCGCTACGCCCAAATCATGGGTCACGAACAGCACCGCCGTGCCGTTTTCCCGCCGCAGCTCATCCAGCAGATCGAGGACGCGTTTTTGTACCGTGACGTCCAGCGCGCTGGTCGGCTCGTCGGCGATAATCAGCGCCGGTTTCAGCGCGATGGCGATGGCGATCAGCACCCGCTGCTTCATGCCGCCGGACAGTTCGTGCGGATACTGTTTTACCCGCAGTTCCGGCCGCGTTAACCCGACGCGCGCCAGCAGGGACAGCGTCTTTTCCCGTATGACGCGTTTTGAGGCGCGCTGATGTAAACGCAGAATTTCATCCACCTGTTCGCCGATGGTTTTGACCGGATTGAGCGAACTGGTCGGATCCTGCGGGATCAAACTGATGCGGGCGCCGCGAATGCCGTCCAACTGCTTTTGCGACCAGCGGCTGATGTCGGTGCCGTTAAGGCGGATTGCGCCGCGTATCAGGCGGCCGTTCTCGGCCAGAAGCCCGATCACCGCCTGCGCGGTGGTGGTTTTTCCCGAGCCGGATTCGCCGACCAGCGCCACCACCTCGCCGGGATTGATGTGAAAAGAAACGCCTTCCACCACCGTGCGCTCCGCGCCGCGCGCGCGGTAGCCGATGGTCACGTCGGCTAATTCCAGCACCGGCGGCGCGATGCCGGCTTGTTGCAGACTTATCGATAGACTCATGACGGTTCCTTGCGCAGTGATTGGCTGATGCGGTTGGCGGACAGCACCACCAGAACGACGACCAGGCCGGGGAAGGTGGTCAGCCACCAGGCGGTCGAGAGATAGTTGCGCCCTTCGGCGATCAGCAAGCCCCATTCAGGGGTAGGCGGCGGCGCGCCGTAACCCAGAAAACTTAAGGTGGAAATCGCCAGAATAGCGCTGCCGAACTGCAAGGCGGCGAAGGCGAACACGGTATGCAAGGTGTTCGGCAAAATATGCCGCCGCAGCACGCTGAAGAACGAACCGCCGCTGCCGTAAGCCGCTTCGACGTAGTCGCTGCGCCGCACGCGCAGGGTCTCGGCCCTGACCAGTCGGGTGAAGCTGGCGATGGAGGTGATGCCGACGGCAATGGCGGCATTGATCGTCCCGAATCCCAGCAGAATGATGATGCTCAGCGCCAGCAGCAGGCTGGGGATCGCGAGCAGGATATCGATGAAGCGCATGATCACGCTATCCGCCCAGCCGCCGACCGCGCCGGCCAGCAGACCGAGCAGGGTACCCAGCACCAATCCCAGCCCGACGGCGATCGCCGCGCCGGACAGCGAGTGTACGGAACCATAGACAATACGGGTATAGAGGTCGCGCCCCAGTTGATCGGTCCCCAGACTGTATTCTCCGCCCGGCGGCAGGCGCTGCGCGCCCGCGACGCCGTCTATCGGGCTATACGCGGTAAACCAGCCCGGAAAGAGCGCCCACAGGACGACGGTGAGCAGCACCAGCCAGGCGGCGATCAGCCCCGGTTGCAGGCGATAGCGGAAAAGGCCGGGATATTTTTGTCGTAGCGGGAAAGCGATTTTTCCCTGATGAACCATCGTCATGATACGGCTCCTGTGGTGTTTTTCAGCCGCGGGTCAAGCAGGGGATACAACAGATCAATCAGCAGATTGATGATGACGAACGCGGCGGCGGAAATCACCACGATCGCCTGCAAGACGCTGCTGTCCTGGGTATTGACCGCTTCCTGGGTGAGTTGCCCCAGGCCGCTGCGACCGAAGACGGTTTCCGTGACGAGCGCGCCGGCGAGCAGTTCTCCCAGCAGCAGACCGGCGACGGTAATGGTCGGCAGCAGCGCGTTGCCGATCACATGTCGCCATAGCACGCCGAGGCGGCTGGCGCCTTTGGCGCGCGCCACGGCGACGAACGGCTGCGTTTGCACGTGCTCGATGCTGCGCATCAGGATCTGCGCCAGCGGCGCGGAAATCGGCAAGGCCAGCGTCAGCGTCGGCAGAATCAAGCCTTCCCATTCGCCGGGATTGATGACCGGAATCAGTCCCAGCTTGAAGGAAAAGACCTGAATCAGCACGATACCGAGCCAGAATGTCGGAACGGAAATAAACAGCGACGGCAGCGATTGCAGCGTCGCGCGCAGGCGTTGAAACGGACTGAGAAAACTGAGTCCGGCAATCAGGAAGGCCAATAGGATGGCCGCGAGCAGCCCCAGGGACGCCAGCAGCAGCGTGGACGGCACATTTTCCGCCAATAATTCCCCTACCGGCACGCCGGACTGGAGAGAAATGCCGAAATCGCCGTGCAGCAGGCTGTTGATGGCGTGAAAGTACTGCGTCAGCACCGGAACATCGCTGCCGTAGGCCAGACGCAACTGCGCGATCTGGTCCGCGCTGAGACCCAATTCCGGGTTCTGGAATTTGATCAGCACCGAGTCGCCGGGCAATGCCTGCAACAGAATGAAGGAGAGCGTAAAGGCGGCCCACAGTACAATCAGCGCCTGACCCAAACGCACCGTCAGATATCTGTTCATGATCGTTCCTCTTTTATCTCGCCCCCTTGCCGCCGCGAGACAAGGGGATTCGATTATTTGTCCAACCAGGTGTTATAGAAGCTGGGGCGGCCGACGGCCTCGAAACCGATGCCTTTTGTCGTGGGCGCGCCGGCATAGACCTGAGGCTCTTCAAAGATAGGGATCACATAGGCCTGATCGATCAGATAACGCTGTACGTCGCCGACCAGCGCCAGGCGTTTTTCCCGATCGGTTTCGGAAGCGATATTGTCCAGCAGGGCGTTTAGCCGGGTATCTTCAAAGTTTTTCACCTTGTCGCTGGCGCCGCCTTTTTGCAGCAGAACGTTGCGCAGCGTCGGGTAATACTGACTTTTCAGCACGTCCGGATCGGCGCGCCCCACCATCGTGGGATAGACGCCGGTTTTGGCCGGATCGAGGTTGTCCACGGTCTTGCTGCCCGCGTCGCCGGCCTGAATATTCAGCTTGACGCCGAGTTTCGCCCACTGCTGCGCCACCAGTTGCAGGGTTTCCTTGTTTTGCGGCTGCGGCGGGGATTCATAGGCGGTCAGCGTTAATGTTTGTCCGTCCTTTTGCCGTACGCCCTGCGCGCCGGTTTTCCAGCCGGCTTCATCCAGCAGACGCGCGGATTTTTCCGGATCGAAAGCCAGTTTGTCGGATAAATCCACATAGCCCGCCGCCGTTTTCGCCAGCACGGAGGTGGCCTGCGGATAGTTGTCCGAGAACAGGGTTTGCACAATCTCTTTGGCGTTGGTGGCGTGCAGCAACGCCTGACGAACCTTCAGGTCGGCGACCAGCGGGTTATCCGGGCGGAAGTTGATGCTGTTGTTGACGCCGCGCGTGGCGGACGCGTAAACCGGGAATCCCTGATCCTGCACGCGTTTCTCATCATAAGCCTGGATTTGGCGAATGGCGTCGGCCTGACCGGAAAGCAACGCGCCGATGCGCACGCTGTCTTCCGGCGTCACCAGGATATTGATGCCGTCCAGATAGGGACGTCCCTGATGGGCGAAACTCGGCGGCGCCCAGTTGTAATCTTTGCGCGCCGTCAGTTTGACTTCGCGGCCCGGGCGGTCGCTGGCCACCACGAACGGGCCGGAGCCGATAATGTTGCGCCCGTTGCCAAGCTGATTGAAGTTGTGTTCCAGCGTACTGAGCGAGACCAGTCCGGAGCCGATGGCGGACGTGCCTTGCAGGAAGCCGGGCGACGGTTTTTTAAAGTAAAACTTGACCGTCAGCGGATCGATAACCTCGCTTTTCAGGTAGTTATTGATGACTTCCGAAATCGGATGGTTAAGCGTTTTATTGCCGAGTCCGTAGGTATCGAAGTTTTTCGCCACCGCATTGGCGTCCAGCGGCGTACCGTCGGAGAAGGTGACGCCGGGACGAATTTTGAAGGTGTATTCGGTGTTATCGTCGTTGACGGTCCAGGATTGCGCAATCCAGGGCTCTATCTGTAGCGTCTCGGGATTCTGCCATGTCAGCTTGTCGGTGATTTGGTTCAGGATCCCCCCGTTGGGATAGAATCCCCCGGCGGGCGGATAAAGATTGGTGTGAGCCTGTTGTTCAAGATAAATCAATGTACCGCCGGTTTTCGGCGTACCGTCGGCGGCAAGCGCGGCGCCGCTGAGTCCCAGTAATGCCAGTGAGACCAGGGTGCGTATCGTCTGCCTGGGATAAGAAATCAGCATCGGTATTTTTTCCTGTCGTTATTGTTGGCGAATCATGCGGTCAGCATATGAAAGGCGTAATCAGGCGGACGGCTAGCCGTCCAAAACCTATCGGTGATATTTTCACAGGAGAACGTAAACAGCAAAGAACAATAGTGATATTGATTATGCGAAATTTTTGTTAGAAAACAGGGCGCCCGCGCCGGCGCTGGCAATACGATGCCTGCCGGCGGAAGCGCGGGCGCGATATTTCAGCGCGCCTCCTGCTCCCGGCCGATTTCGGCGAGCAGAGTGAACAGACTGTCGTCTACGTCAAGCGGCAGTGCGCAACCGGGCGCGAAAATGAAACCGCGATCGCCGCTCTCTGCGCGGATCTGGCGCAGGCGCTGCTGCAAACGCGCTTTGACGGCCGGCCGCGCGCCGTTGCCGTAATGAAAATCCCGATGTTGATCGATGCCGGCGATCAGGATTTTATCGGTCAAGGCGCGTATCTGCGCCACGCCGACGCGCCCGGCAGGCTCCACGGATTCCGGCACATTCTCCCAGTTGAACGCCTGAAGGTCGTAGTCGAGGCACGGCTCGAACAACAGCTGGCTTTCGCCGTGGATATGCAGGATGTTGAACCAGGTTTTGCCCTTGATATGCTTAAGGATGGCTTCGTCGTAGGGGCGGCAGAACGTCTGGTATTCCGCCTCGGACAGCAGATCGGCGCGGGCGTACTGGGTGGCGAGAAAAACACCGTCGATGCCGACTTGCAACAGCGCGTCAAGAAAGTTCAGGTTGGTTTGCAGCAAGGCGTCCAGCGCCCGGCGCAAGGCTGCCGGGTGGCGGCGGATAAACGCCAGGGTGGGGCCAGGTTGCGTGGATTGCGTCATTTCCTGTATCCAGGTCAGCGGCGTGAACAGGGTGGGCAGCAGCGGAACGCTGCCCTGATAGTGTCGGGCCAGACCACGGACGATCTCGACTTCCCGCGCCAATACCGGGTTATGCCGATCCAGCACCGGCAGCGTCGCCAGGTCGTCGGCGTGCGCTATCGGATAGCGGCGAAATACGCCGGACCACTGGGTGGGGTCGTCGGGGAAAAGGATATCGGCGCCGTAAGCCTCGGCCAGATAGTGGCCGTTCGACATCACCTTGATGAAATCCCAGCGGTTTTCGTCGGTAAGGGAAATTGTTTTGCGGATAAACGCGGCGGGGTCGCGATCGACCAGCGGCAGATGCCGCCAGCCGGATATGGCGGGGCGCGCCAATCGTTCTCCCGCCAGCAGGGCTTTGATGCGTGATGCTGCGGTCATCTGTGGGCTCCTTTCTGTTAAGCGCCTGTTGGGATGACCATAATTGTCGGCGTACCGTTTGCGAGGCGGAAATAATAAAAACAGGTTAGGTTATGCGATTTCAATCAACGAGATAACCAAATGTTGACGAACGGATCGAACCGCAACACATCGGTGTGATCAGGGGCAACGGCCGGGCGTCGCCCCTTTTGATTTAACGACCAGCCGGATCGCGGCGCGGGCGCACCACGATTTCGGTGATTTGCGAATCTTCATCGGTATCGATAACCAGACGCACCGCTCTGGCGACGGAATGCGGCGAACTTCGCGCCAGCGGATCGTCGCCGTCTTCGGGGCGGTTCATCGGCGTGTCCGTCGGCCCCGGATACAGGGTCGCGACCCTGACCCCATGGGCGCGCTCCTCGTTGCGCAGCGCTTCCGCCAGCGCATGCAGCGCGAATTTGCTGGCGGAATAGACGCTGTTTCCGGCCTGCGGGCGCGTGCCGGAACCGGAGTTGATAAAGATGATGCGCCCCTGACTGGCGCGCAGCGCGGGCAGGGTCAGGCGCGTCAGCTCGGCCGGGCCGAACAGATTGATATCGAAATGCTGGCGCCAGATCTCCGGCGTGGCCGTCGCGACGGAAAATGGTCGTGCAACGGCGGCGGAATGCACCAGCGTATCCAGCCGGGGCAGGGTGGCGACCCAGGCGGCGACCGCCGCGCCGTCGCGTAAATCCAGACTGACCGAAATTACGTTCGGGTGGCCGGCCAGCGGCGCCGTTTCCGCCCGGCGGCGGCCTATTGCGTAAACCTGATGATCGCGCGCCAGATCGCCGACGATCGCCAGCCCGATGCCGCTGGTGCCGCCGGTGACCAGGGCGATCGGCCGCCGGCCTTGCTCTTTCGCCATCCTACCCTCCGTCAGCGTTGGCGCCAGGCATAGGGAATGGCGGGCTGCCATTCATCGCCAAGCAGTTCGGGATCGTTGTAGTCGAGGATGGCCTGATAATGGTATTCGCTATCTTCAGCGTACAGTTGTCCGGCAATCTCCCGCGCCAGTATCTGAGCGCCGCGGCTGATGCCGGGGATCAGCCCGACCACATGCCCGTGGCTCAAGTGGGCCGGATAACTGAAGCAGTGCAGGCGCGTCAGCGCCGGCGGCGCATCGGCATGCTTCGGCTGAAAGGCGAGGTCGGCGCTTAAATAGGGATAGCCGGCCAATTGCTCGTTTTGCTGATCGGCCGGCGGCTGCCAGACATCCCGCCAGGTTTTTATCTGACCGACTAATGAGTGGAATTCGGGACGCGCGCCCCAGTCCAGCCGGTAGCCCGTCGCCAGGATGAGAAAATCCGCCGGCACTTCGCCTTGCGGCGTGTGAACCACGATCCCGTCGCCTTGCGGCTCGACGCGTTGTACCGGCGAGTTGAAATTGAACCAGGCGTTGGGATGGCGCGACACGCGCAGCGTGCTGCCGTGCGGCGGCGCGATCTGCTCACTGGCGATAGCGTGCGCTACCCGCCACTTCCAGGCATCCGGCAGGTTGAAGTAGCCGTTTTCCAGGCCGGGATTGCCCAACGCTTTTGAACGGTTGTAGCGCGGAAAGTCGGGACGGCGAATCAATATCTCCACGCCGGCGGCGCCCGCTTCCAACGCGGTGGCGGAGACGTCCATGGCTGTCGCGCTGCCGCCGACCACCGCAACCCGGCGTCCGGCCAGCGCGGCGAAATCGATGGGTTCCTCCGAATGCGCCCAATAACGTTTGGGCAACTCAGCGACAAAATCAGGGATCGACGGGCCGCCGAACGCATCCATGCCGGTGGCCAGAATGACTTTGCGCGCGGCGACCGTATCCTGCTGTCCCTGATGTTGCAAGGTGAGTTCAACCAGGCGGCCGTTTTGCAGGTTCAGGTCCGTCAGCGTATGCTCATTGCGCACGTCCAACGCCAGCACGCGGCGATACCAGCGCAGGTAGTCCGCCCATTGCAGACGCGGAATTTTGTCCAGTTCATTCCAGGCGCGCAGGCCGAATTGCGCTTCATACCAGGCGCGGAACGTCAGCGCCGGCAGATCCAGCGCCGGCCCGGTCAAATGTTTGGGTGAACGCAGCGTTTCCATGCGGGCGGTGGTCGCCCACGGCCCTTCGTAATCTTCCGGCGCTTTGTCGTACAGCACCGCATCAATGCCTTGCAGCCGCAATGCGAATGCCGCGGCCAGCCCCGACATCCCGGCGCCGATAATCACCACATCCTTTACCGGCTTTCCGGCGTGTTCCTTCGCCGGCAGCCAGCGTTTCCCCGGTTGCTCCAGCCATTCAAGATCTTGTTTTAGTCGGGCTTCGAGCACGGGTAATCCGATGGCGCCGTCTTCTGCGTGTGACATGGTATTTCTCCTGTATCAATGAGTTCGTACTCCTATTTCTGAGTAATAACATCGTGATGACAGGCAGGCTAATAACATTTTTCGCTACTATATTGTGTTCTCAACATAAACGGCCGGACGTCAGGTCGGCGACATCGGCGCGCGTTTGCACGGCCGTTTATAAACCGACCAACCCATTGAGCGAAGATTTAATCACTCCCTGTTTTCGCCTGTCAGAATAGATCGACGCGTACGTCCACGCCGACGGTGCGGCCTTCATTCACCTGCGCAAAGCCCGTGCCGCCGCTGGCGTAGGCGTAGGTGCGATAACGGCGATCGAAGAGGTTATCGACATACATGGCGATGTTCAGCCGATCGGTGGCCTGCCAACCCAGCCGCAAATCCGTGGTGGCGTAGGCGCCTTGACGCAGAAGATTATCGCCGTCGAAGTAATGCGGCCCGGTCAGCTTGACGGCGAGGCGTGGCATCAGCGCGCCGTATTGGGTATCGATAATGCCGTTGATGCTGGTTCCCGCGCCGTAACGCGGTACGAACGGCACTTTCTTATCCTGATAGAGTTCGCTATCGCCGGTGAATTCGGAGCGAATCAAGTTGCCGTCGATATCCCATGACCATCCCGGAATAAACCGCCATTTGGCGCTCAGTTCGATGCCGCCGGCATCGGCGCTGCCGGCGTTGTCGATCGTCTGCATACCTATAGCGCCGGAATAGAGTTGCATATTCCGGGTACGCGTATAAAACACCGCGCCTTGTAGCTGAAGGTCGCCCGTTTCATAGCGGGATCCGAGCTCATAGTTGATGGATTTTTCCGCCGCATAGGGCTGCGCCGCCAGCTTGGCCGTTGGAATGATATTGAAGCCTGTCGGCTTATAGCCCTGCGCGATGCGGGTATAGACGCGCCAGCTGTCGGCCAGCAGATAACCGGCGGAGATCTGCCCCAGTACCCGGTCGTCATCTGCGTCATTGCCGTCGCCGAAGGCGGAACCCATCACCACGCCGTGGTATCGGGTGCTGGATTTGTCGTGGGAAACGCGCAGTCCGCCGCCCAGATCGACGCGCTCGGTCATATGCCAGGTCAAATCGCCGTACGCCGCCAGCGTTTCGGATGCCGTGTAGGAATGGGTCCGCATATAGTTCGTGGTCGGCATGTCGTATGCCAGGTCGATTTTCTGCCGGGTATTCTGGCGGTAGAGACCGAACACCATGTCTACGGCGCGTTCGTCGCCTTGCGTAGCGGCCCTGAGTTCCTGCACATCTTGATTCCAGCGCTCCGGCATATTGGCGATGAGCGTGCCGTTGGGAAACGTCCGGTCATAGTTTTGCTGTTGCCAGGCGCCAACCAGGCTGAATAGCCAGTTATCGGCGGCGTATTTGCCGCTCAGCGCCTGACTGTGGGTACAGCGGCGCAAATAAGGGTCGGGCATGCCGTCGGCGATATTCAACGTACGTCCTTTCACGTCGTTGAACGACAGGTAGCTATCCTGCGTGGCGCGCGTACAGTCTTCCGTCACTGAGACGCCCGCTTCCCACGGCTGGCCGTCCGGGGCGAGCCGCAGACGAACGTTGCCTGCGCGGGTGCGCGCGCCGCCTAAATCGTCGCTGCCGGTTGACGGATTAATGAGCGCGCCGTTGTCCGCCTGCCGCAGCAGCGTAACGCCGCCGTACAACAAGCCGTCCTGAATCGGGCCGCTGAGATTGATCTTGCCGCGGTAGCTATCCCGGCTGCCGATGCCGCCTTCGATATAGCCGCGAGGCGTACTATCGGGTTGCTGGGTGACGATATTGACGATCCCGCCTTGCGCGCTTTTGCCGTACAACGTACCCTGCGGGCCGCGCAGCATTTCGACATTCTGCACATCGGTCAACGCCTGTATGGTATTGGTGGCGAGTTGCGGAATGCCGTCCACGTACAGCGTTACCGCCGGGTTATAAAAGTCCTGCGCCGAGGATACGCCGCGCAAGGTAATAATAGGAAACAACAGCGTGCCGCTGTTTTCCACGTTCAGGCCGGGCAGCACTCGACCGAGTTTCCTGGTGCCGGTGACGTTGGCGTCTTTTAATTCCGCGGCCGTCGCCGCCGTGGAAGAGACATTCCGCGCCGAGGCGGAATAGGGCGACTGCTTGCTGGCGGCGACGACCAGAATATCGTCGCCATCGGACGCCGTTTGCGCCAGCGCCCAGGGGGCGATCAATAATCCGCCGAGAGCAAGTGGATAGAGTCGTTTGATTTGCATGGTATATCCCTGAAAGCGCGAGAAATAAGAAAAGCCCGCGGAAAACGGGGCTTAAGCCGGGCTTTAAATGATAATTATTTGCAAGTGAGCCGCTACCCGAAACGGGTTTATTTCAACCCGCTTCGGTTTCCATCAGGGGATGACGCGCTTAAAAACGGCGTTTAAAGGCGGAAGGGTTGACGCCGAATTGTTTTTGAAAGGCGGCGGTGAAATGGCTGGCGTTGGTGTAGCCCAGATCGGCCGCCACGATCATTACCGGTATATCGCCGGCAGACAGGCGACGTTTGGCCTCCTGCATGCGTTCGGCCTGGAAGAGGCCGTAAACGCTGTTGTTGAACAGTAATCGAAAACCCCGCTTGATTTTTAAGAGGCTAAGTCCGGTTTCGCGCGCCAATTCGGCGATGGTCGGCGCCTGGGCTAAGTCGGCGAGCAACAGATCTTTCGCCCGCATCAGTTTCTGGCGGTCGCAATGGCTCAATCGGCAGTCATTTCGCTCTTTTTCGCGATGTGCATCCAGGATCAAACTGAGCAACACCATGCTTTGCCCCAGCAGCCAGAGCGGGGCGCGCGCGTTGTCGCCGGCGGGCGAGGATCGCATTCGGTTCAGCGCTTCCGCCAACATGTGCGCTGTGGCCTGCATTTCCGCATTGCAAGCACGCCGCTGGCAACAACGCTGAGTATCGATTTGCCGCCGCAAAGCGCGATCCATCTCCGGCACCCAATTCGCCAGTACATCGGGTTGAAAGGAAATACTGACGCTTTCGAATTTATCCATGTACGAAGATATTCCATGGCAATCAGGAAGATGACTGATGCAATTACTGCCCTGTCGCAGCAGATATTCGCTTTCCGCGCGAGCGTCGCTCAGTAAATAGCGTGATGTTCCCTTAAGTACGCAGGAGAAGTCGATTCTGCCCAAATCGTCGTGCAGCCTCATGGAGAGCGGACGTGAAAAATTCACCCGCCAGAGCAAGATGTCGATGCCTTCATGGAGCGGGTAGCGCAATAGATCGTATTCCGCTGCCGTGGTGATCTGCGGCTCTGGCGGCCCGGCCAATAGGTTGCGTACCGATATTTCCGGCGCGACAGGGAGGTTTATCGAATTGTGCATGACGTTATTTCCTTTAGCGCGCACCAATGCGGGCAGAAAGCAAACCAAATTGGGTAGAGATGATGTTGAGAATAATTATTATTAACACCCATCCATGTCAGCGTCGAGTTTATTTCCGGCATGCCGCCGCGTCGCAAACCGGCGTGCGCCAGGAATGGCTCAGCGTGAAGAAGAAATAAGGAGCCGGTAATATGCGTGTCGGACAACGTCACGATCTCAAAGAAAATAGGTTAACGACTGGCGGCGTCGTGTTTGCCATCGTCGGCATTTACGTCGCGCAAACGCTGGTTTCGACGCTGGCGATGCAATCCATTCCCGCATTGGTGCGTTCAACTGGCGGTTCCCTCACGTTAATCGGCGCCACTACGCTGTTTATGTTGCCGTGGGCGCTAAAGTTTATCTGGGCGCCGTTAATCGAGCGCCGGCGTTTGCCGATCGGGCTTGCGCGACGCCGTTCCCGTTCGCTTATTCTCGGCGGACAAACCGCGCTGGTATTACTGTTGCTGCTTGCCGCGTTGTCTGGTTATTTGAATCGTTCGCATCCTTTTCAGACGACGGAGATTATCTGGCTCTTTGCGCTGTTTATGATGGCCGGGCTGGTGGCGGCGACCATTGATATCGCCTGTGACGGTTTCTGCGTGGATCAACTGGCCGGCAGCGGATATGGTTGGGGAAATGTGGCGCAGGTCGGCGGCAGTTACGTGGGAATGATGCTGGGCGGCGGCGTGTTCTTGCTGCTGACCGGGCGTTACGGCTGGCCGGCGGCCGCGATGCTGCTGGCGCTGATGATCCTGGCGTTGACCGCGCCGCTTTGGCGTGTGCGCGAACCGGATCGTCCCGATAACGCTTGCCATCGTCCCAGCTTGCGTTATGCCCTGACGCGCGACGCCACCCGCTTCGGCCTGCTGCTGATCGTATGCCTCAATGCCGGATTGCGCGTGGTGATGCCGCTGTCCGCGCCGTTGCTGCTCGATCACGGCCTGAGTATGACTTCTCTGGGCTGGCTGCTGGGAGGCGGCAGTATCGCCGCTGGGGCGGCGGGAACGCTGGGCGGCGGCCTCTTGATTCACTACTGGGGGCTGTGGCGGGCGCTGTGGATCGCTTATACGTTGCAAGGCGTGATGCTGTCGCTTGTCGCGCTTAACTTATGGCTCGCGCCGTCTGATATAACGCTGGGTCTGTTAATGGGGTTGACGGTGGCGCAGTTTATGGTCACCGCGTGCGCGCTGGTTTGCGTTTATTCCGTGTTGATGCGTTTATCTTCCTCTTTGCAGGCCGGCGTGGATTTCACGTTGTTTCAGTGTGCGGATGCCGGTATCGCCATCCTGACGGGGAGCGTCGGCGGCATGATAGCTCAGCAGTTTGGCTATGCCGCCTGTTTTCTCGCTGCGGCCTGTCTGACCGTTTTAATGACGCTTGCCGTCGCGATGCGACGCCGAGACTTTCCGGCGGGTATATAATGGTTTCTCATTATAATAACCTTGGGGGTGCCGGTCAGGCGCCTCTTTTCATCAACTGAGAGGGAGTTCTTGTGGCCGTACCGCAAACCAAAACTGAATTGCTTTCTGAAATTGATAAAACTTTCAATAAATTAATCGGCTATCTCGATATTATTCCGCCGGCGCTCGCGGAGGGTAAGTCAATGCCGGGACATGCTAAAGACACCATAATGAGCGTCGGCGATCTCGTTTCCTATTTACTGGGCTGGAATAAACTGGTTGTAAAGTGGATTACGCGAGACGAAAGCGGCCAACCGGTAGACTTCCCCGAAACAGGCTACAAGTGGAATCAGCTCGGTCTGCTGGCGCAAAAGTTTTATGCGGACTTCGAAAAATCAGATTACGCGCAGCGCATCGAAGCCCTGAAAGCGGAAAAAAACCGCATCGTCGAACTTATCGCGGCGCGTAGCGATGAAGAGCTGTATGGAAAATCATGGTACGGCAAGTGGACCATGGGCCGAATGATTTCATTTAATACCTCGTCGCCTTACGCCAATGCCTGCGGCAGATTAAGGAAGTGGGCGAAAGAGCGTCAGTTCAAATTAAAGTGATGCTTCCCTGAACATCCGCTTGCGCCTTGATTGCGGACGTCGACCTCCGCACTACGAGGAACCTCGGCCCGCTCAGCGTCTTAAGATTCTGTTAAGAAAAATTCTCCAGAATAAATCGCCGACGGATGGCGGCGATCGGCGGCCAATTAAGTCAAAAAATTGAAAGATGTCGGGTATATAACGTGTAAAGGCTGTAGAGCGGCTAAGCTTAAAGACAGACCTGAATCGACAATTATGCCCGGCAAGCCACACGGTTGTTATCGGCACAAAGGTTACTGCCTGTAAATTGGCGCTATTTTCCGGAGGACGCTATGTCACCCTGTGTTTGTCTAGAAATTGATCGGCGATACCGAGGTTTTGTGCTCTCATACCTTTTCCCGCGGCTGCGATACCGTCGGCCGTTCGGCGCCAAACTGAGTGGGAATAGCCTTGCATGACAGTGATAAACGTTACGCTTGTCGCAATTTGCTCCATTCTGACGGCCATTCAGTTTATCTCCCTCTGTCTGGCGCTGTGGCGATTGCGGCGTCCGGTGAAAACATCCGTCCGCGCCTATCCGTTTATTACGCTGGCCCGTCCGCTGTGCGGACAGGATCGGTTTGAAGAAGAGACGCTGCGCTCTTGTTTTCTGCAAGATTACCCCGATTACGAAATCCTCTTTTGCGTGGCTTCCCGGCAAGACCCGGTGATCCCGCTGGTGGAAAAACTGATCGGCGAATACCCCGAACGGTCGGTGCGATTGCTCATCGGCGATGACAAAGTGAGCGGCAATCCGAAGATTAACAATCTGTACAAGGCCTGGCAGGCCAGCAGCGCCAGTTGGCTGGCGATGTCGGACAGCAATCTGTTGCTGCCCGCCGATTATCTGCGTTCGCTGATTTCCTCCGCCGACGACCGAACCGGGCTCGTCAGCTCGCCCGCGGTCGGGATCCGGCCGGAAAACCTGTGGGGGGCGGTCGAGGCGGCCATGCTGAATACGCATCAGGCGCGCTGGCAGTTCCTGGCCGACATCGCCGGACAGGGCTTCGCTCAGGGCAAGACGTTATTCTGGCGGCGCGATGTGCTGGAAAAAGGCGGCGGTTTGATCGCGCTGGGGAACGAACTGGCCGAGGATGTGGCATCAACCAAACTGGTGCGCGGCGCGGGGCTGAAGGTTCGCCTGCCGCCCCGGCCTTATCCTCAACCGATTGGCCGGCGCAGCTTCGCCGCGGTTTGGGACCGGCAGTTGCGCTGGGCGCGTATCCGGCGTTTCGGCTTTTTGGCGTTATTTATTCCGGAGATAGTGCTGGGCTCGCTGCCGGCGTTAGGCTGCGCCCTCTGGCTGGCCGCCGCGGGGATAATATCCTGGATTTGGCCGCCTGTTCTGCTAGTGTTGTGGTACGGCGCGGAGTGGGGCATGGCGCGTTTGCTGGGCTGGCCGCATCGGCCGCGCGATGTGCTGGCGATGTTGATTCGCGATATCCTGTTGCCCGCGCTGTGGTTAGGGTGCTGGTTCGGGCGCAGTATCGTCTGGCGAGGCAACGTGGTAAGCAGCGGGCAATCGTGAGTGGAGCAGCCGCCGCGTGATAAGTAAAGAGACGGTAATCTGATGTTTGAGTTGCAAACTATCGAAGGGTTGATAGCCCAACACGGCCTGCTGTTGCTGACGCCGCTGGCCGTGCTGGAGGGGCCGATCGTCACGGTGATCGCCGCTTATCTGGCGCGTCTTGACTATTTTAATCTGACGGCGGTCTGCATCGTCGTCATCCTGGCCGATCTGGTGGGCGATCTCGGGTTTTATGCGCTGGGACGCTGGGCCATCAAGGCGGATGGCGTCCCGCCGCGCTGGTTAAGCCGCTTCGGACTTAGTCAGGCCAGATTGCAGAAAATGGGCAGCAATTTTGAAACCCGGGGCGGGAAAATACTGGCGTTCGGCAAGCTCACCCATTCCGCCGGCGCCGCCGTCCTGCTGGCGGCCGGGATGGCCCGCATGCGCCTGCGCCCGTTCCTGTTTTACAACACGCTGGCCACCATTCCGAAAAGCCTTTTCTTTGTCGCCATCGGCTACGCTTTCGGCCATTTCGCCGCGCAGGTGGACGACTGGATCGCCGTGACCTCGTTAGTCTTGCTGGTGTTGCTGCTTGCCGGAGGGATGGTGTGGCTGAAGCGGAGCAAATAGCGGCGACGTTCAGTTGCATCATCCCCGCCTATAACGAGGCCCGGCGTATCGGCGCCGTGCTTGATGCGGTCGCCGGGCATCCGTTGCTGGCCGAAATTATCGTCGTCGACGATCACTCCGGCGACGATACCGCCGGCGTGGCGCAGCGTGACGGCGTGCAAGTCATCCGGCTGCCGCATAATCAGGGCAAAAGCCGCGCCGTCGCCGAAGGCGTGGCCGCCGCCGCCGGCAGCCATTTGCTGTTGCTCGACGCCGATCTTGTCGGGCTGACGGCTTACGATATCACCGCGCTGATACAACCGGTTAAATTGGGTCAGGCCGACGCCACCCTCAGCTTACGCGGCAACAGTCCGCTGGTCTGGCGGGCGATCGGCCTGGATTACATTTCCGGCGAGCGCGTTTTCGCCCGTGCGCTGGTCGAGACCCGTTTACAGGCATTACGGGATTTGCCGCATTTCGGGCTTGAGGTCTGGCTCAATACTCTTTGGATCGACGAGGATATCCGGCTGAAGGTGGTGAGGTGGCCCCGCGTCAGCAGTCCCTATAAAGCGACGAAAATGGGATGGCTGCGCGGCCTGCGCGCCGATGTGTCAATGATGCGCGATATTTTTCGCACCATCAGCCTATGTCAGGCGCTGCGCCAAATTTATTCGCTTTGGCGTCGGCGCCGCTAAAGCAGCGTGACGAGAAAGAAACCGACGGCGGTCATCAGCAGCGAGCCCAGAACATGCACTAAAACCGAGGTCACGGCCCACGCATAGTTGCCGGATTGCAGCAGGGAAAATAGCTCGGCGGAGAAGGTGGAAAAGGTGGTCATTCCGCCGCACAGTCCCGTGGTGATCAGCAGTTTCCAGGCGGGATCGAGTTGCGGTTGCCGCAGGAAATAGGCCAGCGCGGCGCCGATGATCAAACCGCCCAGCAGATTGACGATCAGCGTCCCGGGCGGCAGGTTCGGAAACAGGCTGTTTAAGCGAACGGACAGTAGCCAGCGGATAACGCACCCTGCGGAGCCGCCGATAATCACGGCGAAAAGCGATTTTACCATGTTCCCCTCATACCATTTTCACCTTAACGCTTTTGCGCTTCTTGCCGGTTTCTCCATTAGCGAAACATCCATCCGGCCGGAAAAGCGGTTTTCAGGGGTGTACGATATGGGCGTGGAACCAGCGACGAAGGGGTATTTTATGTCACCCATGCCGCGCAGGGAAGCCCGGCGCGAAAGCCGCGCCAGGCGTGCTCGGCTTTCGCGCTACGTTATTCGAACGTCTCGCCGTACAGGCCGATCAGCCGACGCACCACGCCGTTGGTCCAGCCGAAGCCATCCTGAAGCGGGTATTCGCCCCCGCGGCCTTCGAGCGGCGTGCCGTCGGCGATATGATATTTTTCAATCAGCTTGTGGTGCTGCCGGTAAAAGATATTCACCGTTTTTAGCCAGTTACGGGCGATTTCATCGCCCAGCGCGTCATGGCCGTACATTTTAAAACCTTGAATGGCCATCCATTGCAGCGGCGCCCAGCCGTTGGGTTTATCCCACTGTTCATTGGTTTCGTACTCGGTGGTCATCAGCCCGCCCGGCGTGAGCAGCCGCGCGCGCACCGTCTCCGCCAGCCTGGCGGCCTGTTCATGGGTGGCGAGCCCCACATAAAGCGGCACGATGCTGGCGGCGGAAAAGAGCGCCATCTGCTGGCGATGCCAGTCGTAATCGCGAAAACCGCCGGCTTCTTCATCCCACAGGTAGCGGGTCACGGCCGCGCGCCGCGCTTCCGCTTTCCGGCGAAATAGCGCCTCCGTCTCTTTGTCTCCTTGCAGAACGGAGATATTGGCGATGACGCTCTCCAGCTTGTAAAGAAACGCGTTGAGATCCACCGGGATAAACTGGGTGGTGCGAATACTGGCGAGACGATGCGCATCACGCAGCCAGCGCGAGGAGTAGTCCCACCCGGAGGCGGCGCCTGCCCGCAGATCCCGGTAAACCTCATTCGCCGGACGGCCGGAATGTCGCGCGGTTTCCACATCCTCCAGCCAGGATTCGTCGCGCGGGGTGTCTCTGTCGTCCCAATAGCGGTTCAGCAGCGTGCCGTCCGGCATCCGCACTACGTGGCGATAGGCCTGATTCAGCGCCAGCGATTCGGCGCCGTCCATCCAGAAAGCATACTCCTGCAACAGGTGCGTCAGATAACGGCGAGCGCCGCGCACGCCGTCTTCTTCGAACAGTTCCACCATCAGCGCGAATACCGGCGGTTGCGAGCGGCTGAGATAATAGGTGCGGTTGCCGTTGGGGATGTGTCCGTAGGTTTCAATCATCCAGGCGAAATTATCCGCCATACAACGCAGCAGATCGTTGCGTCCGCTCTCCGCCAACCCCAGCATGGTGAAATAGGAGTCCCAGTAGTAGGTCTCGCCGAAGCGTCCGCCCGGCACGATATAGGCCTGCGGCAGCGGCAACAACGACGACCAGGGAATGTGGTCCTGCGGTTCGCGCGTCAACACGCTCCACAGATTATCGATATGCTCTTTGAGAGAGTGCCGCGGATCGGAGATGTAGTCGTTGCCCTGGCTTTCCGGCAGCCAGAAGTGCGCCTTGATGAACTGCTTCAGGTCGAAGGCGGGGTGCTTTCTCACCCGGCGGTAGCGGATGAGAATATCCAGCGGATCGATTTTGGGCGCGCAGTCGGGAAAAGTTTTGCTGTCGGCGAAAATACGCGAAGACTGAACGTGTGCGAACAACTCCAGATAACGATCGGCGGGCGTTAACGCATCGGAAGGCGGCAAGCCTTCGATCATTTCCGGTTCCGGCTCCGCCTCGAGCATTTTATCCAATATTAATTCAAAAGGTTCGATTTCTGAGATGCGATTTTCGTCGCTGCCGGATTCCACGGGTTCGGCAGCCTGTGATTTCGAGTTGAACATGTGCGACAAACCTCAGCATAGATTATCTATGACGCCGGCTGACACCAGGTCGTCGTTATAACGTCGTCTCATTGGCGATAGCGTCGGACCCGGCGCTATGCGGCGCGATGGCGCGCAGATCTTTCAGATAACTTTCGCACCAATTCGCGATATCGTTTTTGCGCAGCAGCGCCATCAGGTCGTTGTAACGGGAGACCCGCTCGGCGCGCGGCATGGTCAGCGCCTTATTCAGCGCCGCCGCGACGTCGTCGCGATCGTACGGGTTGACGATGAACGCGGCGGTCATCTCATTGGCCGCGCCGGCAAAGCGCGACAGCACCAGCACGCCGGGATCGTCCGGGTCCTGCGCTGCCACATACTCTTTCGCCACCAGGTTCATGCCGTCGCGCAGCGGCGTGACCAGCCCGACATCCGCCAGACGAAATATTTTCATCAGCAGCCGGCGATCGAAATGCTGGTTGAGGTAATAGAGCGGCGTGCTGTTCAGCGAGCCGTATTTGCCGTTGATTCTGCCGACCTCCATCTCCAACTGATGGCGGAGATCCTGATAGGCCGGCACATCCCCGCGCGAGGTCGGGGCGATTTGCGAATAGCGAACCTTGCCGCGATGCTGCGGGTAGTGCTCCAGCAAGGCTTCATACGCCAGGAAACGTTCCGGCAGGCCTTTGGTGTAATCCAGCCGTTCGCAGGAAATGATGTTTTGCGCATCGCCCAGCTCGTTTTTCATCACGGCGATTTTGGGCGGCAGCGGGCCGGCCGCCATTTCCTGAATGCTGTCCGGCGCGATGCCTATCGGATAGACTTCCGTCATAAACGTATGGTCGAAAGCGCGATGGGTCTTTGCCCCGATCGGCTGCAACGCCGTCAACTGGCCGAGGTTGTCGAGGAACGCCATCCGGTCGTTTTCCGTTTGGAATCCGAGCAGATCGTATGCGCACAACATTTTCAGCAGATCCTGATGGGTGGGCAGCGCATTGAAAATTTCCGGGGTAGGAAAAGGGATATGCAGGAAGAAGCCGATGCGGTTATTCACGCCGAGTTTGCGCAGCGCGGCGGCGAACGGCAGTAAATGATAGTCATGGATCCACAGAGTATCGTCTGGCTTAATCAACGGCTGTAGCCGCTTCGCCAGCAGCGCATTGACCCGACAGTAACCCTCCCAGGCTTCACGCTGAAATTGCACCAGATCGATACGATAATGGAATGCCGGCCAGATGACGGCGTTGGAAAACTGACAGTAATAAAGATCGTAATCGTTTTGATTAAGCGGAACCGAGGCATAAGTGATGCCGTCCATTTCCTGCAAATTCAGATCATCCTCATCTTCGCCGGATATTTCACTTATTTCTCCATTCCAGCCAAACCACAATCCCCCGGTGGTTTTCAGCGCATCCAGAATGCCTACGGCCAACCCGCCGGCGCTGGACTTCGATTTATCGGGATTAGCGATACGGTTAGATACGACAATCAGACGACTCATCACCTTAACTCCTTACCGACGTTATCTTGCTGTCGTTGTAATAGGATCTGTTCAAGCCAGCGGTGAACGTCCGCTACCTGTGCGAGACGGTAGCGGGCATGGCCTGAACCGTCTCCGACCTTGACGGAAATGCCCTGCATGGCGTTTACCGCCTGAAATCCTTGCTCATCCGTCAGGTCGTCGCCGACAAAAACCGGCATGCGGCCGCTGAAGGGCGCTTCCCGCATAAAAGCGTGAATCGCCGCGCCTTTATCCGCGCCGCGCGGTTTTATCTCCACCACGCATTTGCCGGGTTGCAGCGTAAGTAGAGGAAAGCGCGCCACGGCGGATTCCGCCAGCGCTAATATCCGTTGTCGATACGGCATCGCCTGGCGATAGTGCAGGGCGAAAGCCATGCCTTTGGCTTCCAGCAAGGCGCCCGGCATCGTGCGCATTCCATGTTCCAGCATGTGTCGCAGGGGAACCTCCACGTCCAGCGGCAGCGCGACGCGGTGCAGGTTGCCCGCGCCGTCGCGTCGTTCGGCGCCATGTACGCCGGCCAGCGGCAGTTTGAGCGGCGCGGTCAGTTTGTCGAGCTGTTCGATGGGGCGGCCCGATACCAGCGCCAGCGCGCCGCGGCAGACTGCGGAGAGCGCCTGCAAATCGGCGCGAACCGAGGAAGGAAGGGTAACGGCGTCCGGCTGCGGCCGGATTTCCGCCAGCGTGCCGTCGACATCGAAAAAGAAAGCGCAGCGTCTGCCGTCGGGAACGGGCAGAGGGCGTGCGTGCGGCGTCGTGTTGTCCGTTGCAATGGTGGTCAAACGCGTTCTCCTGTCTGCTTAGTGTTCTCACTGCACGGGCGCGCAAACCGCATGGTCTGCGTGAGCTGTCGTCACGCCGCCGCGGTGGGCGCGTCACCCGTAAAGTTCATGAATCGCAATCGCGCGAGGAGTGTCTGATGCCACGGTAGAGGAGGAAATTCGCCGCATAACAAAACAGGCGGCGAATGAGCGGGGTAACACCGTTTATGTTAACTAAAATCGTTGATAATTCGCTCTGCAAACGAGCATGTATAACCCAATAACCTCAACCTGACTGTGAACACCATTGCAATTTAGTGTAGACGCTGCTGGGTATTTTTCCAGACTATCGTATTGCGCATGCGATTCATCAGCCGGGGAGAAACGCCTTGGCGACAATGCCGGCGGGCCGGCCGCGCCGTAGTGTGAAGGGCGTCTTAGCCTTGACAGGGCAACTGTGGCATACTTGGTCAGGAAACCATACTGTTTAGTTATTAACATTCCATTTTTCTGCGCTACAGGAATTTTGGCAACCCCGAAGAGGCGGCATGAGAACATTAACAGAAGAACGGCGACAGGCCATCATTACCGCGGCCTCGCAGCTTTTCCAGGAAATAGGGTATGAGCGCGCGTCAATGAACGAAGTGGCGAAGCGGGTCGGCGGCTCCAAGGCGACGCTTTACAACTATTTCAGCTCGAAAGAAGAATTATTTGAAACAGTGGTGCGTACTTACAGCGCCAGCTTTCTGGCGGACGCCGCCGCCGAACTGACCAAACCGGGCAGTGAAGATCTTTCCATCGAACAAAAACTCACCCGTTTCGGCGAGCGCATGCTCCAGGTTCTGACCGGCGATAATCAGGCGCTGCAAATTTACCGCGTGGTGGTGGGCGAGGCTGGCCATTCGGACATCGGGATCCTGTTTCGCGAATCCGGCATTCGGCAAAGTATGGAACAGCTGGCCCAGACGATGGCCGAGGCGGTGCAAAAAGGAGAGTTGATTGACGGCGATCCGATGCTGCTGGCCATGCAGTTTACCGCGCTGGTGAAAGCCGAAACCGATGCGCTGCTCTATCAGCGCGAGCTGCCGCGTTTCACGCGCGCGAAAATCAAGCAGATGGTCAACAATGGCGTCCAGCTGTTTCTCAGCGGCGCGTTGGCGCGCAAAGACGCGAAAAAATAATTATCGGCATGCTGCGATCGCCGGCATCATGACCGGTGAATTCGCCCCACACGCCTTTCCAGCGACGCCCTCTCAATAAAACGCCTCGAACGCTATAACGCCTCGATCGCTGCTGCCGAATCTCACGGCGCATTGCTTCCGTGCCGAAGAAACCGCTGATTATTTGCCGGCCCTGGCGCATCAAGCCTGATTTATCTCTTTTACCTTCGACGACCGGGCGGATCGCGATGGGGAATCCCACTCGCGACGCCCCTTTGCCGATCGGTCGTTTAATCGTAATACCGCTATGCGTTGCAATTAAAACGGGGAAACGCGGCGCGCTATTTAATTCTTTATTTTGAAATAATGATAAATGATATTATTTTAATTATAACAATATGATTTTAAGTTAATTTTTTTAAACTTTCCTGCCGAAAATGTCTTGCCGATCTGATCATATTTTCTGCATAATGCGCGCCATAAAATTTCTCAATGGACATAAAAAGGAAACCGCATGGAGCGCAATTACGCCATACCCTCGTCTTTTTCTTCGTTAACCGCCACGCTCGCCCGTTATCAACTGTCCGTCTTTGGCTGCGCCGACCTGGACGTGGAGTCCTTTACCGCCAGCGAGGGGCTGAGCCAGACCTACTGCTACCAGATAACCTTTACCAGCGGCCGCGACATCGCCCCCGGCGAGATGCTGTTGCAGGACGCCTCCTTTACCTTCAATCCGCCGGGCAGGCAGCTGGGCGGCATCACGCTGCCTGACGCCACGCCGCCGCGTGCGGTGCATGGGGTGGTGACGCAGTTTCAGCGGCTGTCGGCCTCGGCGGACGAGGTGCGTTACCGGCTGACGCTGGAGCCGCATCTGGCGCTGCTGGGCAATGCCGGTCGCCCGGCGATATACCAGCATCAGTCGGTGCCGGAGATAGTCGAGCAGATATTGCGCCAACAGCATCAGTTCGAAGGCTGGCAGTTCGAGTTCCGCCTGCGCAACCGCTACCCGCAACGCGAGCAGGTGATGCAGTGGCAGGAGAGCGACCGGGCGTTTATCGAGCGGCTGCTGGCGGAGGTGGGCATCTGGTATCGCTTCGAGATGGACGCGCGGCTGAAGCGGGAGGTGGTGGTGTTCGCCGACGACCAGCAGTTCTACCAGTTTGACGTGCGATTGCCGCTGCGCAGCCCGTCGGGGATGAACGACAACGGGGTGGAGTCGGTGTGGGGGCTGAACTCGACGCACCAGGTGGTCAGCCAGTCGGTGCGGGTGAAGGATTACAACTACCGGCAGGCGGGAGAGGGCTTGCAGACCGAGGCGGACGTGACCGGCGGCGGGGAGGGTGCTTACGGTCAGGTGTACCGTTACGGCGACCACTACCTGACGCTGGACGGGGAAAGCGGCGAGGAGTCGTCAGGCGAGACGGCGGAAGGGGGCAATTTCTACGCGCGGCTGCGGCATGAGCGGCTGCTGAACCAGCAACACCAGCTGCGCGGAGAGAGCAATGCCTCGACGCTGACGCCGGGGCAGATGCTGGAAATCGACGGCGCGGCGCCGGACAGCTTCGCCAGCGGGGTGCTCATCACCACGGTCAGCGCCGGGGCGCGGCGGGACAGCAGCTATACGCTGACATTTACCGGCATACCGTACAGCGAGACGGTGGGTTTTCGTCCCACGCCGGAGCCCCGGCCGACGATAGCGGGAACGCTGCCGGCGCGGGTGACGAGCATCACGCAGGGCGACGCTTACGCGCATCTGGACAAGCAGGGGCGTTACCGGGTGAAGTTCGACTTCGACCTGGACAACTGGAAGACGGGTTATGAAAGCCTGTGGGTGCGGCTGGCGAAGCCGTACAGCGGGGACACCTACGGCATGCACCTGCCGCTGATAGCGGGAACGGAGGTGGCGATAGCGTTCGGGGAGGGCAACCCGGACCGGCCGTACATTGCGTATGCGCTGCACGACTCCAGACACCCGGACCACGTAACGCAGGCGAACAACAAGCGCAACGTCATCCGCACGCCGGCGAACAACAAGCTGCGGATGGAGGACGAGCGGGGCAAAGAGCATATCAAGCTGTCGACCGAGTACGGCGGCAAGTCGCAGCTGAACCTGGGACACCTGGTGGACAGTACCCGTCGGCAGCGGGGAGAAGGGTTTGAGCTGCGCACCGACCAGTGGGGCGCGATACGGGCGGGGAAAGGGCTGTTCATCAGCGCGGACGAACAGGCAGGCGCGCAGGGCGAGGCGCTGGATATGACGGCGGCGATAGAGCAGTTGGAGCAGGCGCTGTCGCTGGCGAGGACGTTGCAGTCGGGTGCGGGGATAGCGAAGGCGGAAGAGGGGGAGAGCGGCAGCCAGTCGGCGCTGGTGCAAAGTCTGAGTGGACTGGCGCAGGCAGGGGTGTTGATGCACGGTCCGGAAGGGATAGGGGTGGTGAGTCCGAAGCAGGTGCATATTTCGTCGGGGGAGGAGAGCGTGTCGCTGGTGTCGAGAAAGGATGTGGACATCAGTACGGGGAAGGCGC